>CAVEWV010000008.1:38023-54448 GCA_963619535.1 Acutalibacteraceae bacterium | reverse complement strand
CGGAGAAAGGGCAAATAGGAACGCCATGGGTCGGCCCGGCCCGCGTTCGGGTTGCTCGAGAGTGAGGCCTGCGGCAACGTAGGCAGAAGATAAATGGTCGCCCAACGACAGAACCCGGCTTATCGACCCACTCCGCTATGTGCAGGCAGATGCGGGGCTCCCTTGGGCCCCGGGCATATCAAGTCATTGCTCAGACAGTTTCAAAGCAGAAAGGGCCCGAAAGGGCCCTTTCTGCTTTGAAAAACTCGCACTGACTTGATATGCCCGGGGCCTTGCGCGACTTTCTGCCTGGCAGGAAATCTTGCGGGGCGGGGGTTGGGGGACCCACGGGGGCAAAGCGCGGCGGGGCCGCGGCTTTGCGCCCGAGTATCGTGGGTCGCGGGGTACGGGGGCGCCGGGTTGGACCTGGCGGCCCCACCCGGCTGGCGCAGGCTGCTTGCTAGAGCTCCTTCAGGGCCTCGACGAGGGTGTCGATGTCGGACTTGGTGATGATGAGGGAGGGCAGCAGGCGCAGGACGTTGTTGTTGCAGGCGTTGCCTACGATGTGGCGCTCCATGAGGGCGTCCACCACGTCGTGGGCGTCGTGGGCGGCGTCCAAGGTGGCGCCCACCATGAGGCCCTTGCCGCGGACCTCGGTGACGTAGGGCACGCTGGCGAGCTGCTCCATCAGGTAGCTGCCCAGGTCGGCGGCCGCCTCGTCGAGCTTGCGGGAGGTCAGCTGCTCCAGGGTGGCGCGGGCCGCCGCCATGGCGAGCTGGCCGCCGCCGAAGGTAGAGCCCTGCATGCCGGGCTTGAGGACCTCGGCGGCCTGGCCGCGCGCCACGCAGGCGCCGCAGGCCACGCCGTTGGCGATGCCCTTGGCCAGGGTGAAGATATCGGGCACGACGCCCTCCACCGTCTGGAAGCAGAACGGCTCGCCACAGCGGAACAGGCCCGTCTGCACCTCGTCGAAGATGACGAGGCACCCATGGGCGTCGGCCACCTCGCGCACGTGCTTGAGGTACTCGTCGCTCATCGGCCACACGCCGCTCTCGCCCTGGATGGGCTCGAGCATGATGGCGCACACCGTCTCGTCCATGGCGGCGTCGAGCGCGGCGCAGTCGTTTGCCGGCACGGCGCGGAAGCCCACGGGCAGCGGCTGGAAGGGCTCCTGCAGCCAGCCCTGGGCCGTCGCGGCGAGCGTCTCCATGGTGCGGCCGTGGAAGCTGCCCTGCATGGTGACGATGGTCTGGCACTGCGGGCCCTTGTTCTCGATGGCCCAGCGGCGCGCGACCTTCATGGCGCACTCGTTGGCCTCGGCGCCGGAGTTGCCGAAGAAGGTCTTCCAGCCGTACTCCTCCCCTGCCAGCTGGCAGATCATCTGGGCGACCTCGCCGCGGTTCTCGGAGTAGAAGTAGTTGGAGGTCTGCAGGAGCTTGCCGGCCTGCTCGGCGATGGCCTGCGTCACGACGGGGTCGGCGTGACCCAGCGGGCACACCGCGATGCCGGCCAGAAAGTCGAGGTACTCGGCGCCCTCGTCGTCGTAGAGGTGCTGGCCCTTGCCGCTCACGAAGAGCTTCGAGCGGCCGTAGGTGTGCATGATGTAGGTGCTGTCCAGCTCAGCTGCCTTGTTCAGGGCCTCGCCCATGATTGTCTCCTTGTCTTGCCGGGCCGCGCGGGGCGGCGGGCATGAATCGATGAGTGGGAATGCCTGCCAGGGAAACGATGACCGAGCCGCTTTTCCAGAGCGCCGGCGCGACAGGAGCGCAGGCAACGGCCCAGCGCAATTGAGGCCGGCCGGCTCAATCGTCGTTTTCCGAGGGGCGTTACTTGCTCACGACGGCGCGCTTGACGCGCGAGAGGATGTCGTGGCGATGCAGGTCGGCCTCGGTGAGGGCGATCATCGTGCCGATGCCGCAGTCGGTGAACAGCTCGAGCACCAGGGAGTGCTCGAGCGTGCCGTTGAGGATGTGCGCGCGCTGCACCCCGCCCTCGAGCGCGTCGAGCACCGCGCGGACCTTGGGGATCATGCCCTTGCTGAGGGTGCCCGACTCCACGAGGGCGCGCGCGTCGTCGGCGGTGAGGCGGCTGATGAGCGAGGACTTGTCGGCGAAGTCGCGGTACAGGCCGTCCACGTCGGTGAGGAACACGATCTTGGAGGCGTTGCAGGTCTGGGCGAGCGCGCTGGCGAACGTGTCGGCGTTGACGTTGACCGCCTGGCCGTCGGGGCCGATGCCCACGCTGGCGATGACGGGGATGTAGCCCGCCTGGCAGAGCTGGTCGATGAGCTCGGTGTCAATCATCTTGACCTCGCCCACAAGACCCACCGAGGGGTCGGGGATGTCGCAGTGCACCATCGAGCCGTCCACGCCCGACAGGCCCACCGCGAGGTTGCCGTGGGCGTTGAGCGCGAGCACGAGCTCCTCGTTGACCTTGCCCGACAGCACCATGCTCACGACGCGCATGACCTCGGGCGTAGTGACGCGCAGGCCGTTCTTGAACTCGACGGGAAGGCCCAGCTTCTCCACGAGGGCCGAGATGTCCTTGCCGCCGCCGTGCACGATGATGGGGTTGGCGCCCACGAGCTTCATGAGCATGATGTCTTCCATCACCGAGGCGCGCAGCTTCTCGTCCACCATGGCGGCGCCGCCGTACTTGATGACGATGGTCTTGCCTGCCAGGGCCTTGACCCAGGGAAGCGCCTGCGTGAGCACGAGCGCGTGCTCCTTGGCCACCTCCAGGCTCGAGCGCTGCGCCTCGTTCTTCTTGTCCGCCATGTCCTAGCTCCTATAGTCCGCGTTGATGGAGATGTAGCCGTGCGTGAGGTCGCACGTCCAGATGGAGGCCATGCCCTGGCCGGCGCCCAGGTCGCACACGATGTCCACCTGGGGCTCCTCGAATCGTCGCAGGGCCTCGTCCTCGTCGAAGTCCACCACGAGGCCGCCGCGGCACACGGGGATGCCGAGGATGTCGATGTCCACGTCATACTGGTCGAACGTCGCGCCCGAGCGTCCCAGGGCCGCGGCGATGCGGCCCCAGTTGGCGTCGTGGCCGGCGACGGCGGTCTTCACCAGGGGCGAGGTCGCCACGGTGCGCGCGGCCATCTCGGCCTGGCAGTCGTCCTGGGCACCCATGACGGTCACGTTCACCAGGCGCGTCGCGCCCTCGCCGTCGGCCGCGATCTGGCGGGCCAGGCCCGAGCACACCTCGAGCAGGGCGGCCGCGAAGGCCTCATAGCGCTGGCCCGAAGGCTGCTCGATAGGCTCGCCGCCGGCGGCGCCGCTGGCCATGACGACGCAGGTGTCGTTGGTGGAGGTGTCCGAATCGACCGTGACGCGGTTGAAGGTGACGTCCACGGCCGCGCGCAGGGCGCAGTCGAGCGCGGCGGGGGCGACGGGGGCGTCGGTGGTGACAAGGCAGATCATGGTGGCCATGTTGGGGCTGATCATGCCCGACCCCTTGCACATGCCGCCCACATGGTAGAGGGCGCCCGAGGCGTCGCGCCACGCCACGGCGCAGCGCTTGGGCTTGGTGTCGGTGGTCATGATGGCGCGGGCGCAGGCGTGGTCGCAGACCTCGGGGTCGCGGCCCAGCTGGGCGGCCACCAGGGGCAGCCCGGCGGCCATCGTGTCCATGTTGAGGTGCTGGCCGATGATGCCCGTCGATGCGACGAGCACCTGCTCAGGGGCACAATCCAGCACCTGCGCGGCCAGTTCGGCGGTCTTGTAGGCGTTCTCGAGGCCGGGCTTGCCCGTGGCGGCGTTTGCGTACTTGGTGTTGACGACGAAGGCGCGGGCGTAGCCGGACTTCGCGATGTGCTCGCGGTCCACCGTCACCGGCGCGGCGCAGAAGACGTTCGTGGTGAAGACGCCCGCCACGGCCGCGGGCTCATCGGCCACCACGAGGGCCAGGTCGAGGCGGTCCGGGTCGGGCTGGAAGCCTGCATGCACGGCGGCGCACCTGAAGCCCAGCGACGCGCACACGCCTCCCTCCACATGGGTGCCTGCAAAGCCAGCATGCGTGGGGACCTCAAGCGGTTTGTACTCCATGGGCCGTCCTTAGTCGAAGCAATGTTGAATAAACAAGGGGAAATATACTTACCATCGTGTGTATGCGCGGCTAAAAATGCATCGCGATGATGAATTCACACACAGGCGGCATAAACGAAAACTGCCGACCCGCTTGTGAGCGAATCGGCAGCTAATGTACGGTGGTGGAGATGAGGGGAGTCGAACCCCCGACCTCTGCCATGCGAAGGCAGCGCTCTCCCAACTGAGCCACATCCCCAAACAAAGTGCGTTGGCTATTCTTGCACCCGAAGATGATTCGTGTCAAGAAGGAAGCCTGAAATGAAAGAGCGCGTGCAGACTCTGCACCGCGCCCCCACAATTCCAAGAAAAGGTCCAACCCCCGCAAAGTTGCAAGTTGGCCCACCTCAACGAGGTGGGTACCCTCCTCGTGCATTTTGGCTTCCCCAACAAAGGAGGATATCCATAGGGCACGCAATACTGGGTTCCCTGCAAAATCATGTCGGCCGACCGCAGCTGGATAGCGAAGGCTGGACAGGCAAACTATACCAACAAAGAGCCGCCGCGTGAAGAACAAATCTGCCTCGTCGAGCGCGGCGGCGTGGCGTAGCAGGATAACGGGGCTCCCTGGCGTTTGGTTGAGCCTGTGCAGCATGACCGCTGAGCAGCACATATCGTGGGCTGCAAGGTTAGAATTACCGAGTTGGTTTCTGCCTTCGGGCACACAACCGCTCCATAGGCCCGGGCCTGGCGAGCGGGAAGGAGCAGATATGCGACGCGGACTCATCCCGGCCACCATGCCGTGCGCGCCCCTCGCCGGGGCGATCGCGCTGGGCATATGCCTGGGTTCGGCCCTGCCGTGCGCCCCCGTGCGCGCCGACGAGGCCCCGCAAGACCAAGCCGGCGCCCAAGAGGCGGCTGCCGGCGACGCACAGCAGGACGGCTCCGACGCCGCCGCGACGGCCTCGGGCGACGACGCCTCCGAAAGCACCGCAAGCGCCTCCGAGCCCCAGACGCAGTCGGCCGTCGTCGCGCAGGGCCTTTCCGTGAGGTCGTACTCCACCGACACGGCCGCCTCCGACCCCGCCATGGCCGAGCTCAACGCGCAGAACACCCTTACCGTGCACGCCGCCCTGTCAAACGAGACGTCGCGGGTCGATTCGCTCTACGCCGCCATCAACTCCGCGCGCACCCAGGCGGGGCTGTCCGAGGTGACCCGTGACGGCGAGCTTGAGCAGGCCGCCTACCAGCGCGCGGCCGAGAGCTATCTGGCCCACTCCGACGTGCGTCCCGACGCCACGCTCTTCAACACGGCATGCGCCCGCAGCACGGGCGAGGTCCTCGTGTGGGGCAACTCCGCCGACGACACCTCCGCCCAGGCCGTGCTCGACGAGCTTTCCAAAAACGACAACGCCTCGGCCCACAGCTGGCTGCTCAGCGCCACCAACATCGGCCTGGGGTGCGTGAGCGACGCCGACGGCAACGTGTACTGGGCCATCGAGGTCAGCTTCGACGGCACGGAGGCAAGCGAGGCGGGCGTGGCAGACGGCCAGGCCGACTATGCCATCGCCGCCGCGGCGGTCAACGTGGCGGGAATCGCCCTGCCCGAGCGCCTCGAGATGAAGAGCGGCGAGTCCACGAAGGCCGTGCTCGAGGCGACGGTCGAGGGGACCCTCTCCTTCGGCGTGGAGGGCTACGGGTACAGCTACGAGTTCACGGGGGCGAAGGTCACCGTGGACACCGCGAACTTCACCTGGAACAGCGCCGACACCTCGATAGTCTCCGTCACGAAGGACGGCACGCTCACCGCCGTGGCCCCCGGCACGGTGACCATCAGCTCCACCGACGCCGACGGGTCCAACCCGCGCTTCGGGGGCGTGGTGGTGGACGGCGGGGCGGCAAGCGCCGCCTACGACCTGGCCCAGTGCACGCTCGTGGGCCTCACGGGCGACGACGGCCGGGGCAACTTCTACCTGGACGACCAGGGCTCGGTGGACGTCCCCACCTTCTCGGTCATGGCCTCGGACGGCACCGTCATCGACCCGGTGAACTACACCGTCTCTATCAGCTACAACGAGCGTACCTCCATCGCGGTGCTCAGCGTGAAGGCCAACTCCAAGAGCGAGGTGTGCTCCGGCATCGTCACGCGCCAGCTCAACGTGGTGGACCCCAACGCCCAGGCCGCCGCGCAAGAGGCCGCGCAGGAATCGGACGCCGCCCAGGCCAGCGAGGGGCAAGGGGCCGACGCCTCACAGGACTCCTCCACGCAGGACGGCAGCGAGGACGCCGGCAGCTCGACGGACGGCGAGGAAGCCGCCTCCGAGCAGCAGGGCGGCTCACGGCAGGAGCAGGCAGCAAGCCAGGGCGAGCAGGGCGCGGACCAGCAGGACGCAGACCAGCAGGAGCAGGCCACAGACCCCGCCGAGCATGATGCGAGCCAGCAGGAAGACGTCCAGCAGCAGGACCAGGAAAGCGCCAAGAGCATCCAATCGGGGCAGCTCACGTTGAGCTTCGGAGCGCTCACCTACACGGGTTCTGCCATCGTCGCCTCAAGCTCCACGCTCACCGTGGACGGCACCGAGCTCGTCGAGGGAACGGACTACACGCTCTCCTATGAGTCCAACGTCGACACGGGCACCGCGCGGGCCGTCGCCACGGGAACGGGCGCCTACACGGGCACGCTCGAGACGACGTTCACCATCACCCCGGCCGACATCTCGCTTGCCAGCGTCACCATGCCCAACCTCCCCTACACCGGCGGCGCCATGAACCCCCAGCCCACGCTCGTCACCTACTCGGGCAAAGCCGGGACCTGCGAGCTTGTGGCCGGCGTGGACTACGAAGTCGTCGGGTATTCGAGCAACGTCAACGTGGGAGACGCCACGGTGGTGCTGCGCGGCATCGGCAACTACACGGGAACACTCACGGCAAACTGGAAGATCGTCGAGCAAGGCACCGCCGACGCCGGCACAACGCAGACCATCCCCAAGACGGCGGACCCCACCGACCTGGGCGCCATGGGCGCGGCCGGCCTGGGCGGCCTGGCCGGCATCGGGGCGGGCCTTGCGCTGCTCTGGCGCCGTCTGCGTGGCGAGAAGCCGACCGAAAGGTAGACCATGTCCCCTATGAACCGCGCGCTGCTGCTGTTTCTGGTAAGCCTTGTGGTGACGCTGGCCACGACCCCGCTTGCCAAGCGCATCGCCCAGCATTTCGGGGCCATCGACCGGCCCGACCCCAGGCGCATCAACAAGGTGCCGATCCCGCGCATGGGCGGCATCGCCATGGCCTGCGGCCTGCTTGCGGCGTGCCTGGTGCAGGTCGCAGGCACCGTCTGGCTCGGCTGGCCCACCGTGTTCGTGCCGCACGCCCAACTCACCGGCATCAACTACAGGCTCCTGGGCGTCGGCGTGCTCGTGGTGTTCCTCACAGGCGCCATAGACGACGTCCGCAGCCTCAAGCCGCGCCAGAAGCTCCTGGGGCAGGTTGTGGGCGCCTGTATCGCCGCCGCGTCGGGGCTCGTCATCAGCAACGTCTCAAACCCCATGAGCGGAGAGTTCATCCCCATCGGCTGGCTCGCCTACCCCATCACCGTGATCTACCTCGTGGCCTTCACCAACGTCATCAACCTCATCGACGGGCTCGACGGCCTTGCCGCCGGCATCACGGCCATCTCGAGCGCGGCGATGTACTACCTGTCATGTGAGGCGGGGCAGATCGATGCCTCCCTGCTCGCCATCGCCATCGTCGGCTGCTGCCTGGGCTTTTTGCGGTACAACTTCCACCCGGCGTCCATCTTCATGGGCGACTGCGGCTCGAACATGCTCGGTTTCCTCTTGGGCGTCACCGCGCTTCTGGGCGTGAACCGCGTGGCGGCCGCCACGACCCTCATCGTGCCGCTCGTCATAGCCGGGGTGCCCATCATCGACACCTTCGCCGCCATCGTGCGCCGCAAGCGCGGCCACACCTCCATCTCCCAAGCAGACGCCGGGCATATCCAGCACAGGCTCATCAAGCAGGGCTTCGACCAGCGCCAGGCCGCGCTCATGATCTGGGGTTGGAGCATCCTTCTGGCGGGCGGCGCGATCCTCATGACCAAAGTCGAGGTTGTGCTGCGCATCGTGGTCTTCGTGGCGCTGCTGGTCATCTCGGCCGTCTTCATCAAGAAGCTGCGCCTGTTCGAGCCGGTGCTGCTGCACCGTATGAACCCGCTGACCCACGTGGAGGAGACCGTGAGCGTGGAGGTCGCAGCCGAGGAAGACGCAGCGGCCGCACGCGCACAGGCCAACCCCCAGGATCGCTAGCAGACGGGCGCATAAAGGCGCGCGATGGCCTTTCTCGGCGGGCCGTGCTATCTCGATTGCGCAGGCCTTGTACCAGCTCCGTTGTCATAGCGACGCATCAATAAAGCGCCTCGGTCGTCGTTTCCCGCCAAGCTGGGGCGCACGGCAGGCGCAAGGCAAGCGGGCGCGCTACAGTGGCCGGGGAATCAGGACGCGCCCCCGCAGGCTCCCCACGCGCTCGGGTGTCTCGCCGGCGCCCCGCCGCCGCGCCCGGTCTCCGCGACAAGCGCCCCACCCGCTCAGGCGCCTCCCGTCCATAAGGCTTGCCGCTTCTCACGCTCCGGCGCAGTGCCATGTCGCGCCCCCCGGGCTCTCCTCATACGGCCGATATGCAAAAAAGAGCCGCCCTCCTCTCGGAAGGCGGCTCTTTTGGCAAGCCAGATATGTCTGCGAGAACTTAGGCGTTCTGGGCAGCGCGGGCAGCGGCGGCGTCGGCCACGGCCTTCTTGGCGATGGTGCACAGGTCGGCGAAGGAGGCGGCGTCCTCGATGGCCATCTGAGACAGGACCTTGCGGTCGAGCTCGATGCCGGCCAGCTTCAGGCCGTACATGAACTGGGAGTAGCTCACGCCGTTGATGCGGCAGCCGGCGTTGATGCGGGCAATCCAGAGCTTGCGAATCTCGCGCTTCTTGGTGCGACGATCGCGATACTGGTACATCAGAGAGTGACGCACCTGCTCCTTGGCCTTACGGTAGCAACGCGAACGGGCTCCGTAGTAGCCCTTGGCCATCTTAAGGATGCGACGACGCTTCTTCTTGGACGAGACAGAACGCTTAATGCGAGCCATAGTTGGTCACTCCTTGTGACGAGGAAACGATACGGGGAAGCTTCGGCCTTAGTGATCGAGAACCGACTTGACGTACTTGCACTTCTCGGTCTTGTCCAGAGCGACCTGGCCGCGCAGCTGACGCTTACGCTTGGCGGTCTTCTTGGTCAGGATGTGGCGCTTGTTGCGCTGCACGTGCATGAGCTTGCCGGTGCCAGTCTTGCGGAAACGCTTGGCGACCGTCTTGTCGGTCTTCATCTTAGGCATTGAGGTTCTCCTTATGTGTCGTACCCGGACACGGCGCGTCCGGGAAGGTACCGATGGGAAAGTGCTACTCCTGCTCGGCGGCAGGCTGAGCCGCCTTGGCAGGCTTGGTGGCAGTGCGGATGGGGGCGACCATCATGTGCATGTTGCGGCCCTCAAGCTTCGGGGGAACCTCAACCGTGCAGACGTCCTTCAGGTCCTCAGCAAGCTTCTCGAGCATGTTGAGGCCGATCTCGGGGTGGGCCATCTCACGACCGCGGAACATGATCGTGATCTTGACCTTGGCGCCGCCTGCCAGGAAGCGCTCGACGTGGCGCTTCTTGGTCTCGTAGTCGCCCGTGTCGATCTTCGGGCGGAACTTCATCTCTTTGACGTCGACCTTGGCCTGGTTCTTACGGGCAGCCTTGGCCTTGATCTCCTGCTCGTACTTGTACTTGCCGTAGTTCATGACACGGCACACAGGCGGTTCAGAGTTCGGGGAAATCTCGACGAGGTCGAGGCCCTGGTCGTCTGCCACGCGCTGGGCATCGCGAATAGCAAAGATACCGAGCTGACTTCCGTCAACGCCGATCAAACGGCACGTCGCACAACGAATCTCGTCGTTGATGCGAGGCTCATCGGACTTAGCTATGCGAAACACCTCCTTCTTATCCCGCTGGGCGGGTGGTCAATACAAAAAACTCCCGGGCACCTCAAGGAACCCGGGAGAATAGAAGCAACAGCGTAAAGCCATCGATATCATATTCAACCAGGCAGCAACCTCATTGGCGCCACAAGGTGGGGCACAACACCCACTTGCAGATTTGCCGGAAGGCAAAACCTGGTGAATAGTACACGCACATGCCGCACGGCGCAAGCTCAAGACCGCGTCGTGCCGGGTCTCGACAAACTGCCCACACCCGATCGACGTACGTCCCGCGCGCTAGGCCTGCTGGCCGGGAACCCACTGGGCGGCAGGGCTGGCCTGGAAGGCGGAGAGGGCCTTCGCGTCGAGGTCGGACAGGGTCTCGAAGACGCCCTTGCCACTCACGGGCGACACCTCCTGGCCCTCGAAGCCCAGGGTGGCGAAGTAGTCGGCGGGAGTCTCGGCACGACGGATGAGCTTGTGGGAGCCGTCCTCGCACAGCAGCACCTCGGCAGAGCGCAGCTTGCCGTTGTAGTTGTAGCCCATGGCATGGCCGTGCGCGCCTGCGGTGTGGATGAAGAGGTAGTCGCCCATGTCGATCTTGGGAAGCGCGCGGTCCACGGCGAACTTGTCGCAGTTCTCGCACAGACCGCCCACCACGTCGTACACGTGGTCGCAGGGGGCGTCTTCCTTGCCGAGCACGCTCACGTGGTGGTAGGCGCCGTAGATGGCCGGGCGCATGAGGTTGGCGGCACAGGCATCCACGCCGATGTATTCCTTGTAGATATGCTTCTCATGGATAGCCTGGGTGATGAGGGCGCCGAAGGGAGCGAGCATGAAGCGGCCCATCTCGGTGAGGATGGCCACGTCGCCCATGCCGGCGGGCACCAGGATGCGGTCGTAGGCCTCGTGCACGCCCGCGCCGATGACGGCGATGTCGTTCTCGGGCTGCTCGGGGCGATAGTCGACGCCCACGCCGCCGGAGAGGTTGATGTAGCCGATATGGACGCCCGCGGCCTTGGAGACGCGCACGGCAAGCTCGAAGAGCTCGGCGGCCAGGGCCGGGTAGTAGTCGTTGGTGACCGTGTTGGAGGCCAGGAAGGCGTGGATGCCGAAGTCCTTGGCGCCCAGGGCCTTCAGGCGGGTGAAGGCCTCGATCATGTCGGCCTCGCCCATGCCGTACTTGGAGTCGCCGGGGTTGTCCATGATGTCGTTGCCCAGCTCGTAGACACCGCCGGGGTTGTAGCGGCAGAAGATGGTCTCGGGTACGTGGGCGACCTGCTCCAGGAAGTCGACCATCGTGATGTCGTCGAGGTTGATGAGCGCGCCGAGCTCGGCGGCCTCGTACATGTCCAGCGCCGGGGTCTCGTTGGAGGAGAACATGATCTCGTGACCCTCAAAGCCGCAAGCCTGGGAGAGCAGGAGCTCCGTGTAGCTGGAGCAGTCCACGCCGCAGCCCTCCTCGTGCAGGATGCGCAGAAGCGCGGGGTTGGGCGTGGCCTTCACGGCGAAGTGCTCCTTGAAGCCGGGATTCCAGGCGAAGGCAGCGTTGACGGCGCGGGCGCGGGCGCGGATGCCCGCCTCGTCGTACAGGTGGAAGGGCGTGGGGACGTCCGCCGCGATGGCCTTGACCTGCTCAAGCGTGGCGAAGGGCTTCTTTTCCATGGGACACCTTTCGAAAAAACGGAGACTGACCGTCAAGAGACTATGGCAAAAGCGTTTCTGACATGTTGATGGATGGGCTTCTTCACCGCCGCTTCATCAAGACGGTGATATGCTATCCTCCACGTGTTGCCCGAGTGGCGGAATGGCAGACGCGGAGGTCTCAAAAACCTTTGTCGCAAGACGTGTGAGTTCGAGTCTCACCTCGGGCACCATTCCAAAGACGCACAAGCCCGCTTCCCCGATGGGAGGCGGGCTTTTTTGTGGCACGCGGGCGGGATGGCGCTGAGCGGCGGAATCGTGGGGCGTTGAGGGACCGGCGGAAGACGTGACCGGCCGACGCCGTCGGGCGTTGCGGGATCGGCGACGCCGACAAACCGGTGCGCCTGACTCGCATCGCTGCGCGCAAGAGAAACTGGCGGATGTTTGCAGGGCTGGTAAACGAAAAAAGCCGGACAGCTTGCGGCTGCCCGGCTTGGAAATTTGCATGGTGGCCAGTTAGGGATTCGAACCCCAGACACGAGGATTTTCAGTCCTCTGCTCTACCAACTGAGCTAACTGGCCGTCAGTGCGTAGATAAATATAACCCCCACCTCACACCCGAGTCAAGCACTTTTTTGAACTCATGCGGAAATGTGTTCAAGCTGTGAAGGACTGGCAGCCGATAGCCATAGGGGCACAGGGCAAACGGGCGCTGCGGACAGGCGCCCTCGCATGCCCGCTCACAGGAAACGGACCTCATCCCCCGGCGCAAGCCAGCCCGAACCCCCCTCGGGGCGCTCCAGCACCATTGCGGCGCCGTCGCACCTGAGGCGTCGCGCGGCAGGCAGGCCGCGCCGCGAGAGCACGACGACGCCCCGCGAGTCGAGAAACGCCACGTCGATGGGATAGCGCATTCCGAAGGTATGGATGTCGCAGCACGGTTGCAGACAGATGACGCCGCCTGCAAGATAGTCCTCACCATGGCCGAGCAGGCCCCTCAGGCGCTGAAGGAAGCCCGTGGCGAGCAGGCAGGGATAGGCCCGGCCATCTGGGAAAAACACCTGTGAGCCCCTCCCCTCGCCAGCCGGGAGCGTGCGCGACCCAGGCGGCGCGACCTCGGCCTGCGGCACCGTCGGCGACGGCCCTCGCGCAGGCCATGGCGGCTCGTCTGCGACCTTGCGCGCCGACCCAGACGGGGCCGGCGCCGAGGCGCACGAGCAGCCGCAGCGCCCCCCGGATGACGCATGCATCAGAAGATCACCCCGCTTCGATATCGGTCGACCGTGACGGTCTTGACGTGTTCAAGCCGGCCCGGCACGCCCGCCTCGACCCCCGCGACGGACAGCGCCGAGGGCCAGGGCGTGTAGTACATCGTGCACTCGTAGCGCGTGAAGTGGGGCGCCATGGTGAACCCCACGCCGCTGGAGACGTCGTCCCACAGCGTCTTGGCGTTCACGCTCACGGTGACGCCGCGCAGGTCGACCATGGAATCCTGCAGGGCCTGCGTCACCGCGTGCTCCTGCGAGCCGCCCTGGCCCGATGCGGGGCTGACGGCCACGGCGAGCACGATGTCGCCCGCAATGGCGTCGAAGCGCGACGCGGCCTCCATGAACCACATGAGGTTGAGGCAGACGATGGCCACGGCGATCATGACCGGCGCGATGACGGCGAGCTCCACCACCATCTGGCCCTCCTGCGAGGCCAGGTCGCGCACCGACGGGGGCGCCCCCTCGCGCATGTGGCGCGCGCCGGGCCGCCGGGGCGCCGCGCCGCCAACGGCCCACGGCGGCCGAAAGCCCCGCGAGATGGCGCGCCGTCGAGCCGAACGAGAGGCGCCTGGGCCGCCAGGCCGCGGCTCAAGCCCCCGCGCGACGACCCGACGGCGGCTCATGCGGCACCTGCCAGCCACGACAGGTCGATGCCGAGCTCGACGGTCCTGCCGGTCCCAGGCATCTCGACCTGGCCCAGGGAGATGCCGCCGGTGCCGTCGTAGGCCAGGGCGTCCGCGGTAATCTGGGTGAGCAGGTCCACGGACGACTGGGCCCCGCTCATGGTTAGCAACGCGCCGCGCAAGGCCTCGTACCATGCGCCCCCGGCGGCGGCCAGGACATTGGCGGAGTTGGTCAGGACGGGCTTCTTGGCCGACATGTCGGCGGGCTTGATCGCAAGCAGCTCGACCGCCTGGCTCAAGGCGTCTTTGAGCCAACCCGAGATGCCTCCCATACCCCACGAGCTCAGGGCCTGGAACGACGTGCTCATGCCGGCCGAGAGGGCGTCGTAGCCGTTCCCATACGCCACGAGGGTGTTGCCCCATACGCTCATCACCGAGTCGAGCACGCCCGACGCCGCCCCCGTCACGCCCGCCTGGGCCACCAGGCCGTCGAAGAGGTTCGCCAAGACGTTGTTGCCGTTGTCGGCCGAGTCCTTGGCCAGGGCCGCGGCCGAGATCGCCGCACGCGCGGGAATCCTGGCCCCCTCGTCGAAGAGGGCGAGCAGCTCGGAGGGCGCCTTGTGCTCGACCGGGTCGACGCACACGCACACGCAGCCCACAGATCCGGGAGGCGACAGCGTCACGCGCGTGGCCGACAGCTTCTCAAGCGCGTCCTTGAACAGCTCGCACGACCTGGCGCCCTCGGCCTTGGCCTCGGCGAGCTTGCCTGCCGAGGCGTCCTTGGCGGACTGGTATGCGCGCGACTCCTCCACCACGATCTTCCAATAGTGCTCGAACCCGTTGTCGATGGAGGTGGAGGCGGCGGGGACGCGCCCCAGGGTGGACGCGCCGAACTGGCAGGTGGGACAGGTCGCGAGCTGCCCGGAGTCGGCCTGGGAGACGCTTCCCATGCCGGCGGAGGCCCCCTTGGCCCCGGGGCAGTCGAATATGCCGTGGATGGTAAGCTTGCCGCCTTCCCAGGTCAGAGGCCATACAGCCGAGGTGTAGAGCGTCGTGGAGCGAAGCTCGGCGGTGTTGCGCGGAAGCGACTTGAGGTCGCAGGAGACGCTCCCGTCGGCATAGCTTGTGTACGAGGAAGCCTCAAGCTGCTGCAGGGCGTACGCGTAGAACGCCTTGCGCGCCTGGGAACGGACGCGCTCCTCGACGCCCGACGAGGCAGGCGACTCGTCGGCGAGGCGCTGGGCGTAGTAGGCGCGGCCCCTCCTGATGGCCACGCCGAAGTCCCAGCCCGCGCTGGACGGGTACGAGGGGTTGAGCGAGCCTGCCAGGCCCGCAAGCGCCTGGGCCCGCTCGCGCATGCACACGGCCCCGCCGCAATCCGCCTCCCAGGCGCGCTCGAGGGCGTCGGAGGCGTCCTGCTCGTCTTGCGCCGCCTGCTTGGAGAGCTCGTCGACCCGGGTACCCGACGACGCGAGCCCCTCGATGTCCTGCTGCGCATCGTCGTCGTCAAGCGAGCCGAAATCGCTCGACCCCTTGATGGGATAGGGCAGGGCAAAACCCGTGTAGCTGCCCGACGAGGACGCGTTGGCGGATATGACGGCACGGGAGTTGGCGACCACAATGTACGGCACCAGCCCCTCAAGCTTCTCCAGGCCCCTCGCGCACGACGTGGCCAGCTTCGCCCGGGCCGAGAAGACCTTCGAGGCCGCCTCCAGGACAGGCGGACCCGACGCCTGGGTCACGGGTATGGCCGACAGCACAAGACCCACCGCCATGGTGAGGAGGCCGACGAGGCCCATGCTCAGCACGAGGGCGTCGAGGACCTGAGCGATGGTGGAGTATGCCGCCACGACGTTGCAGCCGGCCAGGGCCCCGGCGTCGGCCACCGTCTGGATGTCTGCCGCCCGCGAGCTTGACCACTGGACGTTCGCCAGGGCGAAGACGAGCGTGAGCGACACGAGGATGGCGACGGCGGCCGCGACGGTGGTGGAGCCCTCCTCGTCGCAGAAGAGGCCCACGCCGACCTCGATGCGCCTATGAGTCCCACGTCGCCAACCACGCATGGTAGCCTCCTTCCACCCATGAGGGCCGCGCGGGGCGGCTCACCTCGACCTTGAGCTCCACGTTGCCGGACGCGTCGAGCGGCCCGAGCATGGCGGCCACCACCCCAACGAGGGGAAGGGGCCGCACGGACCCCGTGATGCACACCCCGACCTGCCCTTCCGACGAGTCGCCCGAGAGCTCTATGTGCCAATCGCCCGCGTGGAAGATGTCGGCCTGCGGCACCGCCTCCAGGCGGCGTCGCACGTACTGCTCCAGCTCGCCGTCCTGCGCGGCCCCGGACTGCGCGGTCGCCAGCAGGCGGCACCCCTGCGCGGCGGCGGACTGCATGACGGCGCGTGTGTAGAGCAGGCACATGGGCTGGGTGAGCAGTGCGATGCACAGCATGAGCACGGGCAGCAGCAGCGCCGCCTCAACGCTCGCCTGCCCCGACTGCTCAGAACAGAAAGACCTCCTCCGCCGCCGCCGCAACGTCGTCGCCGCCCACCGCATGAGAGACGGCCTTGGTCGCGAGGTCGCCGAAGACCCCGCGCCCCGCCGCGCCCAGCAGGCTCGCAAGCCCCACGACGACCGCGATGACGCCCAGCAGCACCACGAGGTACTCGACCGTCGACTGTCCCTCCTCATCCCTCAACCTCCCCCACGCCCCGGCCCTGCTCGATGGCCTGTTGCCCCAGACGCATGACGCTGAGCGTGCACGGCCCCCCGTGCGAATGCGCCCCCACCTCACCCGTGTCCCCACCCCCGTCCTGAACAAGCGCGACCTCGACCCATGACGGGCCCGCGACGAGGCAGGCCCAGGTGTTTCCGAGCAGGTCGAGGTATCC
>CAVEWV010000008.1:31265-37411 GCA_963619535.1 Acutalibacteraceae bacterium | reverse complement strand
GCTCACAGGCCGTTCACGGCGTCTGCGATGGATGTCCATAGCGTCTGGATGCGGTCGCGAAACGTCGCGATGGCGATGATCGCTATGACGACGAGGACGCCCACCAGGATGGCGTACTCGGTGGTGCCCTGCCCCTCCTGCTCGCGGGCAACCTCACGGGCACGGCCTGCAACCCCCGCCGCGCACAGCGTCAGGGCCGCGCACGCACGCGCATGCGCGCGCCGCAAGGCCCCCACCGCGGGCAGGCCCCCAGATGCGAGGCCTTCGGCGCCCAGCCCGTTGTTCGACTCGTGCATGACCGTCTCCTTTCTTTCGCGGCACGGCGTGCCGTCGGTTTGGACTCATAAGATCCGGGCGCCGCCCACCGCTATCCCGAGAGCTGCCCCAACGAGGCGAGCAACGGCCCTAAGACGGCGAGCAGCATCGCGGGCAGGATGAGCGTCCCTGTGGGGACGAGCATCTTGACCGGGGCCTTCTCGATACGCTCCTCCACGTCGCTTCGTCGCCGGTCGCGCGCCGAGCGGGACTGCTCGCCCAGCGAGCGGGCCAGAGGGGCCCCGAAGGCGAGCGACTCGGTGGTGGTGTCCACAAAGGTCGTGAAGGCGGGCAGCTCAAGGCGGCCCGCCAGCTCGTGCAGGGCCTCGGAGCGCGTGGCCAGACCCAAGCCCCATGAGCGCATTGCGTCGGCCACCTGGGATGAGAGGTACGTGTCGTACTTCTCGCAGTAGATGGCCAGGGCGGCGTCGAACGAGATGCCCGCAGACATCCCGAGCGCCACGACGTCGATGAGGTCGGGCAGCTCCTCGAGGCACGCGTCGCGCTGCCGGGCCCTGAGACGAGCCTCCCGCCGGGGGGCCAGGCCGGCGCGAAGCCTGTCGAGGACGGCCGGTGCGGCCGGGGCGGCCCTGGACCGCGCCCGATTGGGCCTTGTCGCCCCCAGTTCGCGCAGGCGCACGCGCAAGCGCGCGCACAGGCCTCCCAGATAGGCCACGCCCTGCGTCGAGGTGGCCGACCACGCGCCGAGGACGGCCGCCAGGCCCAGAAGCGCCAGGGCCGCCGGCAGCAGGGCGCTCATCGCAGGCTCCCCGACATCACGCGGCGCACGAGCAGCAGTGCGCACACATCGAGCAGGATGGCGACAAACAGGCTCGCCCTACCCGCCGGGAGGGCCAGGCCGGCCCGATAGTCGCTCGACAGAAGGGTGAGAAAGCCGCAGAGCACCACCGGCATGGCCGCCACGACCTTGGCCGACAGGCGCACCTGCGAGGTCTTCACCTCAAGCTCGCGCTGCAGGGCGGCGCTGTCGCTGGCCATGCGGGCGGTCTGCGCGAACAGCTCGTTGAGCGACGATCCCGTGCGCTGCGAGATCTGCAGGGCGGCCCCGAGAAGCGCGATGCCGGGGGCGTCGATGCGCGAGCACAGCCCCTCCACCGCCTTGTCCACCGAGCTGCCGGCCTTTATCTCGAACGAGGCCTGGAGGAACTCGCTGCCCATGGGGTCGGGCAGGGCCTGGCCTGCATGCTCGATGGCCTGCGACAGCGACTTCCCGGCGCCCAAGGCGCCCGACAGGCACCGCATGGCCTCGGGCATCTGGGCGCAGTAGAGGTCGCGGCGGCGGCGCTCCTGGGCGCCGACGAGGGCCGCGGCCCCCGACACCGAGAGCGCCACGCCGACGGCCAGGCCCAGGACGGACGTGCTCACGACGCAGAGCGCGAGGCACAGGGCGCAGCCCAGCATGAGATACGCGGCGAGGCCCCCTTGGGGACTCACCCGCCGGCCGCGCCCCTCAAGCCACGAGGCCACATGCGACCCCAGCCCGACCGCTCCCGGCAGGCTCGCCAGGGCATGCCCGACCCGGCCGTGGCCCACCAGCTCGGCCAGGGCGAAGAACTCCCCGGCCACGTGCGGCGCGCGCACGCGGCCGGAGGCGTCCCTCAGCCCCGACGACGCGAGGCCGACGAGAATCGCGCAGCACGCGCCGGCCGAGAGGGCCGCGCACACCATCAGCACGACCTCCATGCCCGCACCTCCTCCTCGGACAAAACCGCCGTCCGCAACCCCTCGGCGACGAAGGGCGGCTCCTCCATGAGCGTCCAGGCGTCGGCGAGGTCGTCGTAGCGCACGCACTCGCGCAGCGTGACGCGCCCCTCCTCGGACATTCCGACCAGCGTGAGGCCGCCCACCCGCCGCTGCCCGCCGGGAAGGCGGTGCGTCATGACGATGAGGTCCAGGGCCGTTGCGACCTGGCCCTCCAGGATGTCGGCGGGCAGGTCGATTCCGAAGCGCGCCATCATCACGAGGCGCAGGACCGCCTCGCGCGCCGAACCGGCGTGCAGCGTGGTGAGGGAGCCGTCGTGACCGGTGTTCATGGCCTGCAGCATGTCGACGGCCTCGCCCCCGCGCACCTCGCCCACGACGATGCGGTCGGGGCGCATGCGCAGGGCGTTCGTCACGAGCGTGCGGATGGTGACCTCGCCGGTACCCTCGATCGAGGCGTCGCGCGCCTCGAGCCGGGCCACGTGGGACCCCGGCGCGAACTTGAGCTCGGCGGAGTCCTCGATGGTCACGATGCGCTCGCAGGGGTCGATCTGTCGCGACAGGGCGTTGAGCAGCGTGGTCTTGCCCGAGCCCGTCCCGCCCACCACGGCGATGTCCTGGCGCATGCGCACGGCCGCCCCCAGCAGGGCCGCGTACCAGGCCGGAATCGATCCCACCTCCACCATCTCCCCCAAGGTGACGATGTTGGACATGAACTTGCGGATGGTGAGCAGGGGCCCGTCCACCGCCACAGGGGGAATGACGGCGTTGACGCGGTACCCATTCTTCAGGCGGGCGTTCACGATGGGGCTCTGCTCGTCGAGGCGGCGCCCCAAGGGGGCGATGATGCGCTCGATGGCCGCGCGTATCTGCTCGTCTGAGTCGAAGACGCGCTCGGCGCGGTGCATCTTGCCCCGTCGCTCGAAATACAGCGACAGCGTGCCGTTGACCACGACCTCGCTCACCGTCTCGTCGTCCATGAAGGTCTCCAAAGGACCCAGCCCCACGATGTCGTCGCACGTCTCCCGCGCAAGGCGGTCGCGCTCGGGGCCGGCGAGCGACTCGAAGCCTCCCTCGTTCATCGCCGCGGCAAGCGCGATGGACAGCTCGGCCCGGGCGGCCTGGGCATCGGCGGACTGCGCGATCCGCGCCAGCTCGCGGTAGCCCAGGTTCATGACGAGCCTCTCCTTGAGCTGGGCACGCAGACGCTGCATGTGCTGGGACGTGAGCGCCTGGGCGTCCTCGTTTCTCATGGCGCGCTCTAGAACGGACATGCCTGCGCCTCCTGTCCCTGGGTCCGGTCGCGCCGCCAGAACGGCTTGCCCGCCCGCGGGGCCGCGTCGGGCGTCGCGGCCGGCGCGTGGGCGAGCCCCTCGGCAAACCCCGCGATTCCCAGCCCCGTGCATATCTGGCCCATGAGCGCCTCCACCGAGGCCGCGAACTTGTTCTGGATGCCCAGAAGCTCGGCGGCCCGGCCGATGGAGAGCATCTGCGTCACCTCGGATCCGCCGTCGAGCACGCGGACCACCTGGGGCGCCTGCGTCTCGAAGCCGACGCGCGAGAGGAACCCCTCGTCGCGGTGGCGCGGGTCGCAGCGGTTCATGACGGTCACGAGCTTGGTGCGCGGGATGCCCAGACGCGCGCACAGCGACTGCTGCGCGCTCAGCGACTCAAGCGAGAGCGCCCCCTGGTCGGCCACGAAGAGGCATCGGTCGGAGAGCTCGATGGCCTGGGCGACCGTCTCGTTGACGCCCGCCGGCAGGTCCACCACCGCCACGTCGGCCCCGGCCCTGGCAGCCCGCACCAGGTCGGACGCCACACCGAAGAGCAGCTCGGCCTGCTCGGGCATGCGACAGAACTCGTAGGCCGCAAGGCCGCGCTGGGGCGTGACGCGACAGCGCGCGAGCGTGCGGGCGTCCACCCGCACGGCCTTGGGGACGAACCCCGCGTCGATCAGGCCGTCGGTCTCCCCGCTGCCCAGATAGCCCAGGCAGGTGCCGAACTGGAAATCCAGGTCGATGAGGGCGACGTTGAGGCCGCGCTTCGCCAGCACGAGGCTCGCGAGCACCGCCAAGGCGCTCTTGCCCACCCCGCCGCGCGCCGACGCCATGCAGATGGTCGGGACAGGCTCGTCCATCCCAGCCAGGCGGCACTCGACCTCCTGGGAGAGGTGGACGACCGGGGTGAGTACCACGGGCTCCTTGATCGAGTCGAGGTCGAACGCCGCGGCGCCCTGTTCGCACTCCTGCAGGGGAATGCCTCCCTGCGAGCGAACCTGCCGGGCCGTGGGAGCGGCCGCCTGCCCACGCCCCGCATGCGAGCCGGGCGTCTCGGCGTGCGGGGCGCCCGCGCCCACGCCGTCCTGCTTCCGCCCGGCCGTCGCGTCGGCCCGGAGCAGAGAGGGCTCCTCGCACTCGTGTCCCCCGTCCTGCACATGCGCGCCTTCCTGCACATACGCGGATCCCCGCCCATGCGCGGCCCCCTGCTCGCACGTACCTTCCCCGCGCATGCTCTCCTGCACATGCGAGGGCTCCCGCACGCAAGCACCCTCCTGACCGCACGCGCCCTCCCCGCGCGCACCCTCTTGCCCGCGCGCATCCTCCGACCGAGCGCAGACCGTACCGGGTGCATCGGCAAGAGACGACCTCAGCTCCTGCGCATGCAGGGCTGCCAGCAGGCGAACCAGTCCCTGGGGCTCGACCGTGGCGGTCACGCCGCGCAGCGAGCAAGCCTGTTCGAGGCCCGAGGCTCCGGACACGCACAGCACCGTCCTGCCCCCGTGCACGCCCGCCAAGGCGCAGGCCGCCTCCACGGGGTCGTCCCCGACGAGGCCCGGCGCCACGAGCACGTTGGTCGTGCCGTCTTGGGCGCTGAACATCAGGGATTCCCGAACCTGACCGGAATCGGCCGACCACTGCACGCTCGATGCGCAGGCCGCCATGGACAGGGCCGCCGCCGCGCCGGCGAACTCCAGCGCGCCCGAGCACACGAGCCAGCGGGACCCTCCGTCGCCCGACATGGCGATCAGGCCCCCTCGCCGGACGCGGGCTCATCGGCCGCAGCGTCGGCGACGACTTGCACGTCCCCGGTCGAGGTCGCCTCGTCGGACGCCTGCTGCACGACCACCCCGTCGGCCTCGGCACTGAGCTGCGCGGCCTCGGGCGTGCCGTACGCGTCCACAAGGGCCTGGGCCACGGCCCTCTCCGCCTCGCTGGGCTCGGCGGAGGAGCCGGTGTTGCCTGCGACCTGATCTGAAGGAAGGGTGAGGTAGAGCTTCTGCGTGGCCGCAAGGCCCACGAGAGCCTCCACCTGGTCGGGGTCTGCCGCCAGGATGGCCCACGAGAGGGTCCCCAGGCCAGACGACACGTTGGTCTTGAGCACCTGGATGCCCTGGGCGCAAGGCCGCGCCGACCCCTCGCCCACCACATACACGTCCACGACCGCCCCGGCGGCGAGTTCGCCGCCCACCGCCGAGTCGTTCGAGCACGGCACCGAAAGCGCTACCTTGCCCTGAGGTACGGTGAGGGCCGAGCCGGCCGTGGCCACATGCACCGCCGCAAGCGGGGTGTTCTGGGCGATGGCGCACGCCGCGGTCTTGCCGAGCACCTCGTCGGCCTGCGCCAAAGCCCCCTCGGGCAGCAGGTCGACGAGCCACTCGAGCTCGCTGACGTTTCGCTCGCTGAACACCTCGCCGGCGGCGATGGCACGCGAGGCCACGCAGACCGTGACTGTCTCCCCGCCATAGCGCTCCAGCGCACGGTCGCGCGCGCCTGAGGCCTCGTCCCTGACGCTGGCCATGTACGCGACGGCCAGGACCACGGCAAGAAGCCCGCACGCCACGGCCACGATGACGCGGGTTCTGACGGACATGGGCGCCCCCTCTCTCACAAGCGCAGCGCGAGTCGCCGGCGCTTTACTGGTGAATCGAGGGGGTGCCCTAAGTATGGACGCCGCGGCGGCGACGTCTTATGTAGAGTCTATGTATTCCAAGATAGGCGTCACAACGGCGTCACACGGGCATAACAGGGCAGCTCAGGCGGGTTTTCCGTGCTCTCGTCCGCGTCTTTGTCACAGGGGAAATCTCTCACGCATCCCCATTCCCTCAGACC
>CAVEWV010000008.1:0-31163 GCA_963619535.1 Acutalibacteraceae bacterium | reverse complement strand
GCCCGCATGCACGCCTGCGCCCGCATGCTCGCGCACGCCCGGCCGGCCGCCCGCCCGCGCCCCTACTTCGTCAGGGACGCCTTGGCCGCCGGGTCGAGCCCGCGCCTGTTCGTGAGCATCTCGGCCAGCAGCATGCGGTACTCCTCAAGCCGCGACGGCTCGACGAGCCCGGCGCGCACGCCCTCGAGCACCGCGCACCCCGGCTCGTTGCCGTGCGTGCAGTCGCGGAAGCGGCAGCCCCCCACGCGCTCGCAGATCTCCGGGAAGGTCGCGGCCAGGCCCCGCTCCTCGTCGAGCAGCGGCAGCGACCGCAGGCCGGGGGCGTCCACGAGCACGCCGCCCTGGGGCACCTTGACCATGCGGCGCGCCACCGTGGTGTGCCGGCCCTGGTCGTCGCGGCCGCGGACCTCGCCCACGCCCAGCACCTCGGCGCCCACCAGGGCGTTCACGAGGGTCGACTTCCCCGCGCCGCTCTCGCCCAGAAGCACCGCCGAGGTGCCCGGCGCGATGAGCTCGCGGACCTGCTGCACGCCGCGCCCCTCCGGCGCGCTCACGGCCACGACGGGGACATCCGCGCCCACCGCGTCGCGCGCCTGCTCGACGAGACGTCCCAGGCGCTCCTCGCCGCCTGCGCGGTCGGCCTTCGTGAGCAGCACGCAGGGGGCGATGCCGCCCTCGTGGGCCAGCACCACGGAGCGCACGAGCCTGTCGCACACGAGGTCGCGCGAGGAGAGCGGCTGGGCCACGAGCATCGTGTCGACGTTGGCGGCGAGCACCTGACGGGCGCCCCAGGAGCCGCCGTCCCAACGCGAGAGCTCGCTTGCGCGCTCAAGGACCGTCTCGATGACGGCCTTGTCATGGCCCTGCGGGGTATCGAGCACGACCCAGTCTCCCACGGCCGCCCGCACGTCGCGGTGGCGGTCCTTCACCAGGGATATGGCGTGCTCGGCGCGCACTGGGCCGTCCTGCGTCTCGATGAGGGGGTAGCCGCGGTCCAGGCGGATGACGCGTCCCAGGCGCGGCCCCACCAGCGCCTCGCCGGCATCGTCGCGCGCCTGGACGAACTCCTGCGCCAAGGCACGCACGCGCTCCGTGAGCGTGAAGTCCTCGAACGTCGGCTCGAACTCCAGCAGGTCGCAGGACAGCTCGGCCACCTCATCGGCCCGGCCGGCCGCACCCCGGCCATGTGCGCCCGGACGGCTCGCGGACTTTGCACGTTTCGCGCTCATGAGCGCGACCTCCTCTTCTGATAGACGTCGATGCCGGTGAGCACGGCCCCCAGGACGGCCAGCGCCACGCCCGCCGCCACAAGCCGCTTGCGCAGCCCCCCGCGCTCGATGGGACCCCCCTCGTCGACCACGTGCACCACATACGCCGTGACATCCAGGGCGCCCGTGTTGTCCTGGTCGGCGACGCGGTAGATGCCCGTCACGCGAACAGTCGCGCCTTTGACCTGGTAGGACCCCCAGTTTTTTATCTGGGCTATCTGCTCGTCGGTCATGAGGACCTCTATGGAGCTCGTGGTCGACCCGCTGGACTGCACGAGGACCCACTTGTAGGAGCTCGTCGAGGAGTTCACCGGCTCGCCCACCACCTCGCCGCGAAACGACACGAGCGTCTCATTGCACGAGGCGTCGCCGGCCGCCAGGCGCGCGATGGACACATACGTCGCGTCGTCCTCAGACAGGCCCGAGGGCATGATCCCGCTGCCCCCGCCCAGCGCCGCGTCGTACACGGGGGCCTCGCGGGCCCCCTCGCCCGCCTCGGGCGAGTCCGCCAAGGCCGCGTCGCCCGGCGACGCCTGGGCCTCGTCTGCCATGGCAGCCGAGGGCGTGAGCAGGTAGAGCGCGAGCGCCACCAGGTAGAACAGGGCCATGAGCCCCACGGCGTAGAGCGCCACGCGCACGAAGACGCGCGCCGAGCTCACGAAGCTCTGCCAGGCACGCTGCCGCTTGTCGGGGCGCGGCGAGTCGGGGCGGCGTCGGCTGTCCTGCGGCATCGGCTACCTCCTGGGGCCTCGGCGGGGCGGCTTGCCCTGCCAGGCGCGCTTGACGTTGTCGGGCACAAGCGAGCGCACGCCGCGCCCCACGGGGCTGTCGTGGAAGCCGCGCGCGCACGACACGGCGACGCTCGTGACCGTGGCGAGCAGCGTCACGAACTCGAGGCGGCCGGCGAGCATCTGCACGAGGTAGACCGCCTTGAGGGCCACGGGCAGGTCGGCCGACACCACGCCGGCGGAGATGCCGCAGTTGTTGGTGCACGAGATGCTCTCGAGCATGGCGGAGAGGGGGTCGATGCCGAAAAGCACGCCGGCCATCCCGCCCACGAGGTAAGTGAGCATGAAGAGCAGGAACACGATCATGGCGTTGCGCGACAGGTCGGGCGTGAGCGTGCGCTGCCCCAGGTGGTAGTAGCGGATGACCTCCCGGGCGCTGGCCGGCATGAGGACGCGGCGCACCTCGCTCACGAAGGTCTTGATGGCCACGACGACGCGGATCGCCTTGATGCCGCCGGCCGTGGATGAGGTGGCGCCGCCCATGGCCATGCCCAGGATGAAGCAGAACAGCACCGCGCGGCTCGCCACGCTCGTGAGCTGGGCACTCGTGAGCGTGCAGAAGCCCGTGCCCGTGAGCGCCGAGACCGCGTTGAAGACGCCCTTGTCCAGGAAGGTCCCCAGCTCGCCGAAGGCCTCGTCCTGGGAGAACGACACCGCCAGCAGCGTCAGCACGGCAAGGCTCCAAGCCAGGATCATCCGCGTCTCGACGTCGCGCAGAAGCTCGCGGGAGCCCTTGGTCGCCATGCGCAGGTACACGGCGAAGCTGAACGTGCCGGTGAACATGAGGCAGATGAGCGTCGCGTAGAGGAGGGGCTGGTGGTAGTAGGAGGCCCCGACGTCCATCACCGTGATGCCGCCCGTGGTGGCGGCCGCGGCGGCGAGGCTGAAGCCGTGATAGAGCGCGCGCAGGGGCGTCATGCCGCACAGCACCCGGCACATGAGGGTGCACACGAGCGTTCCCAAGACGATGAACGCGCCCAGGAAGAACACGATGAAGCGCGAGGTGCGGGCCATGCCCGGCATGAGCTTGTCCTGGTGGCCCTCCGCCTCGAAGAGCATGCCGGCGCCCGAGAACTTGGAGATGGTCCCCAGTGCCAGTGCCATGATCACGATGCCGTTGGCGCCGATGATGAGCATGATCATGCGCCAGACGCCGAAGGAATACGGCAGGTGCGACAGTCGCTGGATGAGCGACATGCCGGTGCCCGTGTAAATGGACACCGCGTCGAAGAAGGCGTCGAGGGGCGAGGCGTAGAGCCCCTCCACCACGAAGGGCAGGGCGCTGACGAGCGAGGCCGCGATCCAGGCCAGGCCCGTGACCACGAGGGCCTGCATGCGCGTGAGGCCGCGCGTCTTGGGGCGCACGAGGCGCAGCGCGCTGCCGGCGGCGAAGACCGCCCCGAACGAGAACGCGAAGCTCGAGGCCGGGCCCAACTCGCCGCAGGCAAGCGCCACCGCGAGCGGCACGAGCATCGTGAGCGCCACGGCCACCACCATGGTGCCCAGCGTGCTCACGATGGCGCACACGTCGTTTATGCGCAGTCTCGGCCACATGCTCGCGAGGACCTTCGGCTACTTCTTCGCGATAAGCTGGATGCTCCCGGCAAGCCCGCTCGTGACATGGGGGACGTCGTCCTGGTCGATGATGACGGCCTCGAGGCCCGGGCGCGCCTCCACGAACTCAAGGGCGCCCTGCACGCCCAGGGCGAACAGCGTGGTGGAGAAGCCGTCGCCGTCCAGCGACAGGTCGCTCACGATGGTGGCGCCGCCGATGTCGGTCTTGACGGGCATGCCGTCCTGGGGGTTCAGGATGTGGTGGTAGAACACGCCGTCCTTGGTGAAGTTGCGCTCGTACAGGCCGCTCGTCACCACGGACTTGCCGGTCACGGCGAGCACCGCGCGCATCGTCTCGGGCTGCTTGGGGTCGCGCACGCCGATACGCCAGGGCGTGCCGTCGGGGCGCGTGCCCACGGTGAGCACGTTGCCGCCCAGGTTGACGAACGCCTTGTCGCAGCCGTGCTCCACCAGGCATCCCGCCAGGGCGTCGGCGATGTAGCCCTTGGCGATGCCGCCCAGGTCGATGCGGGCGACAGGGTCGGCCAGGCGCACGGCATGGCGGGCCGGGTCGCACTCGATCATCTTCCAGCCCACGTGCTTGAGAGCCTCGTCGAGGGCCTCGCGGGCGGGCACCACGCCGTTGTGGAAGTCCCACAGGGGCGTGACCGAGCCCATGGTGACGTCGAACACCCCTCCGGAAGCCTCGCAGTACGCGCGCGACTTCTCCACCAGGTCGTAGGTGCGCTCCGAGAGCTCCACCCACTCGCCGCGGGCGTCGTTGAGGCGGGTCACCTCGGAGTCGGGGCGGGTGCGGGAGAGGTTCATCTCGAACTCGATGGCCAGGTCGCGCACGGCCACGAGGGCCTCGTCGAGCTGCTCGGCGGAAAGCCCGGCGCTGCCGGGGAACGCCTTGACGCTGACCTGCGTGTTGTACACGGGAAGCATGAGCTGACGGGCGCCGTCGGGGGCGGGGCCGGGCTTCATCACGCGGATGAGGCTGTCCATGTCGAGGCCCTTCAACAGCTCTGCGACGTTTGTTTGCTGCGACACGTGAGGCTCCTCACACCCGGCTCGGTCTTGACTGCGGCGCGCCCCACGGGCAGCGCCGACACCTAAAGGGGAAGCATAGCCCTTGCACAGGCGCGTCGGGGGCCTCGCCGGCCACACCGCCCAAAAACCGCGCTAGTACTCGACGCCCAGGCGCGCCGCGACGCCTGCGGCATACGGGTGGCGCTCGCAGGCGAAGTGCGTGAGGTAGTCGGCCTGGGCGGCGACGGCGTCAGGCAGGCTGTGGCCGGTGACGACGAGCTCGCATGCGGCGCTGCCGTGAGCCCAGGCCAGGGCGCGTGCGAGCAGGCCCTCGTCGAGCAGGCCCGCACGCAGGGCGTCGAGCGCCTCGTCGAGCACGAGCAGGCAGGGCGCGGGGGATGCGCAAGGCGCCGGACGCCCCTCCGACGCGGGCGTGACCGCAGCCGCAGGGGTCTCCGCGTGCCCCGACGCGGGCGCGGCCTCAGCCGCAGGCGCCGCCTCGGGCGCGACTTCGAGCCCCGTCGCGCACCCCTGCCGCGCAGGCCCCGCAGGCTCGCACCCCATCAGCCCGAGCGCCCGGCCCAGGTTGGCGTCGTGCAGCGCCCGGCTCGCCTGGCGCTCCTGCTCGCTCATGCGGAAGGTGAACTTGGCCTGCGCACCGTCGTGCAGCACGGCCGCAACGCCCGGCAGCTGCGCCAGGGCGCTTATCTCCGAGGAGGTGCCGTCCTTCAGAAACTGCACGGCCACCACGCGCCAGCCTGCCCCGGCGGCCCGCAGCGCAAGGCCCATCGCGGCCGTCGTCTTGCCCTTGCCGTCGCCATAGTAGACGTGGACCATCTCAGCGCCCCTCCCCGCTCGCCCGACCCGGGCGGCCCTGCGCGCCCACCTCGAAGCGCGCCTGCTCATGGGCCAGGACGGCCTGCCCCTCCCAGCCGCGCCGCACGTGTTCGAGCAGCTCTTCGCGCCTGCCGTAGAAGGGCAGGTGGGTGAGGACGAGAAGCCCCGGGGCGCATGCGGCGGCCAGCTGCGCCACATCCTGCGCATTCATGTGGCCGGGGCCCTCACCGGACGTGGGCGGGTAGAGGCTGCACTCGGCCAGGAGCACGTCGGCGCCGCGGCAGAACTCCTTGAGGCCCTCGGTGAGCGCGCCGTCGGCGGTGTAGGCCAGGACGGCCCCGTCGCGGGCGGACCTCACGCGCACGGCATAGCACTCCACCGGATGGCGCGTGCGGTGAAACTCCAGCTCAAGCGTGCCGATGGTCAGGTGCGACCCCTCGTCGATGGCCTGGGAGGCGCAACCCTCGTCGCCCTTGCCCACGCACGACAGGTCGGGCTCGACGCCGGGGGCGTAGAAGTGCAGCGTGGCCTGCGTCTGACCCAGGATGCGCTGGATGATGCGTCCGTGGACGAGGATGCCGGCGTCGCTTGCATGGTCGGCGTGCCAGTGCGAGACGACAACGTGGTCGAGCTCCTCAAGCCCGCAGACACCCTGGAGGCGCTGGACCGCGCCCGACCCGCAGTCGATGAGGACGCGGGTGTCGCCGTCTTGCACGAGATAGCCCGAGCAGGCCTCGCCGGCCCGGCCCACGCCGCCCGCGCAGCCCAGCACGATAAGTTCCATGGCAGCCCCCTATTCCTCGCTCGCCTGCAGCAGAAGCCGCGTGTAGGCGTCCTGCGGCGCGGTCAGGACGCGCTCGGCCGGGCCCTGCTCGACGATGCGGCCCTTGTGGATGACCGCCACGTCGTGGGCCATGTAGGACACCACGCCCAGGTCGTGGCTGATGAACAGGTACGAGCAGCCCAGGTCGTCCTGCAGGTCGCGCAAAAGGTTGAGCACCTGCGCCTGCACGGAGACGTCCAGGGCGCTCGTGGGCTCGTCGCACACCACGACCGCCGGCCTGCCCACCAGGGCGCGCGCGATGGCGACGCGCTGGCGCTGCCCACCGGACAGCTCGCAGGTCCTGCGGGCCGCCGCGTCCTCGGGCAGGCCCACGCGGGCAAGCATGTCCATGACAAGCCCCGTGCGCTCGGAGGCGTCCGGCCCGTCGATGCCGGCCTCGAGGGGCTCGGCCACGGCCCGGGCCACCGTGTAGCGCGGGTCGAGCGAGGCGGCGCAGTCCTGGAAGACGAACTGCACGTCGCGGCGGAAGCGCGCACGCTCGCCGCGCGAGAGCCGCGACAGCGCGCGCCCCCGGTAGAAGACCTCCCCCTCGCTGGGGCGCAGGAGCCCTCCCAGGATGTCGCCCAGAGTGGACTTGCCCGAGCCCGACTCGCCGATGACGCCCAGCGTCTTGCCCTCGTGCAGCTCCACGCTCGCACCCTCCAGGGCGCGCACGCCCCGCTTGCCGCGCCCGTAGACGCGCCCCAGGCCCACGCCCTGCAGCACGACGCCCATCACGCATCCCTCCCCTCGTACCCCAGGCCCTCGGGGAGACGCTCGTCGCGAGGCCTCCCCACCCGGGGGATGGCGGCCAGCAGCCCCGCCGTGTACGGGTCGGACGGCTTGCCCAGCACGTCGGCCACGCGCCCCTGCTCCACCACGCGCCCGCGCCGCATGACAAGCGCACGGTCGCACACGCGCCCCACGAGCGGCAGGTCATGGCTCACCATGAGCAGGGCCGCACCGCTCCTGGCGCATGTGCGCCGCAGGAGCTCGGCCACCTGCGAACGCGCCAGGGCGTCGAGCGCCGCCGTGGGCTCGTCGGCCACGATGAGGGCGGGGCTGCCCATGAACGCCATGGCGATATTGACGCGCTGGCGCATGCCACCGGAGAGCTGGCCGGGATAGCTCGCGAGCACGCGGCCCGGGTCGGAGATGCCCACCTGCTCAAGGAGGCTGCGGGCGCGATCGAGCGCCTCGGCGCGGCCCGCCTTGAACCAGGTGCGGTAGCCGTCGGCTATCTGGGCCGACACCTTGAGCCCCGGATGCAGGTAGCTCACCGCGTTCTGGGGCACATAGCCCACGTTTTTCCCGAGCAGCTCGCGCAGCTCGTCGGGGGCACACGCCGCCACGTCGCGCCCAGCCAGGCGCACGCTTCCCGACGCCATCGACACGCCCGCCGGCAGAAGGCCCAGGCAGGCCCGGGCGAGCAGCGTCTTGCCCGCGCCCGACTCGCCCACCACGCCCAGCGAGCCGTGCGGCTCCACGTCAAGGTCGAGCGGCTCCACGAGCACCCGGCCGTCTGCGGCCGCAAGCGACAGCCCGCGAACCTCAAGCACAAGCTCGCTCATCGCGTCCCTCCCCTGGCAAGCAGCCGGTCGTTCAGGGCGTCGCCCACGAGGTTGAAGCCCAGGGCCGCGACCATGAGCATGACGCCGGGCGCCACGGCCAGGCCCGGATGGCTCGTCACGTACGGCAGCGCCTCGGAGAGCATGTAGCCCCAGCTCACCACGGGCGGCTGCACGCCCAGACCCAGAAAGCTCAGCGACGCCTCAAGCAGCATGGCCGAGCCGATACGGGCCGTGAGCTGCGTGAGGAGCAGAGGCGCGGTGTTGGGCAACACGTGGCGCACGAGGATGGGCAGCCGGCCCAGGCCCGCGATGCGGGCGGCCTTCACGTAGAGGCTCCCCGCCACGTCGAGCGTTATCTGGCAGGTGAGGCGGGCGAACACCGGCACCATGAAGACGGCCACGGCCACAAGCACGCTGTTGAGGCCACGCCCCAGCACGAGCACGAGCACCATGGCGAGCAGCACGCCGGGAAACGCCATGAGGGCGTCGGTCACGCGCATGCACACGGCACGCAGGCGCGGCGTCCCCATGGCGGCGAAGGCGCCGAAAGCCGTGCCCACGACGGCCCCCAGCACGACCGACCCCAGGCCCACGGAAAGCGCGGGGACCGCCGCGGCCATGCAGCGCGACAGGACGTCGCGGCCGAACTGGTCGCACCCGAAGGGGTGCTCCAGGCTCGGCGCGGCGAAGCGCAGCGTCAGGTCCATGGCGGTGGGGTCGCACGGCATCCACACGAGGCTCACGGCACCGGCGGCAACGACGGCGCCCACAAGCACAAGGCCCGCCGTAAGGCAGCGCACGGAGCCGCGCCGCCCGCGCAGCGCCTGGCCGGCGGCCCCGGACGCCCCGCCGGCAGCCCCGCCGGCGCCCCCCGCGAGCACATCGACCACGAGGTTCACCGCGACCACGGCGAGCGTGACGAACACGACGATGCCCTGCACGAGCATGACGTCGCGCTGCTCCACCGCCACGAGCAGCAGGTTGCCCAGGCCCGGCAGGGCGAAGACGCGCTCCACGGCGGCCGTGCCGCCCACGAGCTTGGCCATCTGCAGGCCCGCCACCGTGATGGGGGCCGAAAGCGAGGTGCGCAGCACATAGGTGAGCACCGTGCGGGCGCGCGTGAGGCCCTTGACCTGCGCGGAGAGCATGTACTCCTGCTGCTGGGCGTCCATGACGCAGGAGCGCACCGTGCGGATGAGCACGCCCAGCTCGCCGCAGGCAAGCACGACGGCCGGCAGGGTGAGGCTGCGCACGCAGCCCAAGGGGTCCTCGGCAAAAGGCACCCACCCGCTCACGGGGAACCATCCCAGGTACGCGGCGAAGAACAGCATGCACAGCACGGCCAGCCAGAAGCCCGGCACCGCGCTTGCCAGCTGCATGACCGTGCGCGACACCACGTCCACCGCGCCGCCGGGGCGCAAAGCCGACACGCATCCCAGCACAAGGGCCACGACCAGCGCGATTGCCGTGGCGTACACGGCCAGGGCCAGCGTCACGGGAAGCGTGGAGGCGATGACGCCCCACACGGGGGCCGAGTAGGTGCGCGACGTGCCCCAGTCGCCCGTGCACACCCCATATATCCAGGAGAAATACTGCTCGGGCAGGGAGCGGTCGAGCCCCATGGAGGCCCTGAGCTGATCCAAGGCCTCCTGCGTGGCATCGGTGCCGAGGATGAGCGTGGCCGTGTCGCCCGGCACGACGTGCAGGGCGCAGAACGTGAGCAGCGACACGACGAAGAGCACGGCCACGGCGCTGCCGAGCCTTTTGCCGAGCCTCTTCACCATGCGCTACTCACCGCCTCGCCGACGCGCCCGGCCCTTAGGCCGAAAGCGTCACGTCCTTGAACTCGTAGATGTCGATGGGGTACTGCACGAAGCCGTCGAGCCCGGCCTTGGAGAGGAACACCATGTCGGGGGCCTGGATGTAGACGGCCGGGACGTCCTCGGCCAGCGTGGTCTGGATCTGGGCCACGTACTGGGCGCGCTTCTCCTCGTCGGCTTCGCCGCGGTAGCTCTCGATGAGCTCGTCCACCTCGGTGTTCGCGTAGTTGAAGTAGTTCTCCGAGCTGTCCGAGGCATAGCGGGCCAGCAGGGTGATGGGGTCGAGGCGGCCGGTGTGCCCCACGCAGGTGAGGTCGTACTTGCGCCCGGTGTAGACCTCCTCAAGCCAGGTTGCCCACTCCACGATCTCGACCTCGCAGGTGATGCCGATCTTCTTGAGCGCGTCGGCGATGACCTGGCCGGCGTCCACGTACATCTGGTAGCTCTTGGGCAGGCGCATGGAGAACGTGAGCTCGCTGGCGCTGTAGCCGCACTCGTCGAGCAGCTTCTGTGCGGCCTCGACGTCGTAGGGGTAGGTGTCGTTGCAGTCCACGTAGCCCGAGATGCTCGGCGGGAAGTGCGAGCCGATCTTCTGGCCGTAGCCCCACCAGACCGTCTCGATGAGGGCGTCCTTGTCCACGGCCATGTTGATGGCCTGGCGCACGCGCACGTCGGACAGCACCTCGTTGGCGCAGTTCATGGCCATGAGCTGCACGCTGTTCATGGGGTAGTCCATGATCTTGAAGCTCTCGTCGCCCTCGAACTGCGCGACCTGGGAGTTCTCGGCGAGCATGAGGTCGATCTCGCCGGCGCGAAGCGAGCTGGCCATGGTGGTGGCGTTGGGCAGCACGCGCAGCTCGACGTTGGCGATGTGGGGCGCCTCGCCCCAGTACGAGGGGTTGGCCTGGAGCACGAGGCTCTGCTGGGGAGTCCAGGAGACGAGCGTGTAGGGGCCGGTGCCCGCGGGCTTGCTGCCCAGCTCGTCGGCGGCGCTCACGTCGACCACGGCGCTCCACGCGTAGGCGAAGTCGGTGAGCATGCTCACGTTGAGCTCGGCGGAAGAGACCTTCACGGTGAGGTCGTCGGTCGCCTCGAAGGTGTAGCCCTCGTACTGCGACAGGCGGGGCGAGTCGGCCTCGACCAGCCGGGCGCAGGAGTCCACGACGGCCTGGGCGTCGCAGGCGTTGCCGTTGGAGAAGGTCAGGCCCTCGCGCAGCTTGAACTCCACGCTCAGCCCGTCCTCGGCGAGCTCCCACGACTCGGCGAGCCCCGCGACGAGCGTGCCGTCCACCTGCACCTTGAGCAGCGGGTCGTAGAAGTTGTTCGTCACCTGGAACGTCGAGGCCGCGGCGGTGCGGTGCGGGTCGAGGCCGTCGGGCTCGACGGTGATGCCCATGACGAGCTTGTCGGCCGCCTGCGTGGCCGCCTGCTGCTGCCCCGCATCGCCGCCCTCGGCCTGCGAGGCGGTCTCGCCCTGGCCGCAGCCGCCCAGTGCGAGCGTGCCCGAGGCAAGGGCGAGCAGGCCCATGCGGGCGAGGGTGCGGCGCGTGACGCGCGTATGGATGAGGTCGCGAGGCTGAGACATTCTCTGGATCCTTTCGCAGTAAGCGGGCATGTCGACTTAGCTTAAGCCTGCATGCCCGCTCGCTCTGTAAGGGGCGGGCAAAGTCGTCCCGCCCCACTCAATGTTCGCTTTTGCCGGCCTGCACTGCGTGCCTGCCGGCGATGGCCGGCCAGAGCGGCCCGCCATTCACGTCGGGCCGCACGCATGGCCGCACACGGGCCCGAGGCTCCCCCTACTCGGAGTCGCCGTCCTGCGCGGCCTTAGCCTTGGCCTTGGTCGTTGCCTTCTTCGCCGCCGGCTTCTTGGCGGGGGCCTTCTTCGTGGAGGCCTTCTTCTCGGAAGCCTCGCCGTCCTCCTCGGCCTGTGCCTTGGCAGCGCGGGCGGCGGCCTTGGCGGCCTTCTCCTCCTCGGCGCGGGCTTTGCCGGGGCAGTCCATGTTCACGCAGATGCGCCAGGGGCCGCGCGTGGTGGTCACCTCGACGATGGGCGCGCCGCAGTCGGGGCAGACCTCGCCGGTGGCCGCAAGCTCGCCGCGCTGGGGCAGCGGGTAGCTCGTGGAGCACTCCTCGTAGTTGGTGCAGCGGACGAAGCGCTTGAGGGTGCGCTCGCTGCGATGCGCGATGAGCAGGCCCTCCTTGCCGGCGGTCGCACAGGCCGGGCAGGTGCCGACGGTGACGTCGGGCTCCTTGTTGGTGGGGCAGGCCGGGTCCACGCACACGGTGTAAGGCTTCGAGCGGAAGGGCTGCACCTTGATCTGCGGGCAGCCGCAGGTGGGGCAGGGCTCCTCAACCGTCTGGATCTTGCCCTGGGGCAAGGGGTAGGTGACATCGCACTCCGGCCAGGCCGAGCAGCCGATAAAGCTCGAGCGCGTCTTGGCCGACTGCTTCACGAGCAGGTCGTGGCCGCACTTGGGGCACGAGCCGATCTTGGCGTCGGCCTGGACGGCGTCGGAGATGGCCTCGCCCAGGTCGTCCTTGTGCTCGATGAGGCCCTCCAGCAGGCCGGCGAGCAGCTCACGGGAGTGCTCCACCACACCGTCCTGGGTGGCCTGGCCCTCGGCGACCTTCGTCATGTCGCCTTCGAGCTCGCTGGTCATGTCGGGCGTGGTGATGTGCGCCGCGTACTGCTCGAGGGCGTCGATGATGGCCATGCCGAGCTGGCTGGGCTCGATGGGGTCGTTCTTGAGGTACTTCACCTCGTAGAGGCGCTCGATGATGGAGGCGCGGGTGGACTTGGTGCCCAGGCCCAGGCGCTCCATCTCCTGCACGAGCTTGCCCTGGCTGTAGCGGGCGGGCGGCTCGGTCTGCTTAGCCTCCAGGTCGAGCGAGGCGAAGGACACCTGCTGGCCCACCGCCAGGGCGGGGAGCTGCTCGTCCTTCTTGGAGCCGTAGGGGTAGATGGCGCGGTAGCCCGGCTTCACGAGCACGTCGCCGCTGGCGTTAAACGTCTCGCCGCCCGCATCGAACGTGACCTTCGTGCCCTCGATGACGGGCTGCTCGGAGAGGGTCGCCAGGAAGCGGCGGGCGATGAGGTTGTAGAGCTTCCACTCCTCGGGGCGCAGCTTGTCGGGGTCGCCCACGCCCGTGGGGTAGATGGGCGGGTGGTCGGTCGTCTCCTGCTTGCCGCGCGTGGCGGTGAGGGGCTGGTTTGCCAGCAGGCTGTCGCAATAGGGGGTGTACTGGGGCACGCCCTTGAGCATCGTCACGACTTCGGAGAGGTCCAGCGTCGCCGGGTAGACGGTGTTGTCCACACGCGGGTAGGAGATGAGGCCGCTCATGTAGAGCGACTCGGCGATGCGCATGGTGCGCGCCGGCGAGATGCCCTCGGCAGCGGCGGCCGTCTGGAGGCTCGTCGTGTTGAACGGCGTCTGGATGGTGCCCTTGCGGGTCTTCTTCTGCACGTCGGTCACGCGCAGGGTGCCGGCGGCCTTCGCGCACTCATAGGCGCTCTTGGCGCTGGCCTCGTCCTTGAAGCGCGCGGTGGCGTGGGCGACCTTGAACTCCTGCCCCTCATCGGTGGCGGCCATGCCGCGCACGACCCAGTAGTCCTCGGGCACGAAGGCCATGCGCTCCTTCTCGCGCCGGGCCACCAGGGCCAGGGTGGGCGTCTGCACACGGCCGGCGCTGCGGACGTTGCCCAGGCCGCCGAACTTGGCCATGGTGAGGTAGCGCGTGAGCACGGCGCCCCAGATGAGGTCGATGAACTGGCGCGACTCGCCGGCCGCGGCCAGGTCGTCGTCCACGGACACGAGGTTCTCGCGGGCGAAGGCGTGCTCGAGCTCGGGCTTGGTGAACGAGGAGTAGCGGGCGCGCACCACGGGCACGTCCTCGTTGACCTCGCGCACCATGGAAACGGCGTCGGAGCCGATGAGCTCGCCCTCGCGGTCGAAGTCGGTCGCGATGATGACCTCGTCGGCCTTCTTGGCGAGGTTCTTGAGGGTGCGGATGATCTCCTTCTCGGCGGGGTTCTTCACCACGGGCGCCCACACGAGGTACGGCAGGCTCGGGACCTTCCAGCCCTTGATGTCCACGCCCTCCTTGGTGAAGGGCTTGCGCACCTTCTCGTAGGGCGGCCGGGCGAGGGTGTCGGGCAGCTGGGCCGGGAAGACCTCGCCGTCCTCGCCCACGCCGAACCATCCCGACTCGGCGCTCCAGCGCAGCTCACGGGGGAAGTCGACGGCCAGGATGTGGCCGCGCAGGCCCATGGCGACCCACTCCTCGCCGTCGCGGGTGAAGCGGCACACGGGGGTGTTGTACACCTTGTCCTTCTTGCCGCCGTGCCCCAGCTCCTTGGCGATGTTCTCGGCAGCGTTGGTCTTCTCTGCGACTACAAGCTTCATGGCTTACTCGGCCTTCTTCGCGCGGGCCGCCTCGATTCGGGCGGCGAGGTAGTCGGCCCAGGCCTGCATGCCCTGACCCGTCTTGGAGGAGATGCGGAAGACGTCGGCGGTGGGGTTGAGCTGCTCCAGGCCCTCGTCGAAGGCCGCATCGTCGAAGTCGAAGACGCCCATGGTGTCGACCTTGCTCACGATGACGGCCTGGCTGGCCTGGAAGATGCCGGGGTATTTGTAGATCTTGTCGTGGCCCTCGGGCACGGAGAGGATCATGGCCGTGAGGTCGGCTCCCAGGTCGAAGTCGACCGTGCACACCAGGTTGCCGACGTTCTCGATGATCACGAGGTCGGCCCAGTCAAGGTCGATCGCCGCGAGGGCGCGCTTCACCATGTCGCCCTCGAGGTGGCAGATGCCGCCCGTGTTGATCTGCACGGCGGCGGCGCCGTGCTCCTTGACCTTGAGGGCGTCGACGTCGCTTGCGATGTCGCCCTCGATGACGGCCACGTTGTAGCGCCCCGCCAGGGCCTCGATGGTGGCGATGATCGTGGTGGTCTTGCCAGCGCCTGGGCCGGAGAGCAGGTTCACGCAGCACACCCCATGCGACGCGAAGGTGTCGCGCAGCTCGGCGGCGATCCTGTCGTTGCGGTCGAGGATGCCCTTCGACACCTCGATGGTCTTCTCTGCCATAGCCTGCATCCTTCCTTTGTAGCCAAAAGGCCCGCCCCACATGCAAGCGGGGCGGGCCTGGCGGGTCTTTTACGCGTCCTGGGGGCCGTCAGGGCCCTCGTCGGGCATGTCCACGTCCATGGAGGCGACCTCGAGCTCGCGGCCCGACAACAGCATAGTGGATGCGCTGCCGCACTCGGGGCATTTGAGGTGGAACCGGTCGTGCTGGAACTCGTGCCCGCACTTCATGCATGCCGAGCGCGGGTAGACGAACTCGACCTCGAGCTTGCACCCCTCGACGAACGCGCCGCGCTCCTCGCAGCAGATGTCCCACATGAAGTCGAGCGACTCCTGGACGACCTCGGTCATGTCGCCCACGCGAAGGCGCACCTTGAGGAGCTTCGTGGCCCCCGCGCCCTGGGCGGCGGGGATCACCGTGTCGAGAACGCCCTGGACGATGGAGTACTCGTGCACGGGTTAGTCCCTCTCCTCGTCCTCGTCGTCCTCGTCGTCGTCATCTTCCTCATCGGGGTCGACCCAGGTGCCGTCAGCCTTCTGCTTGGCGATGCGGCGGGCGAGCACGAAGCGCGCGACAAGCATGGAGATCTCGTACATGGACAAGAGGGCCGCAAACATGAAGAGCATCGTGACGGGGCTCGCGTCGGGCGTGACCACGGCGCACAGCACCAGAAGCACCACGTAGATGGTGCGCCAGTTCTTGCGGAACGTCTTGTAGGGCACGAGGTTGAACACGATGAGGTAGAACACGACGAGCGGCAGCTCGAAGGCGATGCCGAAAGCCACCTCAAGACCCAGGATGGCCTTGATGTAGGTCTCGGCGTCGGGCAGCACCGTGCCGATGGCGTCGGACTCGCCGGTCATCCAGCCGAAGGCAGCGCCCAGGATGACGCAGTAGCAGAAGATGATGCCGAACACGAAGAGGGCCACGCCCACGGCAAGGGTCGGGAGGACCCAGCGGCGCTCGTTGGGCTTGAGGGCCGGCAGGAAGAAGGCCAGCACCTCCCACAGCACGATGGGCGAGCACACGACAAAGGCTGCGAAGATGGCGACGCGGAACCTGATGCCGAAGCCTCCCAGGGGCGAGCTGACATATAGGCCGGTGCCGGAGGTCGCGGCAGCGGAGAGCGACTCGGGGATGTAGTCCTGGATAGGCGCCATCAGGAACGTGATGAGCGTGGGGGTGGCGAAGTACAGGATCATGGCCGTGGCGAAAAGCGACACCACGATGATGGTCAGACGACGGCGAAGCTCGCCGAGGTGATCCATCAAGGGCATGCGTGCGGGTCCGATAGGCATGGTGTGTCTCCAGGCCGCCCTTAGGCGTCGGCCTGTTCCTCCTTCTCAGCCTTCTGTGCAGCGGCAGCTGCGCGGGCGGCTGCGATGCGGTCCTTGTCGATACCGTAGAGCTTGGCGGCAGAGGAGCCGGCCTTCTTCGTGGCGGTCGCGGGCTTGGCGGCGGCTGCGGGCTTCTTCTCCGCCGCGGCGGCCTTCTCGGCCTCCAGACGAGCCTTGCGCTCGGCAAACGTCTCGGAGGCGCCGGCCTTCTTGACGGGCGCGGCGGGGGCGGCGGGCTGCTCCTCGATGCCGGAGGCCTTGCGCTTGGCGGCCGCGTCGGCCTCGGCGGCAAGACGCGCCTTCTTCTCGGCGAACGTCTCGGGCTTGGTCGAGGCCGCGGCGCCGGAGACCTTCTTCTTGGGGCCCTGCTTCTTGGCGGGCTCCTTCATGGTCTCGTTGAGCGGGTTGACGATCTCGGTCTGGACCATCTTGTTCATCTGGTCCTGTGCCTGCCTAAACTGGCGCAGGGCACGTCCGATGGTGCGACCCATGGCAGGCAGGCGGTCGGGCCCGAAGATAAGGAAGCCGAATATGAGGATGATCGCGAGTTCGGTACCACCGATTCCAAACACCGTGGGACCTTTCTGTTGCAAGCGGGCATTACGGCGGCGCTTCGAAAAGCGCGCAAGTCATCACAGTATAGGGCAGACTTGCGCTCCGTGCGCCTACAAAAATACGCCCACTTTTGCGCAGATGGCGCTCAGGTGGGCATTTTCTTGCATGGGGAAGGCTACTTGAGGCCGAGGACCTCGTCAACGCCGAGCAGGCCGAAAATCCTCAGGACGTTGGGCTGGGGGTTGAGCGCCCGGAAGGCGCGACCCGCCTCCTGCGCCCTGTGGGCGGCACCCACAAGCACGCCGATGCCCGTGGAGTCGATGTAGGAGACGTCGGCCATGTCGACCTCGACCTCCTCGACGTCGGCGTCGGCAAAGGCCGCGTCGATCTGGGCGCGCAGCTCCTCGGCGTTGCTCACGTCGACCTCGCCGCTCACGATGACGCGCACGCAATGCTGCTCCGGTGCGCTCTGTGTGTGCAGGTTCATATCGCTTCTCCCTTGATGGGGCCGTCTTCGACTGCCCATGGATACCCGAAAGACGCGCCCTTCAAACAACGGAAAGGGCCCGTTGGTCGCAAAAAGGCTCGGCCTTACTTGGACGAGGCGCCGGTCGTGCTGGCGGACTCGGCGGCCGCGGAGTCGCTCGCGGTGCTGGTCTTGGAGGCCGTGCCGGACGTGCCAGTCGTGCTGGTCGAGCTGGTCGTGCTGGTCGCAGCGGCCTCATCGCCCTCGGAGTCGGCCTCGTCCTCGGCAGCATCGACACCGGCGCCGGTGGAAGAGGTCGCCGTGGCCGCCTCGTCGGCGTCGGCCGTGGCGTCGGAGGCCGCGTCGACGTCAGCCGAGTCGTCGGAGGTCGCGTCGGCGGAGTCGTCGGACTCCTCGTTCTCGGCGTCGAGCGAGCTCTGGGCCAGCTGGGCGTAGACCTGGGCATACACGTTGATGCCGGCGCTGCCGTCGGAGTCGAGCTCGGCGGCCTTGTTGAACTCCTCCACGGCGCTGGCGTAGTCGGGGGTGTCGCCGGTGTAGTGCATGATGGCCAGGTTGTACCAGGCCATGGCGTACTCGGCGCCGTCGCCCTGCACGTACTCGGACAGCTCGGAGACGGCCTCGTCGGCGCTGCCGCCGTAGAACAGGCACACGGCATGGTCGACGGTCACGGCCTGCGAGGAGGCCTTGACCAGGTACTGCTCGTAGTACTCGGCGGCCTTGGCGTAGGCGGCCTCGACCTCGTCGGAGTTGTCGGAGGCGTCGGAGGCGCTCCTCATCGCGGCGGCCATGTCCATGTAGTTGTTGCCCAGGCTGGCCATGGCGGTGGTGTTGTCCTCGTCGGCGGCGAGCTTGTCCTCAAGGCTGGAGATGATGGAGGAGTACTGCTGCTTGACGGAGGCCACCGTGGTGGTCGCGGTGGACGTGGAGGTGTCGGAGGAGTCGCTGGAATCGGCGGAGGAGCCCGTGACCGTGCAGCTGCTGATGAACGGCACGCACATCGAGACGACCAGGATGACGGCGAACAGGACGATGACGACCTTCATGCCGGTCGAGGTGTGGTTCTTGTCGAAAGCCATGGGTGAGCTCCCCTACTCGTTGGTGGAATCGGCGGCCGCGGCGGACTGGGCGGCGTCGGCGTGCTCCTGCGCCAGGGCGCTGGAGTTCGAGGCCACGTACATCCCGGCAAAATAGCCTATGGCAAGCCCCAGGACAAGCGCCACGACGGCGATGACGACGGCCATCGCGAAGCTCGGCGGCTTGACGGCGCCCTTGCGGGGCTTGGGCTCGGGGGAGCCGGCGGGGGCGGCGGGGCGGCTCGTCGGCTGCTTGCAGCCCTCCTCGCTGAAGAACTGATCGTTGGGGTCGCTCATGTGCGTGCAAGACCTTTCTGTACGGAGTCGGTGGCGCTAGGAGCGCAGGCGGCGGCGCAGGCCCTCGAGGCTCTGGGTGATGCGGCGCATCTCGCGGATGTCGGCGTTGGGCAGCGGGCAGAACTTGTCGGCCGCGTCGTAGACGACGTTGCCGTCCACCATGGTCATGACCACGTCGTCCCTGCTGGAGGTGTGCACGACCGCGGAGGTGGGGAAGTGCGTGGGGGCCTGGCGCGAGTCGGACAGGTCCACGGCGATGACGTCGGCCTTCTTGCCGGCGTCGAGCGAGCCCACGAGGTGGTCGAGCCCCAGGGCGCGGGCCGACTCGATGGTGGCCATGGCGATCATGTCGGGGCCCTCGATGAAGCCCTCCTTGCCGTGCGTGGCGCGCAGGGCGAGCATCGCGAAGCGCATCTCGGCGATGGGGTCCATGCTGTCGGACGCGGCCGGGGAGTCGCTGCCCAGGCCAACGGCGATGCCGGCGTGGCGCATCTCGACGATGGGCGCCAGGCCCTGGCCGAGCTTGGCGCAGGCGCGCGGCGTCACCGCGACGCTCACGCCGTGGTCGCGCAGGATCTCGATGTCGTGGTCGTCGAGCTTGACGCAGTGGATGGCGAGGATCTGCGGGGCGTCGAGGATGTCCCAGTTGAGGGCGTACTGCACCGGCGAGCAGCCCGCGGGCAGCAGCTCCACCGACTGGCGGCGCGCCAGCAGACGGTGGTCGTCGGTGTCGTTGGCGATGGAGAAGACCGACGAGCCGTAGCGAATGAAGTCGCACTCCTCCTGCGAGCCGGCCAGGTGGATGGCGACAGGCGTGCCCGTCTCGTTGGCGAAGGCCGCCACCTCCTTCAGGATCTGGGGATGGCAGCTGAAGAGGTTCTCGGGGGCGATGCCGATCTGCACGCGGTCGCTGCCCACCTTGCCGCGCCACTCGTCGACCTGGGCGCGGGCGCTTGCCATCTCCTGCTCCACCTGGCTGCGGGCCGGGGCGCCCACGCCGCGGTAGATGATGCCGCGCAGGCCGAGCCTGTCGACGGCCGGCAGGCTCGCGCCCGTGGAGGTGACGTCGGCCACCGTGGTGATGCCGGCCGTCAGGGCCTCGTAGGCGCCCATGTAGGCGGAGTCGAACCAGTCCTGCGTGGTGAGCAGGGCCATCTTCTCGTTGATGAAGGCCTTCCAGCTGGCGTAGGGCGTATCGTTGAGGATGCCGCGCATGAGCGAGAACTCCAGGTGCGTGTGGCAGTCCACGAAGCCCGGCATGATGGCCGCCATGCCGAAGTCGCGCACCTCCTCGTCGGGGTGGGCGGCGAGCAGGTCGGCCAGGGTGCCGACCTCGACGATCCTGTCGCCCTGGACGAGGACGGCGCCGTACTCGATGTAGACGGGGTGCTCCTGGGACACGGGGATGACGTAGCGGGATGTGAGCAGCATGGCTGAACCTCCTGAAGCGTTAGTCGGCCTGGTGGCGGTGCGTGTCTGCCGGGGCCTTGCGGGCCTCGTAGATCGCGGCTATCCCGCCCGTGCAGTTACGGAAGGACACGTCCTCAAAGCCCGCCTCGCGCAGCTCCCGGGCCACGACGGCCTGCTCGGGGAACTCGCGGATGGAGCTCGCGAGGTACTTGAAGCCCGACGAGTCGCCGCACACCGCGCCCCCGATGGCGGGGACGACGTGCATGAGGTAGACGTGGTAGAGCGCGCGCCACACCGGGTTGGGCGGCGTGCCGAACTCGAGGATGACGGCCCGGCCGCCGGGGCGCAGCACGCGGGCCGCCTCGCGCATGGCGCGCTGGCGGTCGGAGAAGTTGCGCAGGCCGTAGGCCATGGTGAGAACCTCGAAGCTGGCGTCGGCGTAGGGCAGGTTCATGGCATCGGCCACCTGGAAGGAGCACGGCACCCCGCACGACGCCCCGCGCTCGGCGCGCGCCTTGGCCACCTCGAGCATCTCGGGGGTGAAGTCGGACACCTCCACGCTGGCCGGCGGGCAGCGCCGGCACAGCTCGAACGACACGTCGCCCGTGCCGCCCGCCACGTCGAGCACGCGCTCGTCGGGGGCACAGGCGGCCGTGCGGGCCACGCGCTTGAGCCAGGACTTGTAGATTCCCATGCTCGACAGGGCGTTGAAGGTGTCGTACTTGCGGGCGATCTTGGAGAAGATGCCCTGCACCATCTCGCCCTTCTTGTCGAGGTTGAGCTCGGGGGTCGTGGACATGGCTGCCCCTTAGGCCCTCTTGGCGGCGGCCAGGCGCGCGGCCACGAGCTTCACGCACAGCACAAAGACCTCAAGCGCCGCGTCGAGCTCGTCGAGCGAGGGGAACGTCGGGGCGATGCGGATGTTGGAGTCCTTGGGGTCGTTGCCGCCCGGGAAGGTGGCGCCGGCCGAGGTGAGGGTCACGCCGCACTCGGCGCACAGGGCCCACACGGCCTTGGCCGAGCCCTCAGGCCCGTCGAACGACACGAAATAGCCGCCGCGGGGGTGCGTCCAGGAGGCGCAGCCCAGCTCGCCCAGGCCCTCGGTGAGACGGCGCTCGACGAGCTCGAAGCGCGGGCGCATGACCTGCGCCTGCTTGGCCATGTGCGCGCGCAGGCCCTCCACGTCGCCCAGGTAGCGCACGTGGCGCAGCTGGTTGAGCTTGTCGTGGCCGATCATGCGGTGCTTCCACTCGCCCTTGAGGTCGTCGAGGTTGGCCTTGCTGGCAGCCATGGCGGCCACGCCGGCGCCGGGGAAGGTGATCTTGGAGGTGGAGCAGAACTGCAGCACGAGGTCGGGGTTGCCCGCGGCGCAGGACAGCTCGAAGACGTTGGCCAGGGGCGCGGCGCCCTCAGGGTAGAGGAAGTGCTCGCAGTAGGCGTTGTCCCAGTACACGCGGAAGTCGGGCGCGGCGGGCTTCAGGCGCGCGATGCGCCCCACGACCTCGTCGGAGTAGACGCAGCCGGTGGGGTTGGAGTACTTGGGGACGCACCACATGCCCTTGACGTCGGGGTCGGCCACGAGGGCCTCCACGGCGTCCATGTCCGGGCCGTCGGGGCCCAGCGGCACGCAGACGCACTCGAAGCCCAGCTGGCTCACGATGCCGAAGTGGCGGTCGTAGCCCGGCACCAGGCAGATCCACTTGAGCGTGCGGCCCTGCATCTGGAGAAGCATGGGCTCTGCGCCGCAGACGCCCTTGAGCATGGCGTGGGAGATGGCGTCGTACATGAGGGTCAGCGAGCTCTCGCCGCCCATGAAGACGTTGTCGGCCGGCACGCCCATGACCTGGCCGAAGAGCTCGCGGGCCGCGGGGATGCCCTCGAGGCAGCCGTAGTTGGCGCAGTCCACGCCGCAATCGGTGAGGTCGGCGTCGCAGGCGAGCGTCTCGAGCATGGGGCGCGACAGGTCGACCTGCTCGGCGCAGGGCTTGCCGCGGGCCATGTTGAGCTTGAGGCCGCGGGCCTTCGTCTGCGCGACCAGCTCCTCGAGCTGGGCTATCTGACTTGCGAGCTCATCGTCGGCAAGCGACTCGTAATATGAGGCGGACACTGCTGCACCCCTTCGTCTCGACGTGCATACAAGGACATTTGGAATCAATCATGATAATCCGTGGGCGATTCGCACTTGGGAAATGCCCGATATCTACGCAAGAAGCAGGATTTTCCCAGTCCGGCGGCGGGCAGGGGCGCGGGGGCGGTGGAGATGCGATGCCGCGCGCGGCCATGCGCTATAGTGGCCCGGCGATATAAGACAAGCCACCCCCAGGGAGCCGCCCCGTGTCGTACGACTTCAACCCCTTCGCCCAAAGCGCCCCCGCCGCGCAGGCCGCCCCCAAGCCCGCGGCCGGCCCCATCAACGTGCAAAGCGAGGACTTCGGCGTGCTGCAGGACCTTGTGGACACGCTCTTCGCGCGCAAGGAGCTCGTGAGCCGCCTAGAGCTCGTGACCCTGGCCGAGTCGCACGACGTGTGCGCCGACGTGATGGAGGTCTGCGAGCTCATGCCGCCGGGCGCCTACACGCGCATGGAGCTGGCCGACCAGATGAACTCCATCGTCACGGCCCACGGCTGGGGCCTCACCTACGGCACCGTGGAGTAGCCCGCGCGCCCTCCCCCATCCGTGGTGTTCCGGGCAAGCGGGGCCGGCGCGGCCCACGCGCAAGGCCGCAAGCCCTATACTTCCGCCCAGCCATTCACATCCCGATCATCGTATAAAGGCAGGTTGCACCGAATGTCCAACGCATGTGAGCGTCCCCACTTCCCCAAGCGCGCCGTCGTGACGAGCGGCATGCCCTACGGCAACAAGGACCTGCACTTCGGCCACATCTCCGGCGTGTTCGTGCCGGCAGACTTCTACGCGCGCTTCCTGCGCGACCGCATCGGAGCCGAGAACGTCGTGTTCGTCTCCGGCACCGACTGCTACGGCTCGCCCATCATGGAGGGCTACCGCAAGAAGGTGGAGCAGGAGGGCTACGAGGGCACCATCGTCGACTACGTGCAGGCCAACCACGCCCGCCAGCAGCAGGCCCTGGACGCCTACGGCATCTCGCTGGACCTGTTCTGCGGCAGCGCCCTGGAGCCGGCCGCCTCGCGCCACGCCGACCTCACCGCCCAGATCGAGCAGCGCCTGCACGACAAGGGCAGCCTCTCGCTGCGCTCCACCAAGCAGTTCTATGACGTGCAGGCCGGGCAGTTCCTCAACGGCCGCCAGGTGAAGGGCTACTGCCCGGTGAAGGGCTGCAAGTCGGAGAAGGCCTACGCCGACGAGTGCGACCTGGGCCACCAGTTCGAGCCCGAGGAGCTCATCAACCCCGTCTCGCAGCTCACCGGCACCACCCCCGAGCTGCGCCCCGTGGACAACTGGTACTTCGACCTGCCCCAGGCCCACGACTTCATCGCCGGCGAGGTCGTGCGCCAGAAGGCCGACGAGCGCGTGCGCCCCGTGGTGACCTCCACCGTGGCCGAGTGGCTGCTGCCCCCCGTCATCCACGTGACGGCCCCCATGCGCGAGGCGCTCAATGCCGCGCTGCCGGGCCTGCCGCCCCACGAGCTGGCCGAGACCGACGGCAAGGGCGCGTGCAGCCTGACGTTTGCCGACTGGCAGGCCCGCGACGAGGCCCGTGACGCCCTCGTGGCCGCCGGCGTGCGCTTCCGCACCGGCAAGACGCTGCTGCCCTTCCGCATCACCGGCAACATCGACTGGGGCGTGCCCACCCCCGTCATGGACGGCGTGGAGGGCCTCACCACCTGGTGCTGGCCCGAGAGCCTGTGGGCGCCCATCTCCTTCACCAAGACCGTGCTCGAGCTCGACGCCGAGTCGGGGCAGGGCCGCTACTCCTCCGACGACTGGCACGACTGGTGGTGCAGCGAGGACTGCGACCAGTTCCAGTTCATCGGCCAGGACAACATCTACTTCTACTGCGTGGCCCAGCCCGCGCTGTGGGAGGCGCTCGACTGGGACCTCAAGCAGAGCGTGCCCGTGGCCAACTACCACATCCTGTTCATGGGCTCGAAGGCCTCCAGCTCGGGCGCGGTGAAGCCCCCGATGGCCCTCGACCTGCTCGACTACTACACCCCCGAGCAGCTGCGCGCCCACTGGCTGTCGCTAGGCCTGGGCGACAAGCCCGTGAGCTTCTCCCCCAAGCCCTACGAGCCCGACGAGGCCAAGCGCAACGACCCGCGCCAGGCCGACCCGGCGCTCAAGGAGTCGGCGCTGCTCACGAACGTCTTCAACCGCCTGGCCCGCTCGTGCTTCTACGGCGCGGCCGGCAGCTGCGCGGGCAAGCTCCCCGCGGGGCCCTGCGCGCCGGAGGTGAGCGCCGCCTGCGAGAAGGCGCTGCTGGCCTTCGAGCGCAAGATGCACGTGCTCGACTTCCCCGGCGCCCTGCGCGTGGCCGACGACTTCATCCGCGACGCCAACAAGCGCTGGAGCGACGCGAGCAAGGCCGCCAAGAACGCAAGCGAGGGCGCCGGCGACGAGGAGGCCATGGTGGCCGCCCTGCGCGACGCCTTCGCGTCCCTGCGCGTGGCGGCGCTGCTCATGCACCCCTGCGTGCCGGGCGGCTGCGAGATGATCTGCGACTACTTCCAGTTCTCCCCTGAGCTCTTCTTCAGCTGGGACAACGCGTTCATGGGGCTCGACGCGCTCTGCGAGCTTGCCGGCGAGGCGCCCGGCCAGCATCTCGTGCGCGAGCTGCCCCCCAGGACCGACTTCTTCTCCAAGCACCCCAGCCAGTACTAGGGAACTTGGGCCGGCGGGCGGCCCGGCTCGAAAGGCCGCCGCACACGAAGGGACCCCCGAGGGCATCGCGCCCGCGGGGGTCCCTTCGTGTTTGAGTGGCTTATAGAGGTGCGCGACGTGCGCGGTGCGGCCGGCGGACCCTACTTCTCGGAGGACGTCTCGGGGAAGGTGGTCTCGGAGAGCTGCTCGCCCTCCGAGCTCATCACGATGACGTCGCAGCTCACCGGCAGGCTCGCGATCTGCTGGTACACGTTGGCGGCGTGGCCCAGGTCCGAGGCGAGGGTGAAGTCGCGCTGGGGGATCTCCTTGGTGGAGAGCACCACGACCACGGTGGCGAACGTCTCGTCGTAATCGACCGACTCCACGCCCACATAGGTGCCGTCGGTGGTGGAGGACTTGATCTTCTCCTGGATTGCCTGGTAGGCGTGGGTGGCGAAGTCCGTGTAGTCGTCGCCTGTGAGCTTCACGACATAGGAGCCGTCGTCGTTGGCCTCGATGTCGTCGCAGCCCAGCGACTCCAGGAACTCCTCGCGGGCCGACTCGGCGATGCCCAGGACCTCGAAGAAGTCGACGGGGATGGTGACCGAGCTCGTGGTCTGCAGGGTGGGCGCGCTCTCGACGGGCTGCTCGGCGGCGGCCTCGCCATCCTGACCCGGCTCGGGCGCGGGCTCGTCCTTGGGGGCGGAATCGGCGGCCGCGTCGGCGGCCTGCTCCTGCTGGGCGGCAGGGGCGGGGGCGGCCTGGCCCTCGTCGGGGGCGCTCTGGCAGCCGGAGAGCGGTACGGCGGCCAGGCAGCATGCGAGTGCGACCGAGGCGACCACCGTGAACGTTCTTCGAGCCATCATGCGCGCCATCCCCTTCTCTGCCCTGCATGCCCTGCAACTGGTTTTTGGTTATACCCCCTCGCCTTGCCCCTCACAAGACAAAAAGGGCGCTACACCCGCTCCCTACGACGTTTAACGCCTTTCAGAAACGGTTGCAGCGCCCATAGTAGAGCACGCGATGCGCCCCGGGGTTTCCGGGACGTGTCGAACATATGAACTACGGCGCGACCGCCACGTCCTGCGCGGGGACGATCCGCTCGTCGAGGCGGTAGGCGCGCGTGCTCTGCGCCGCGAACAGCACGGTGGAGCCGTTGTGCAGAAGGCCCGAGGTGGCGGGGGCGATGACGCCGGCGATGCCCAGGGCCAGAAGGGCCGAGTTGAACGTCATGACCTCGCGGAACTGCAGGTCCATGCGCTCCATGAGGTCGCAGGAGAGCTGGCGCAGGCGCACGATGCTCCACAGGTCGCCGTCGGTGAGCGTGATGTCGGCGACCTCCTTGGCGATGGCCGTGCCGTTGGCCATGGCAACGCCCACGTCGGCAAGAGACAGCGCCGGGGAGTCGTTCACACCGTCGCCCACCATGACCACGTGCCTGCCCTGGGCCTTGAGCTGCTCGATGTAGGCGTGCTTGCCCTCGGGCAGCATGTTGGCACAGAACTCGGTGATGCCGGCCTGCGCGGCGACGGGGGCGGCGGCGCGCTCGTTGTCGCCGGTGAGCATGACGATGTGCTCGAAGCCCAGGCGGCGCAGCTGCGCGACGGCCTCGGGGACGCCGGGCTTGATGGGGTCGTGGATGCCGATGACGCCCACAAGCTTGCCGTCCACCGCCAGGTACAGCGAGGAGACGGCGCCGAACGCCTGCGAGATGCGGGCGCGCACGGCCTCGTCGATGACGACGCCCTCGTCCTCCACGACGAAGTGCTCGCTGCCGATGACGCAGCGCTTACCGTCGAGCGAGCTGGCGATGCCGTGCGCGACGATGTACTCCACCTCGGCGTGGCGCTCGCGGTGCTGCAGGCCCTGCGAGGCGGCCGCGTTGACCACGGCGCGGGCCACGGGATGGGGGAAGTGCTCCTCCAGGCAGGCCGAGAAGCGCAGGACCTCCGTCTCGTCCCAGCCGTCGAAGGCGAGCACGCCCGCCACCTGGGGCTCTGCGTTGGTGAGGGTGCCCGTCTTGTCGAACACGATGGTGTCGGCGCCGGCCACGGCCTCGAAGTGCTTGGAGCCCTTCACCATGAAGCCCTCGCGCACGCTTTGGTTCATGGCCGAGAGCACCGCGATGGACCCGGTGAGCTTGAGGGCGCACGAGTAGTCCACCATCATGGAGGCGGCGGTCTTCACCAGGCTCTTCGTGGTGAGGGCCACGATGCCCGCCAGCAGGAAGTTCCACGGGACGATCTTGTTGGCGAGGGCCTCGCGGCGCGTCTGCACGCCGGCCTTGAGGCTCTCGGACTGCTCCACGAGGCTCACGATGGAGCGCAGGCGGGTCTTGCCGCTGCCGGCGTGGACGCGCACGAACACCTCGCCCGACTCCACCGCGGTGCCGGCGAAGACGTCGTCGCCCGCCGAGCGCTCCACGGCGAGCGGCTCGCCGGTGAGCGCCGCCTGGTTGACCATGGCGCAGCCCGACTCCACCGTGCCGTCGACGCTGATGGGCATGCCCGTGCGGATGACCACGAGGTCGCCCTCGACAAGCGAGGTGGTGGGCACGCTGACCTCGCGGTCGCCCTCGATGCGCTGGGCGCACTCGGGGGCCTCGAGCAGCGAGCGGATGAGCTCGCCCTGGGAGCGGGCGCGCGTGTAGTCCTCGAGCGTCTCGCCCAGGTTGAGCAGGAACATGGTGGACGAGGCCGTCTTGGGGTCCTTGCAGAGAAACGCCATGCCGATGGCGGCGGCGTCGAGCGCGGGCACGTCGAGCCTGCCGTGCATGAGCGAGTCCAGGCCGGCCGCCAGGAAGCGACGGTAGCTCCAGACCGTCCAGGCCGTGCGCAGGGGCGCCGGCAGGAACCACCGGCGGGCGTAATGCGCGCCCACCAGGCACAGGATGTCCTGCACGAGCTTGCGCGTCTGCGACGAGGAGTCGTAGGTCACAAGCTCACGGGCCGCCTCAATGTCGGCGGCCTTGATGGACACGAGGTGTGAGTAGACGCGCTGCTTGGCGCCCTGCCCGGGCTCGAAGCAGACGGCCAGCTCACCTGAGCGCGGGTAGACGGTCGCCTTCGTCACGCCCGGGCAGGCACGCACCGCATGCTCCAGGGCGCACACGTCGCCCTCGGGCACGCGGTCGCGCAGCTTCACGCGCACGCGGCCCGGAAGTTCTTTGACAGGTGCGAAGTCCATGGGACACCTCGAATGCGACTAGGCGTTGGCCTTGACGTCGTCGTCGGAGGTGATGTAGCTGGCCTCGGCGACGATGTCGTCGACCTGGGCCTTGGCCTGCTCGCACACGTCGAGGTAGGCGTTCTTGGCGCGCATGCCGGAGGCGACGACCTTGACGTAGCCCTTCTTGGCGGTGTCGGAGGTGAGCGCCTTCACGCCGGCGGTGCCCAGGGCGAAGCCACCCGCCACGAGCAGACCGTTGTGATGCTTGGAGCCCCAGGCCTTGATCTTGTCGAATGCCATGCGAACCATTCCCTTCAACGTAGGTATATCGAGCGCCCGCCTTTTGGACGCTTCACGGCGAGGATGCGCTTACGCGCTCCGAGGTGAAAATTACCCCTCTACCAACTTTTTGTAAACCATTGACCAACTTTTTGGCAAATTTAGGCCTGTCATTCACCGTTTCGGCGAATCACACCCGTTTAACTCGTATTTTGTTCTCACGTTATGCAATATGAGCAAGTGTTCATACATTACAGTGAGTCGTCGGTGACACCCGGCGCGTGCCGGCCGGCCCCCTTTTACGCCGAGAGGCTCAGCGTGCGGGCCGCAGGGACCGAGCAGCGAAGCGCGCGTCCCGGGCCTGCCGCGGGCGCGTCGAAATCCTCGGAGCCGCGGAAGTCGATGCCGCCCACGATGGCGTCCCAGTGGGCCACCACGAAGGCCGCCACCTCAGGGTCGTAGGCCGCGCCTGCCCCCTCGGCGATCTGCGCGCGGCACTCCTGCTGCGTCTTGCGCTTGGAGGGATGGCGCTTGCCGAGCATGGAGTCGATGGAGTCGCACACGGCGATGACGCGCGAGCCGAAGGGGATGTCCTGCCCGGCCAGGCCGTCGGGATACCCCAGGCCGTCCCAGCGCTCGTGGTGGTGCAGCACCATGAGGGCGATGGGCTCCAGGCTCGCGCAGCGCCCCAGGATCTGCGCGCCCATGCGGGCGTGGTCGCGCACGACGGCGTGCTCCTCGGGGGTGCGGCGGCTCTTCTTGAGCAGGATGGCGTCGGGGATGGCGATCTTGCCGATGTCGTGGACGTGGGCGGCCATGTGGATCTGCATGGCCTGCTCGGCCGGCAGCCCCATGAGCGCGCAGGTCTGCTCCACCATGTCGCCCACGCGCAGCGAGTGCTCGGCGGTGTGGGGGTCGCGGGCCTCCAAGGCCGACACGATGCCCTGCACCAGGTCGTGCAGCAGCTCGGTGGAGGCGCACATGCTCTGACAGGCTTCCATGACAACCCTTCTCATTCGGTGCATTTGCAACACGGGACGTGCATGCGTATCTGGGACGCATGATAGTTCGTTACAACTAACAAGGAAACAACTTCGAGAGTTTTCCGCTTCTCACGCACATGAAACGCGGCTATGCCATACTCGCGGGCATTCGGATAGATTCCCAAACTCCTATGAAGGGACGGTAACGGCAGATGGAAGTCAAGGAACGTTCACAGATTCCCGAGCACTACACCTGGGACCTGTCGGGCATCTACGCAAGCGACGAGGCCTTCCTGGCGGCGCTCGAGGCCGCGCAGGACTCCCCCGCCCGCCTGGCGCGCCACCAGGGCCACGCCTGCGCCTCAGGCGCGGAGCTGCTCGCCTACCTGCGTGAGGAGCAGCAGGTCTACGTGGAGCTGGGACGCCTGTCCAACTACGCCCAGCGCAAGGGCGACGAGGACACCCGCGTGGCCACCTACCAGGACTTCTGCGCGCGCGTGACCACCCTGTGGGTGCAGACGGCCCAGGCCGGCTCGTGGTTTGAGACCGAGCTTCTGGCCTGCGAGCCCGCCCGAGTGGAGACGCTCTTCGCCGCCGAGCCCGCCCTGGAGGAGTTCCGCCGCGCCGTGGAGCGCATCCTGGAGCGCCGCGCGCACGTGCTCTCCGGCCCCGAGGAGGCGCTGCTCGCAAGCGCGGGCGAGCTGGGCCGCCAGCCCGAGAACGTCTTCGGCATGTTCAGCGACGCCGACCTCACCTTCCCCGACGCCTTGGACAGCCAGGGCATGGCGCATCCCGTGACGCACGGCACCTTCGTGCCGCTTGAGCGCTCAAGCGACCGCGCGCTTCGCCAGAGCGCCTACGAGAGCCTCTACGGCGTGTACGGCCAGTTCAAGAACACGGGCGCGGCGATGCTGGCCTCGCAGGTGAAGATGCTCAAGTTCTTCTCCGACGCGCGCCACTACGGCTCGGCCATGGAGGCCTCGCTAGCCGCCAACGAGGTGCCCTGCGAGGTGTACACGAACCTCATCGAGGCCGTGCACGCGAACCTGGGCGCCATGCACCGCTACGTGGGCCTGCGCAAGCGGCTCCTGGGGCTGGACGAGCTGCACTTCTGGGACGTGTACGTGCCCATGGTGAGCGACTTCGAGATGAGCTTCACCTACGAGCAGGCCTGCGACATCATCCTCGAGGCGCTCAAGCCCATGGGGGAAGACTACCTCGGCATCGTGCGCGAGGGCCTCTCGCAGCGCTGGGTGGACGTCTACGAGAACCCCGGCAAGCGCAGCGGCGCCTACTCCGCGGGCGGCTACGGCATGCAGCCCGTCATCCTGCTGAACTTCCAGGGCACGCTCGACGACGTGTTCACGCTCATCCATGAGATGGGCCACTCGGTGCACACCTACCTGAGCTGCAAGAACCAGCCCTCGCAGTACGCCAACTACCCCATCTTCGTGGCCGAGGTGGCCTCCACCTGCAACGAGGCGCTGCTCATGCACTACCTGCTCGAGCACGCGCAAAGCGACGCCGAGCGCGCCTACCTGCTCGACCATCACCTTGAGCAGTTCAAGGGCACCATCTACCGCCAGTGCATGTTCGCCGAGTTCGAGCTGGAGGCAGGCCGCATGAACGCCCGCGGCGAGGGCCTCACGGCCGACGCCCTGTGCGCGCTGTACCGCCGCCTCAACGAGGACTACTTCGGGCCCGAGATGGCGGTGGACGACCGGATCGCCCTGGAGTGGAGCCGCATCCCGCACTTCTACTACGACCACTACGTGTACCAGTACGCCACGGGCTACGCCGCCGCCATCGCGCTGTCACGCCGCATCCTGAGCGAGGGCGCACCCGCCGTGGCCGACTACCTGGGGTTCCTGTCGGGCGGCTGCTCCAAGACACCCATCGAGCTTCTGCGCGGGGCAGGCGTGGACATGGCGACGCCCGAGCCCGTCAACGCGGCGCTGGGGTATTTCGACGAGCTGATCGGGGAGATGGAGAGGCTGGTCGGGTAGAGAAAAGACGGGGG
>CAVEWV010000007.1:0-61451 GCA_963619535.1 Acutalibacteraceae bacterium | reverse complement strand
GTCTATAGTTGAGGCCTATTAGCGACAAACGCTCTCAAACCAGGAGACGCCTTGCTCACCGTCATCGTTCACATCGGCTCTTTTACCTGCGCTTGCGGAGCCCTTTGGCTCTTTGCAAACGCCACGGCCTCACTCGCACGAAGCAGGATTACGCCGGTAGGACTGCTCGGAATCGCTACCGGCCTTGTATTGGCAGGCTGCAGTGCGCTCGGCATTCTCGTACCCAACGTCGAGGAGCCCCTCGTTCGTGCGGCCTTCGCGCTCAGTTGCATGCTCGGCAGCATCTTCTCCCTCATCTGCCTCGCGCTCGAGGTTGCTACGCAACGCGCCCGCAAGGACCCAGGCTCACCTGTGGACTTCATCGTCGTTCATGGCGCCGCACTCAAAGGGCGCTACCCCTCCCCCTTCTTGGCCGAGCGCCTCGACTGCGCCATCAACGCGTGGCAGCAACGTGAGGGCGCCCCAACAATCATCGTCTCGGGAGGCCAAGGCTCAGACGAAGTCGCCTCCGAAGCCGAGGTCATGCGCGACTATCTTCTGGTCCACGGCGTGTCCACAGCCAAAATCCTCTGCGAAGACCGCTCGACCACCACAGAAGAAAATCTCGCCATGAGCTACGAACTCGTGCACTCAGCCAACAGAAAGGAACGTCCCTCAATCGCGCTCGTGAGCACCGACTTCCACATCCCCCGTTGCCTGCTCCTGGCAAAGCGCTTCGGCCTTGCCCCCATCGGCATCGGGGCGAGCACGTCCCCGCTCCGCTATCCCCGGGCCCGCATCCGCGAGATCTACGCCTACGCCGCCACCCTGCTGCACATCAAATAGCGAGCAAAGCGCCCGCCCGCCAATGCCCCAACGGGGCAAGGCGGACGGGCGCTTTCATCTGCCGAGGACATTTCTGAGGGAAAGCCCCCGGCAGGCGTCAGGTATGTGTGCGCTTCAACCGGAACCCCGGCAGGCGCTCAGATCAGACTCGAGCCGAATTAGTACAGCTTTGCACCAGCCGGCACAGCATCGTCGAGCTGCAGCAGGTTGAGGCGCTCTTCGTCGCCCTCCTTGTGGATGGCGGAGAGCAGCATGCCGCAGGAGTCGATGCCCATCATGGCACGCGGCGGCAGGTTGACGATAGCCACAAGCGTCTTGCCCACCAGGGACTCGGGCTCGTAGAACGCATGCACGCCAGAGAGGATCGTGCGGTCGGTGCCGGTGCCGTCGTCAAGCGTAAAGTTGAGGAGCTTCTTGCTCTTCTTGACGGCTTCGCAAGCCTTGACCTTCACGGCGCGGAAATCGGACTTGCTGAACGTCTCGAAGTCGACGAACTCCTCGAACAGCGGCTCCACGGCGACCTTGGAAAGATCAAGCGTCGGCTGCTTGTTCTCGGCGTACGACGCAGCGGCGCGAGCCTCGGCAGCAGCGGCCTCGTCGGCCTTGCGCGCTGCGGCGGCACCGCTCTTGGTACCGGCCTCGGGCTTCATGTGCGGGAACAGCAGCACGTCGCGGATGCTCGCGGAGTCGGTGAGCAGCATGACCACGCGGTCGATGCCGATGCCGATGCCGCCGGCGGGAGGCATGCCGTACTCGAGGGCGCGCACGTAGTCCTCGTCGTACTCCATGGCCTCGTCGTCGCCGGCGAACTTCTCCTCGACCTGCTTGCGGAAGCGCTCGGCCTGGTCGACGGGGTCGTTGAGCTCGGAGAAGGCGTTGGCGTACTCGTGGCCGGCGATGACCAGCTCGAAGCGGTGCGTCAGGCGCGGGTCGTCCTCGAAGCGCTTGGCCAGCGGGCTGACCTCGATCGGGTAGTCGCACACGAAGGTGGGGTTGACGATGGTGTCCTCGCCCAGCTCGTCGTAGATCTCGGCGATGATCTTGCCGGCGGTCCACTCGGGCTTGACCTCGATGCCCTTGGCGCGCGCGTCGGCGGCGAGCTCCTCGACGGGTGTGTCGAGCGTGACCTTCTTGCCGAGCACGTCGGAGACGATGTCGGTCATGGGGCGGCAGGCCCACTCGCCCGACAGGTCGATGGTGCGGCCCTGGTACTCGATGACCTCGGGGTTGCCCACAGCGGCGTTGGCGGCCTTGATGACGCCCTGCGCGAGCGCCTTCATGCCCTCCAGGTCGGAGTAGGCGCGGTAGGCCTCCATCGTGGTGAACTCGGGGTTGTGCGTGAGGTCCATGCCCTCGTTGCGGAAGATGCGGCCCACCTCGAACACGGCCTCGAAGCCGCCCACCAGGCAGCGCTTCAGGTGCAGCTCGGTGGCGATGCGCAGGTAGCACTCCTGGTTGAGCGCGTTGAAGTGCGTGATGAACGGCTTCGCGGTGGCGCCGCCCTGGATGGTCTGCAGGATGGGCGTCTCCACCTCGATGTAGCCGTCGGCCTCCATGTAGCGGCGGAAGGTGGACAGGATGAGCGAGCGCTTGCGGAACGTCTCGCGCACGTCGTCGTTCACGATGAGGTCCACGTAGCGCTGGCGGTAGCGCGTCTCCTTGTCGGACAGGCCGTGGAACTTCTCGGGCAGGGGGCGGACCGACTTGGAGAGCAGGCGCGTGGCGGTGGGGGCCACGGAGAGCTCGCCGCGGCGGGTGCGCACCACGACGCCCTTGGCCTCGACGATGTCGCCCAGGTCGTAGGACTTGATGCTGGCAAGCGCCTCCTCGCCCAGGTCGTCGACGCGGCAGAAGAGCTGGATGGTGCCGGTGGGGTCCTGCAGTTCGATGAAGACGACCTTGCCCTGGCCGCGCTTGGCGCGCACGCGGCCCGCGATGCTCACGACGTCGGTCGTGTCGGCGCCGGGCTCGAGGCCCGCATAGCGCTCAACGAGCTGGGCCACGTGGTCGGTGACCTCGCTGGTCTCGGGATAGGGGTTCACGCCTGCATCGATGAGGGCCTGGCGGCGGCCCAGGCGCACGCTGCGCTCGTCGAGGGCGGCGCTGTCCTGCTGGACGTTCTGCTCGTCGGCCATTAGCGGGCCTCGACAGCCGTGACGGTGTAGGAGAGGGTCTTGCCCGCGGGACTCACGAACGACACGGTGTCGCCGGCCTTGTGGTCAAGCAGGGCCTTGCCCAGGGGCGACTCGTTGGAGATCTTGCCCTCGCGCGGGCTGGCCTCGGCGGTGCCCACGAGCGTGTAGACGCGCTCCTTGCCGGCGGCGTCCTGCAGGTGCACGACGTGGCCGATGGTGATGCGGCCGCCCTTGGTGGGGGCGGCGACCACGACGCAGTTGGCGAGCTGCTGCTTGAGCACCTGGATACGGTTCTCGTTGGCAGCCTGCTCGTCCTTGGCGTCGTCGTACTCGGAGTTCTCGGAAAGGTCGCCGAAGTCGCGGGCCACGGCGATCGCCTCGGTGATGCGCTCGCGCTCGGCGCCCTCACGCCATGCCAGCTCCTCCTCGAGCTTGAGCTTGCCCTCGGCGGACAGCACGATAGCCTTGTTTACATCCATGGTGATACTTCTCCTTGTTTGGGCCCGTCCGCCTGCGGCGGTCGGGGCGTGCCTTTCACGACAAGTGCCCGTCGCGAGAGCGGGCACCGGTTTGGAGCATATGCGCGTGCAGTCGCAGTAAACGCGACGCAGCGCACGTCCTCGTTTGAAGACGTGCGCTGCGCTCGTTTGCGCTTGTGAAGCTGGGGCGACTTACTCGTCGTCGTCGGCTGCGGCCTTCTTAGAAGAGGCAGCGCTGCGCTTCTTGGCAGCGGTGGTCTTCTTGGGAGCAGGCTCCTCCTCGACGTCGGCGTCATCCTCGTCAACGACCTCGACGACGTCCTCGGCGGTCTTCTTGGAAGAAGTCGTCTCCTCGTCCTCGTCGGCCATGCCCTTACGCAGGTTCTTGACGGTCTTGCCCAGGGAGGCGCCGAGCTTCGGGAGGTTCTTGGGCCCGAAGATCAGAAGAACGACCACAAGAATGATGAGGAGCTCAGGAACGCCCATACCCAGAATCTTCATACCACAATCCTCCATAAACGGTGGCGGACTTGAGCTTTGGTTTCGCAAGAACCCGCCGGTTTTCGGTACGGGGGTATAGTACCCCACCAACCCACGCACATACACGCACTTTTGCTTCGCTTGCGGCATTTTTTGGACACCGCAGGGCAAAGCGACGAACAGATAGTAAAAGAGGACCGCCACTGCAAGAGCGACGATCCTCTAAATACTCGACTGGTCGGGTTGACTGGATTTGAACCAGCGACCTCTGCGTCCCGAACGCAGCGCTCTACCAAGCTGAGCCACAACCCGGACTTAGGCATAGTAACAGATTTCCAGAAAGGTCAAGCCGACTTTTTGAATCTTGTGGAGAAGTCTCCTTGATTGCCCCTGTTTGCGTCGAATCGCGCGGCCACGCAGGCGAGCACGGGGCCGGCGGCGCTAGAGCAGGCAGGCGGCCAGGGCCGCCAAGACGGCGAGGTGGGCCGGATAGTACAGGTAGAAGAACCACTTGAGGGGCCTGCCCCGCGTGCCGTCGTAGGCGCGCAGCAGCGCGACGGCCCCGACGCCCCCCACGAGCTCGTAGCAGAGCGTCCCTGAGGCCCAAGCGTCGCCGGCCAGCACCGCCTGGGCGGCAGGCAGCCCCAAAGCGAGCACCGCCAGGCCCGCCGGCACCACGCGACGCTGGCCTTCGGGCAGGATATGGCACATGAGGATCATGACCGGGCCGATGAGGCCCCAGTCGAGCACGCAGCTCGCGAGGCTGGACAGGCAGAAGAGCGCCCAGAACGCCGGCCGGCAGCGCATGCGGTCGTATGCCGCGAGAAGGCCCAGGCCCAAAAGCAGCGTGAACAGCACGTTGCCTGTGATCGGCGGGCACAGCGCGACCTCGCCCAGCTCGATGGGCACGGGTTCGAAAGCGAGGCTGTAAGGCACCTGCGCCATGAGGGCGAAGGCCGCGAGCCGGGCCGCGTAGCGGCGCAGGTCGTGCGTGTGGCGATAGCCCTCGCTCACCAGGAAGGCCATGATGGGGAAGGTGAGCCCACCGCCCGCCTCCAGGACGCAATAGGCCCAGAGGGGCAGCGCCGATTGGAAGACGACGCCCACATGGCACAGCGTCATGCCTACAATAGCGGCCACCTTGAGCGCAAACGACGAGATGTGCGGGGCGCGGTCGGTGCTCAAGCCAGACTCCTCTCGACCAGTTGGGGCAGACGATGACGACACGGCGGCAAACATGCAGGCTCAGCAGCGCCCAGGCGGCAGGCCTGTGCCTGGCGGCCGTCGTGCTCTTGTACCACATTCCCCTGGGCGACACGCTGGCGGCCGACGCCCTCCATGCGCTCGGGGCGGCCGTCGTCGCCCTGGGGTGCGCCTGGCTTGGCGGCGGTGACACCACGCCGACGTCCAGGAGGCAGGGCACAGGCGGGGCCTTCGCGCTGGGGGCGTTGTGCGCTCTCGCGGCCCTGGCAGGCACACTTGCCGCGCTGGGCGCGGACGGCTTGCAGGCCAGGGCCGACGCGGCGGGCGTCTTGGCGGCGCTGTGGCCGCTGGTCCTGTCGTGCCTGGGCACGGCCGTCTGGGAGGAGGCGTTCTTCCGGGGCCTCGCGGTCGACGCCGTGCGCGGGGCGCTTGCGCCCACAGGCCATCGCGCGCTGAAGTCCGCATGCGCCTGCGCGGCGGTGTTCGCCCTGCTGCACATGGGGCAGGCCAATGGCGCGCAGGAGGCGCTGCGCTTTGCGCAGGTGTTCCTGTTCGGGCTTGCGATGAGCGGCCTTCGCGCCCAGACGGGCACGCTGGGCTGGGCAATCGGCGTGCACGCCGTCTACGACCTCGTCTGCTTTTGCCCCGCGGCCCTCGCCTGGCAGGCAGGCGCCGTGTGGGAGATGTCGGCGACGACCCTCGCAGCCGCGGAGACGAGCGTGCCCGGCATGCTGGCGAGCCTGCCCTTCCTGCTGGCCGCGGCCGTGCTCGCAACGAGGACGCTCGCGCGGGGCTAGCCCAGGGTCTCAGTCGCGCACGCCCACCAGCCGCGCTCGCAGGCAAGGCACGCGATGCGCTGGGCGTCCTGGGCGTCGCGCACGAAGGCGCACACGCACGAGCCGCTGCCGCACAGAAGCGCCGGCGCACGCAGCCCCTCCTGCGCATCGAGGAAGGCGAGCACCTCGTCGAGCTCGCAGGCAAGCAGGCGCGCCGCCGGTTGCATGTTGTTGGCGCACAGGGACAGGACCTGGGACGTCTGCCCCGCACGGAGCGCCTCGAGGGCGGCGTCCAGGGGCGCGGGCGGCGTGGCGAGCTCGTCGAGCAGGCGGTAGCACGCCCCCGTGGAGACGCCCTGCGCGGGCTTCACGAGCACGACGGGCACCCGGAAGGGCGCGAACGTCTCGCGCAGCACGTCCCCCCTGCCGTCGAGGTAGGACGGCACCTCATGCAGGAAGAACGCCACGTCGGCCCCCAGGCCGCGGGCGACCTGCGCAAGCCTGGGGTCGCCCTCGACGCCCCATATGCGTGCCAGTCCCCTGACAACGGCCGCGGCGTCGGAGGAGCCGCCGCCCAGGCCCGCCTGGGAGGGGACGCGCTTCTCCACGTGGATGCGCACGTCGAGCGCGTGACCGAACTCCTGCGCCATGGCATACGCCGCGCGCGCCGCGAGGTTCGAAGCGGGGTCGGCCCCGGCCGGCAGCGGGTCGGGGTTGCAGGAGAACACCAGGCCGCATCCCGGATCGAGAGGCTCGACCTCGACGTCATCGTGCACGTCAAGCGCGCACATGACCGTGCGGACCTCGTGATAGCCCGACTCCTGGGGGCCGGGCGTCACGGCAAGGATTAGGTTGACCTTGGCATGGGCGTACAGAAGCACCGGGGACCTCCCACAAAAAAGGCGGGCACGCGGCCCGCCGATCACCGAAGAAAACCCGCAGGCGACTTACTGCTGGTCGCCCACAGCCTCGAAAATGAGCTCGCCGGAAGCCGGGTCGCTCAGCTCGACGGTGCCCGTGAGCACGTCGACGTACTGGTAGGACTGACGGGCACGACGGCCGCGACGCTCCTCCACCTCGACGATGAAGAGGGAGTCGTGGGTCTGCAGGAGCACGCCGTCGCGCTCCACCACGCGGGAACGCCCCATGTTGGCACGCACCTTGAAGTGCGTGCCCGTCATGGAGGCGAGCTTGTCGTGGATTTCGTTGATCTTACTCTGATGCTCTTCGAGTTCCATGCGCCATGACCTTCCGGGGGGCACGGGGGCGTGCCTCCCACCATCAGGGGAAAATTTGGGGGATGCGGATGGTATCAGCCCTTGGCGTAGATAGTGTGGATTCACCGGAAATATACGATAGCGGACATGCACGTGGGATAGGAGGCCGCACGTGCGCCGCCCCGGCTCATCTCACGCCGGAGTCTACATGCTCGAGAATGCGCTGGTTGGTGGCCAGGATTGCCGCGAGCTGGTTTGCCACGGAGGGCGCGTCGAGCCGGGCCGCCAGCTCCTCCAGGCGTGCAAGGCGCGAATCGAGGGCCGCATCGTATGCGTCCTGGCGCTCCTCAAGGCTTGTGACCACGGCCTCCACGCGCCTCTCAAGGGCGTCGAGGCGCACCATGAGCGCGTCGGCGTCGAGGCGTCCCAAGGCGTCCAACACCTGCGCGTAGCGCTCGTCGAGCGCAGCCAGCCCCCGGGCGAGCGCCTCGGCACGCCCCGCCAGGGCCTCCACTTGCCCGGCCGTGGCGTCGATGGCCTCCAGGGCCTGCTCGCTTGCCTGGGCCACACGCGAGAAGTCTCCGGCGGCGTCACAGCACGCGCGCACATGCTCGGCGCTGTCCATCACCTGCTGGGCCTGGCCGGCAAGCTCGCCCAGCGCCTCGGCGAGCCCCTCGCACGCGGCAAGCTCGCCTACGCCCTCGGCGAGCAGCCCCACGGCCTCCTCGAGGTCGCGCACGGCCCGCTCGTTTGCGCGGGCCGACTCCAGAAGGCGCGCCGCCTGCTGAGAGAAGCCACCCGCGGGCCGTGCCGCGCCGGGCGCCACCGACCCCGCCATATCCTGTCGCTCCATCACGCCTCGTCCCTCCCCGGGGCAAAGATGCGGCCCAGCGCCGCCAACGCGTTGCCCGCGTGCTCCTGCGTCTCAAGCGCAAGTATATCCATCTCGTCCACAAGCGCCTGGAGGTATTCCTCAAGCAGGCGGTCGAAGGCGGGCGCCACGCCGAAGAGGTCCCCCACGTCCAGGCCGGTGCGCCCAAGCGCCTCGCGGAAGTTCTCAGCGCGGGCCTCGGGGCCGAAGCAGGCGCCGTCCAGGTCGCGCTCGGACGCCAGGGCGATGAGCGCGCAGTGGGCGTCGTCGAGAGCCGCCCGGGCATGCGGGGCGGCCTGCTCGTAGAGGCCCGCCGCCTCGAAGGCGAGCATGGCCGAACGGTCGTCGAAGTCCTCGCCCAGGCCCAGGTAGATGTCGCAGGCGCGGGCCAGGCGCCGCGCACGGACACGCGGCTCGGGCTCCAGGGCGCCGCCCGCGAGGTCCTCCCCCACCCCGAGCGCGCGGTTGAAGTTGACGCGGGCGGCAGCGTAGGCGCCCTGCTCCTTGAGCTCGCAGGCGACCCGGAAGTACCCCAGCGCCGAGGCGTCCAGGTCGAAGCCCGCCTCCCTGGGGTGGCCGATGCGCTCAAGGCCCGGGCACGCCTGCACGAAGCGCTCGAACGAGGCCGTCTGCGAGGCCTCCACCACAAGCAGGTTCGCGCTGGCGCGCGTGACGCCCACATAGAGCAGGTTGAGGCAGCGATGCAGGCTCGCGTCCTTGGGGCCGGCCGCGAAGAGCGCCTGAAGCGCCGGGGCCTGGGTGTCGAACAGGCCGTAGAGGATGACGTTGGCAAACTCCATGCCCTTTATCTGCTCCACCGTGAAGACGCTGGCAGACTGGGGCGCGAGGCGCGCGTAGGTGGCGCCGTCGCACACGAGGGCCACGTTGGCCGCCTCGTCGGCCATCTGCACGAGCAGCCCCTCGTCGGCGCAGACGCACCAGCTCGTGCGGCCCGCCACGCGGTTGTGCGAGCGCTCCTGGGCCATCTCGGGGCGGCGGCGCTGGGGCAGGCGCGGCGAGGCGGCGCGCAGACGGGCCACGCCGTTTGCCACCTCGCACACCGCCTTGGGGTTGCGGAAGTTGCCCTCGAGCCGCTCGCAGACAAGCGCCGGGTCCATGCGCAGGTAGCGCCGGGCCGAGAAGGCCGTGGGGGCTAGCACCTGGTTGACGTCGCCGGTCATGAAGAGGCGCGCATGGGCTTGCCCTTGGGGGCGCGCCAGGCGCGCGAGCAGCTCCACCTGCACCTCCGAGAGGTCCTGCACCTCGTCGGCCACCACCAGGTCGTAGGGCCGCAGGCGGCCCCGCACCGCGAGCTGCGCGGCGAGGGCGTTGCGCGAGCGCAGGTTCGCCACCTGGAGCCATTTGACGTAGTGACGGGCGGTCGCATGGGCGGCCCTGCGCTCCTCCAGACCGCTCAGATAGCCAATGTCGCCGGGAAGCCCCAGGTAGTCGGCCTCACCGAGCATGTCATGCGAGCCGGGCTGCCCGCCGCCCCCAAGACGGCCCCACTGGGCGCCCATGCCGCCGAAGACGACGCCGTAGAGCTCGGCGTACATACAGCCCTCGCCGTGGCCGTCCACCAGGCGCAGGATGGACACGCGGTCCTTGCCGCACATGGCGGGGCGCGCCCGCAGCGCCGACACGAAGGCCAGAAAGGCCCTGCGGCCCGCGAAGCGCACGGCGTCGTCGCACGCCAGGCTGCGCAGGAGCGCGTCGTAGGTCAGAAGGTCGCAGCTCGCACGGGCCGCATGGCTCAGGCGGCTCTCCACCTCGGCGAGCAGGCGCTGCGAGACGGTGGTGTAGAGGATACGGGCCGGGCCTGACGAGGGACGGGCCGCGGCGACCTCCTCGATGATGCGCAGGCCCAGCTCGGTCTTGCCGCTGCCGGCGGCGCCCGTCACGAGCATGGGGCCGCCGAAGGCCATGAAGTCGCCCACGATGCGGAACTTGTCCTGCGTGAGCACGGGGGTGCGCGGAGTGCCGTAGCGCTCCAGGTCGCCCTCGCCGAATGTGCGCCAGGGGACCTCGAAGGCCTGGACGCGGGCGAGCTCGGCGGCCTGGGCGTCGCCCAGGACATCGGCGATGCGCGCCGGCGCCCCCGCAGCCAGGCCGCGGGCGACCTGGGCGGCGTGGCGGTGCTGGGAGTCGTGCTCGGAGCAATAGCACAGAAGCACCGTCTGCGCCTGGCCGGGCTGCATGTAGCGTCCGAACGCCTCGCGGCCCCGCTCGTCCGACTCGTCCAGGAAGGTGAAGATGACGCGCTCGGCGGTGAGCCCGTTGTTGAGGTCCACCCCGTAGACGTCGCCGCCCACGGAGCGGTATTTCTTGGTGCCTAGGCCCTTGACCTGCAGGTCCTCGCGGGTGCGGGCCTCGCGCAGCCGCTCCACGAGCCGGTTGAAGTCCTCGACGCGCCGCGTGCTCGACCCCTTGACGCTGCCCCAGACCTGCCGGTAGCACGTCTGCGAGACGAAGACGTTCATGGCCCGCTACACCAGGTCGGGGTCGAAGGCCGCGCGCTTCTTGGGCTTCTTGGGGGCACGGGCCGCATGCTCGGCGCTCGGGCGGAAGGCCGGGGGCACGTGTCCGTCGCGCAGGGCGAAGGCCAGGCCCACGAACTGGTCCTTCGAGAGGGTCTCGGCGCGGGTGCCGCCGTCGATGCCCATGAGGGCAAGTGCGCGCTCCAGCTCGGGGCGGCCCCAGCGCTCACAGGCGGCCATGGAGTTGAGCAGGGTCTTGCGGCGCTGGGCGAAGGCGGCGTCCACCACCTCGGCGGCATAGGCGGCGTCCTCGTCTGCCAGGCGGTCCTCGGCGGGCAGGCGATGCAGGCGCACCACGGCGCTCTCCACGTGCGGCTCGGGGAAGAAGCTGCGCGCGGGCACCTGGAAACGCCCCGTCACCTGGGCGAAGAGCTGGAGCTTCACCGTGTAGGCGCCGTAGATCTTCGAGCCGGGCTCGGCGCAGATGCGGTCGGCCACCTCGCTTTGCACCATGACTGTGGCGTCTTGGATGAAGGGCCAGTCCTGGAAGTACTGCAGGATGAGCGTGGCGGCCACCGCGTAGGGCAGGTTGGCGACCCAGCGGCTCGGCAGCTCGGGAATCCCCGCGAGCGCGGCGTTCTTGGCGCGAAGTCCCGCCAGGGCCTCGGCCACCTGCGCGGGGGCGACCTTCGTGGCGTCGCCCATTACCAGGGCGAATCGCTCGGAGTAGTCGCTCGTCACCTCGGAGAGCGGCCCCTGCATGTCGGCGTCGGCCTCGACGGCCACCACGGCGGCGGCGCGCGGCAGAAGGGCGCAGGTGAGCGTGCCGCAGCCCGGGCCCACCTCGAGCACCACCTCGTCGGGCGCGATGTCGGCAAGCTCCACGATGTGCGCAACGACGGTGTCGTCTACCAGGAAGTTCTGGCCCAACTCATACTTTGCCTGCAAGCCATAGGCATCGAGCATGGAGCGGATGGCCTGACGGCTCGCCATTTTTGAAACGGGCATGGTCTACACCTCGTCGGGGTCGTGGGGTCGTGTACGCTGGGCGGCTTCGCGCGCCAGGTCGAGCGCCCAGCCGTCGAGCTGGGCCAGGATGCGCTCGTCGAACTCGGGGCCGAAGGGCATGCCGGGGCGGGGCTGCTGCCCAAAGCCCACGGCGTCGAGCGTGGAGACGAGCTCGAAGTCGAGCATGCGCAGGGCCGAGTGGGCGCAGCTGCGCAGGGCGTCGAAGCCGAAGGGGTCGCCCCCGCCGCCCAGGACAAGCAGGCCGAGCGGGCGGCGCGCCCCCAGGGGAAGCGTGGGGCGCGTGCGCAGCAGATAGCGCTGGCACCAGAAGGGCTGCATGCGGTCGAGCACGGCCTTGAGCTGGGAGGGCGGCCCCGAGAAGTACACGGGGGCCACCAGGGCGAGGGCGTCGCAGCCCAGGAGCGCCTCGCGCAGGGCGGCATGGCCCGGGGCGTCGCAGGCGGCCTCGCGGGCGTCGAGCACGCACGCCCCGCTGGCCTCGCAGGCCCCGCAGCCCACGCAGGGCATAACCGAGTAGTCGGCGATGTGCAGGGGGCGCGGCGCGGCCCCCGCGCGTTCAAGCGACTCGCACAGCGCCTGCGCCAGGCGGGCCGAGCAGCCGTGCCGACGGGGGCTGCCCACCAAGACGCCCGCGCGCACCGGGGCCGCCATGCCTTCCATGGCCCTTACGCCTCGCCGGCGCGGCCCAGCGGGGCCGGCCGGTCGAAGATGCGCAGGCACAGCCCGTAGGCGTCGCGGTACGTGTCGGCGGGGTCGTCGCCGCAGCGCTCGGCGCGCAGCTCAGAGGCGAACTCGGCCGTGCGAGCGATGTAGGCCGGCTCGCACTGGGTGCCGCGCAGGGGCTCGGGGGCCATGTAGGGCGCGTCGGTCTCGAACACGAAGCTCGCGCGCGGCACGCGGGCCAGGGCGTCGCGGGTGGCGTCGTTCTTCTTGAAGCTCACCGCGCCGCCGATGCCCAGCACGCATCCCATCTCAAGGAAGGGCGCGGCGTCGTCATACCCCAAATCGAAGCAGTGCAGCACCGCCCCGCCCGTGCGCGGCAGGCCCACCTCGCCCATGATCTGCGCGGCCTCATCGTGGGCCTCGCGCACATGTAGCGAAAGCGACGCGTCGAGCTCGCAGGCCAGCTCAAGCTGGGCGCGGAAGACCTCGCGCTGCACGTCGCGCGGCGACAGGTCGTAGTGGTAGTCCAGGCCGATCTCGCCGATGCCGCAGCAAATGGGCTCGGCCAGAAGCCGGTGCATCGCCGCACGGGCCTCGTCGTCGAAGTCCTTCGCGTTGTGCGGGTGGCACCCCACGAGCAGGCGCACCTGCGGGGCGCGCGGCTCCTGGCCCAGCGCGTCGAGCACGCCCTGGGCCGCCCAGGCGGCGAGCGTCTCGTCGCAGGCGCGCTGCCAGCCCTGCAGGCTCGCGAGCAGGCCCTGCGGGTCGCGCGCGTCGTCGGCCGGGTCCACCACCGTCACGAGGAAGCGCACCCCCGCCAAGGCCGCGCGCGCCAGGGCCAGGCCCGCGTCGACGTGGCGCAGGCTCGTGAGGTGCGTGTGGCTCTCGGCGATGGGGCCGGCCGACCGGGGCAGCGCCACGGGCGCGCCCTTCTTCGTGGTGAAGAAGGCGTCGCGCTCGGGGCACGCCCAGCCGACCGGGCAGGAAGGCGCTTCTAGCACGGCAGGTTGTCCATGTCGAGGCGCGGGAAGAGCGCCTCGCCCTTCTCGACGGGCTTGCCGCCCTCGAACTGGCCCCAGGCGCAGGCGGCCTCAAGGTTGCAGCAGGGCTCGACAGGCTCGCCGATACGGCGCATGACCTCGGCCGACGTGGCGGGCGTGAAGGGCTCGAGCAGCGTGGCCGCGATGCGGATGGCCTCGATGAGGCCCCAGATCACAAAACCGAGCTCGTCGGCCTTGGCCGGGTCCTTGGCAAGCGCCCAGGGGGCCATGTCCTCGATGTAGTGGTTGGCCGCGGCCACGAACTCCATCGTGTCCTTGGCGGCACCCTGGTAGTCGAAGGCGGCCATCTTGGCGGCGTAGCGGGCATAGAGGCCCTCGGCCGCCTCGGAAAGCGGGCTCGTGCGGCCGGCCCAGTCGGCGGCGCGCACGGGGCTTGCGCCCTCGAAGTACTTGGCGCTCATGTTGAGCGAGCGGCTCACGAGGTTGCCCCAGCTGTTGGCCAGGTCGGCGTTGTAGACCTGCGCCATGCGCTCGAAGGAGATGGCGCCGTCCGAGCCGTGGGCCACGTCGCACATGAAGTAGTAGCGGTAGCCCTCCACGCCCAGAAAGTCGATGACCTGGCGGGGGAAGATGGAGTTGCCGCGGCTCTTCGACATCTTCTCGCCCTTGCCCGTCTCGGGGTTCTTCACGAGCAGGAAGCCGTGGGCGAGGACCTTCTCGGGCACGGGCAGGCCCGCCGCCATGAGCATGGCCGGCCAGATGACGCAGTGGAAGCGGATGATGTCCTTGCCCACGATGTGCTGCTGGGCGGGCCAGAAGCGCTGCAGGCGCTGCGCAGCCTCGGGGCTGTCGTCGCCGTAGCCGACGGCCGTGATGTAGTTGAGCAGGGCGTCGAACCACACGTAGGTCACGTGCTCGGGGTCGAAGGGCAGCGGGATGCCCCAGTCGAAGGTGGTGCGGGTGACGGAGAGGTCCTTCAGACCGCCCTCCACGAAGCTCACGACCTCGTTGCGACGGATCTCGGGCTGGATGAAGTCGGGGTGGGCGGCGTAGAAGTCGAGCAGCGGCTGCTGGAACTCGGAGAGCTTGAAGAACCAGCTCTGCTCCTGGATGCGCTCGAGCGGGCGCTTGCAGTCGGGGCACAGCGGGATGGCGGTCTCGTCGTAGTTGCCCTGCTCGTCGGTGTTGGCGTGGCGCACGTCGGTCTCGGTGAAGAACGTCTCCTCGGGCACGCAGTACCAGCCCTCGTAGGTGCCCTTGTAGATGTAGCCCTTCTCGCGCAGGACCTCCCAGAAGTGCTGGACGGCCTTGACGTGGCGGTCCTGGGTGGTGCGGATGAAGTCGTCGTTGGTGATCTCGAGCTCGCGCCAGAGCTCCTGGAAGGCAGGGGCCTGGGAGTCGCACCACTGCTGGGGGGTCATGTCGTGGGCAGCGGCGGAGTCGGCGACCTTCTGGCCGTGCTCGTCGACGCCGGTGAGGAAGAACGTGTCGTAGCCGTCCATGCGGCGGAAGCGCGCCTGGACGTCGGCCACGATGGTGGAGTAGGCCGTGCCCAGGTGCGGGGCGGCGTTGACGTAGTAGATGGGCGTGGTGATGTAGTAGGAGCCCTTGTCCTGGGGCTTATGCTCGGCGCAACCGCAATCGCACATGTTGGACAGCCTTTCGCACGTGATGCCGGGGTGCCCCGGCGCTTTCTAGACAGATGGAGTCATCCTAGCATCGCCCCACCTGGAAGACCGTGCAAAAGGAGAAGGCCCACCAGGTTTCCCACCCGGCGGGCCTTCTCGAAGCGCACTTGAGCCCCGTGCGTCGAGCGTGCGACGGGGCCTTGCGCATCCCTACTGGTTCTCGGCGCTGCCCTGAGCGTCGGCCTTGGCCTGCGCCTCGGCCTCGGCCTTCTTCTTGGCGGCCATCTCGGCCTTGAGGCGGGCGGCGCGCTCGGCCTTCTCGGCGGCGGCCTTCTCGCGGCGGGCACGCTCCTCGGGCGTGGCCTGGTACACCTCCACCACACGCTCGTCGGACGGGTCGGTGTAGTGGTTGTGCATCGAGAGGGCCTCCTCGCGGCAGGCCTCGATGCAGCTGCGGCACTGGATGCAGCGGAAGCGGTCGATCTGCCAGGTCATGGCCTTGCGGTCCACGGCGAGGGCGCCCGTGGGGCACACGTTGGCGCACAGGCCGCAGTACTTGCAAGTGTCGACCTCGATGTGGATGCGGCCCTTGGTCTGCTCGAAGAAGCGCGGCTTCTCCGTGGGGTAGAGCTTGGTCGCCGGCTTTGAGAACAGGCTCTTGAGGGTCATGCGGCCCAGCTTGAAATCTCCCATGCGCGATGCCTCCCTAGCGCTCAGTGCAGCTGATGCACGGGTCGATGGTCAGGATGATGTTGGGCACGTCCGCCAGGTCGCAGCCGGCCATGGCGCCCACCATGCCGGGGATGTTGGCCGATGTGGGCGTGCGCACGCGGAAGCGGTCGAGGAACTTGGTGCCGTTGCCGCGCACGTAGTAGAAGGCCTCGCCGCGGGGCTGCTCGACGCGCATGACGGCGCTGGAGCCCGCCTCGGGGTTGCCCTTGACCTCGGTCAGGACCTCGCCTGCAGGGATGCGCCCCACCATCTCGTTGATGATGTCGATGGACTGGCGCACCTCCTCGATGCGCACCTTGCAACGCGCGTAGCAGTCGCCCTCCTGCGACACGACGGGCTGGAAGTCGTAGAGCTTGGAGTAGGCGCCGATGCCGGCCATGCGCACGTCGGCCTCCACGCCGCTGGCACGCATGAAGGGGCCCACGCAGCCGTAGGCCAAGGCGTCCTCGCGGCTGAGATGGCCCACGCCGCACATGCGGCTCCTCACGGAGTCGTCCATGAGGAAGGTGTTCGCGATCTGGTCGTAGTCCTGGCGCAGGCTCGCGAGCACGCCGCAGATGGCGTTGAGCTCGGTGTTCTCGATGTCCTTGAACACGCCGCCGGGCGTGCAGACCGACAGGATGACGCGCCCGCCGGCCGTCTTCTCGAAGATGTCGAGCACCTTCTCGCGCAGGCGCCAGGAGTGCATGAAGAGGCTCTCGAAGCCCATGCCGTCGGCGGCGAGGCCCAGCCACAGCAGGTGCGAGTGGATGCGCGACAGCTCGTGCCAGATGACGCGCAGGTACTCGGCGCGCTCGGGCACCTCGACGCCCATGAGGCGCTCCACGGCCATGCTGTAGCCCATGGAGTGCCCGAAGCTGCAGATGCCGCAGATGCGCTCGGCCACGTGGACGAAGTGCTTGTAGTCGCGCTTCTCCACGAGCTTCTCCAGGCCGCGGTGCACGAAGCCGATCTGGGGGATGGCCTCGACGACGCGCTCGTCCTCGAGCACGAGGTCGAGGTGGACGGGCTCGGGCAGCACGGGGTGCTGGGGGCCGAAGGGAATGACGGTCCTGGTAGCCACAGCCGCCTCCTATTCCTTGTTCTGTGCGGGCTTGGCGGCCGGCTTGGCCATGGCCTGCGGGGCCTGGGCCATGGGCGCGGGGATATGCAGGTGGTAGAAGCCGCCGCGATAGTCGAGGTTCATGTTCGTGACCGTGAGGCCGTACAGGTCGTGCATCTCGTTCTCGAACATGAAGGCAGCCGGGTAGATGGCCCCCACGCTGGGGATCTCGTCGTTGGCGCTCACGGAAAGGCGCAGGTTGGCCACCTCGCTCGTGGCGTCGTCGACGAACGAGTACACAAGCTCGAAGGTCGCCTCGCCGTCGCGCGACGCGCAGCACTGGGCGAAGCGCCAGCCCTTGTCCTTGAACTCCTGGGTGCGGCCCACCAGGCCCCCCAGCAGCGTCTCAACGAATACTTCCTGTGCCATGGCCTATGCCTCCTGGGGTGCGTCTTGGTCGGGCGAGCCGGGCTGGTCGGCGGGGGTGCCGTCGGGGCCCATGACGACGCGGCGCAGCGACTCGTCGGAGTCGTCGGCCGCCGCCATGCGGCCCTGGGGGACGGGGGTGCCGGCGGCCAGGGCGGCGCGCTTCTCCTCGAGCACGGCCAGCCCCTTCACCACGCCGTCGATGATGGCCTGGGGGCGCGCCGCGCAGCCCGGCACGTACACGTCCACCGGGATGACCTTGTCAACGCCTCCCTTGATGTTGTAGCAGTCGTGGAAGATGCCGCCCGTGCAGGCGCAGATGCCCACGGCCACGACCACCTTGGGCTCCACCATCTGCTCGTAGATCTGCTTGATGACGGGCTCGGCCTGCTCGTTGACCGAGCCGGTGACCACGAAGATGTCGGCGTGCTTGGGGTTGCCGGTGTTGATGACCCCGAAGCGCTCCACGTCGTAGAGAGGCGTCAGGCACGCCAGGACCTCGATGTCGCAGCCATTGCAGCTGGCACCGTCGTAGTGGATGAGCCACGGGGACTTGCTCACGAAAGACATGCGTGCCCCCTCCTAGAAGAAGATGACGCCGCTGCTCAGGTAATAGAACAGCGAGAAGTTGACGATACTGGCCACGAGCGCGACGCCCCAGGAGCCCTTGAGCATGACCTGCCACTTGACGCGCGCGAAGTTGTTGTCGATCCAGATCTCGGCGAACCACACGATGGCCACCACCACGAGCGCGAGCAGCACCGACAGCGGGTTGGCGTTGATGAAGAACATGCCGACCCAGCCCAGGAACAGGATGGTCTCGTACCAGTGCGTGACCTCGACGATGGCCAGGGTGCGGCCGCTCATCTCGGTGGTGGTGCCGCGCACGAGCTCCTGGTGGGCGTGGTGGGCCATCGACAGGTCGAAGGGCGACTTGCGCAGCTTGATGGTGAGGACGAAGAGCAGCCCCAGGAAGATGAGCGGCATGCACACGGCAAGCGTGGCGTCGCCGGACAGCAGCGAGCTCACCTGGAACGAGCCCTGGCCGCCCACGGCGGCGGTGGTGAGGTAGAGCGCCACGCCCACGAAGAGCACCATGGGCTCGTAGCACATCACCTGCAGGATCTCGCGCTGGGCGCCAATCTGGGCCATGGGCGAGGGGGTGAGGTGGCACGCCAGGATGAAGAACAGGCTCGACAGCGTGATGATGAAGACGCACAGCAGGAAGTTGCCGCCCGAGAAGAAGACGGCGCCGGCCACCACCGCCATGAGAAGCGACAGCGCCACCAGGCAGGTGACCATGGGGTCGCAGCGCCCGGCGTCCTTCTCGAGGAGCTTGCGGACGTCGTAGTAGGGCTGCAGCACGCTCGGGCCGCGGCGGCCCTGCATGCGCGCGGTGACGATGCGGTCGGCGCCGGCCAGCAGGCACCCCAGGACGGGGGCGAGGACGACGAAGGCGACGACGGCCACGACGGTAAGGGCCATTTACATCACGCTCCCGGGGATGGTGGCGAACACGTAGCTCACGCCCAGGGCGCAGGCGATGCCCGCCAGGGCGATGAGGATGCACACGATGGAGCCCACGCGGCCGAGCTTCTCCTCGCCGAAGATCGGCTCCATGTACCAGGCGCGCTGGGTCGCGGCGACCTCGCCGCCCAGGGAGCCGGCGAAGCTCGTCTGGCTGAGGGCCACGCCGCCCAGGTAGGGCGTCTCCACCGGGCGGGTCGACTTGCGGGCGCGCAGGGCCACGAGCAGCGGCACAAGCACGACCACGAGCACGCAAGCGGCCATCACGGCCAGGTCGGAGGCGCTGGGGGCCAGCATCGCCCCGCCCACGAGCGTCTTGACGTAGGGGGCCACGACCTCGGCGGAGATGAGGGGCAGGAACAGCGCGAGCAGCACGGTGCCGGCGGCCATGATGCCCAGGGCGACCCACTCGCTGACGTGCACGTCGCGCTCAAGGGAGTCGGCGCCGGAGACGTTGCAGAGGATCTTGCCGAGCCACTTGGCCCAGAAGAAGAACGTGGCGGCGCTGCCGAAGCCCATCATGACGATGAGCAGCATGACGCCCGAGTCGATGAAGGCGCCCAGGGCTGCCCACTTGGAGACGAGCATGCCGAAGGGGGCGACGAACATGCCGCAGATGCCCAGGGCCATGAGGCAGGCGAGCTTGGGCATGCGCGAGACCAGCGCGTCCATGCACTCGATGTCGCGGCTGCCGATATGGTGCTCGGCGGTGCCCACGCACAGGAAGAGCAGCGACTTGGCCACGGCATGGAACACGAGCAGGAAGATGCCGGCCCACACGGCCGCCGCGGTGCCGATGCCCGCGCAGCACACGATGAGACCCAGGTTGGCGACGGTGGAGTAGGCCAGGACGCGCTTGGCGTTGGACTGGCTGATGGCGATCAGCGAGCACATGAGGAACGTGGTGCCGCCCACGAGCATCACCGAGATGCCCACCGGGTTGAGCGCCGAGGAGGTGGTGGCGGGCACGAAGGTGCCCATGAGGGGCGACAGGCGGATAAGCAGGAAGACGCCGGCCTTGACCATGGTGGAGGAGTGCAGCAGGGCGCTCGTGGGGGTGGGGGCGACCATGGCGCCGAGCAGCCAGGTGTGGAAGGGCATCTGGGCGGCCTTGGTGAGCGCCGCGAAGGCCAGAAGCGCCAGCGGCAGCATGGCAAGCGCGGGTGCCGACCCGCCGCGGGCCACGAAGCGGTCGAGCTCGAGGATGTTCATCTGCGAGCCCATGTAGATGAGGGCGCAGGTGAAGGCGATGCCGCCCAGAAGGTTCATCCAGATCTGGCGGAAGGAGTTGTTCGTGGCCTCCTGGGTCTTGGTGTAGCCGATGAGGAAGAACGAGCAGACCGTGGTGACCTCCCACATGGTGAGCATCCAGGAGAGGTTGTTGAACATGACCAGGCCGAACATGGCCGCCAGGAAGGCGAACATCACCGCGAAGAAGAGCGGCTGGCGGTCGGGCGCATGCTCCAGGCCCTGCTCGGCCAGCTCGTCTTGATGATGCTGGAAGTCGCGCATGTAGCCGCAGGCATAGACGATGATGCCGCTGCCGATGATGCCCACGACCAGCACCATGATGGCGCTGAGCTGGTCGATGTAGACGGGGCGAACCACGTGCACGCCATGGGCCACGCCCAGCTCGAGCACGCACACGAGCACCGCCTGGACGCAGGCGAGCACCAGGATGCCGACGCGCTTGGCACGGGCGGCTCGCCAGGCGACGTAGGCGCACAGCGCCAGGTCCACGGCGAAAAACACCCAGTCGAGCCAGGGCAGCTGCGTGCGGTAGTAGGTGGCGCCGACCGTGAGGTGGGAGCTGCCGAGCATGATGCTGCCGATGACTATGAAGGCAGCCGCCACGCAGACGACCGCCTCGCGCATCCTGCGCCCCGGCGAGAGCAGGCAGAGAACTGCCGCCACAAGCGGGATGAGGATGAGCATTCCGATGTTACCCACGATGCCTCCACTCTCCTCGTACAACGAACTCATCCGGGCCGATGGCTCGGGAGTTCTTAATAGCACGGTAACTTGCGTGAGAATGTGTGCGCCCTGTGGCTCTCCCGACGTTGCCGCAATTTGTCGGCAGGCGGGCGATGCGGGCCGTGTGCGGCCGTGCCCGACGGTAGAATGCGGGGGTTGAAAGGAAACGAGGCGACGACGCCCGCGAGGGCCAAGGAGGGGCGCCATGCCCAAGGATGCCATGTCCAAGCACGCAGCCACTGGTTCGCTCACGCTCGTGGGCACCCCCATCGGCAACCGCGCCGACCTGTCGGGGCGCGCCCTGGAGGCCCTGCGCGGCGCCGACACGGTGCTGGCGGAGGACACGCGCGTCTCGGGCAAGCTGCTGCAGTCATTCGGCATCGAGGCGCACCTGGAGCGCTGCGACGAGAACGTCATCGCCGGGCGCGCCCCCCAGCTCGTGGCCCGCATGGCCGCCGGCGAGCGCATGGCGTTCGTGAGCGACGCGGGCATGCCGGCCGTGGCCGACCCCGGCGCGCGGCTGGTGGACGCCTGTCGCGACGCGGGCGTGCCGGTGGACGTCGTCCCAGGGCCCTCGGCCGTGACCTGCGCCCTTGCCCAGTCGGGCTTTGCCTGCGAGGCGTTCTACTTCGGGGGGTTCCTCCCGCGCAAGGCAGGCGAGCAGGCGCGCGTGCTCAAGAGGCTGGCGGGGCTGCCCGCGGTGCTCGTGTTCTATGAGTCGCCCCACCGCGTGGCCGACTCGCTGGCAAGCATCGCGGCGGCGTTCCCTGCGCGTCGCGTGGCCCTGGCCCGCGAGCTCACGAAGGTGTTCCAGGAGGTGCTGCGCGGCAGCGCCCAGGAGCTGTGCGAGCTGCTGGCCGAGCGCGGCGAGCCCAAGGGCGAGTGCGTGCTGCTCATAGACGCGCCCAAGGCCGACGAGATCGCCGCCTGGGAGCGCCGGATGGCCGCGCTGGAGCTGGGCGTGGCGGGGGGCCCGGTCGGCGGCGAGGAGGCGAGCTGCGACGACGTGCCCCCGTTCGACTTGGACCGCGCCATCCGGGCCGGCCTTGCCGCCGGAAAGAAGGCGACCGCCCTGGCCAAGGAGCTCGCCCGCTGCTGCGACACCCCGCGCCCCGAGATTTACGAGCGGATTTGTGAGCTGGGCAGGGAATAGGTACAAGACACGCAGAGGGCCGCCGGATGCATAACCCGGCGGCCCTCCCCTTTTCAAACGTTTGTCATGCGACGAGAGCACTACTCCGTCGCGTCCGTCTCCACTTTCGGCATTACGGCAGTCGGCGCTACGTCTGATACAACGGGGCTCACCTGCGGCGCATGCGAAACCTGAGGGGCCTGCACTGCCGGCCTCGGAACCTTTTCATCCCTGAGGGAGCACACGATGAGGCCCAGCACGATAGGCGTCGTGAACAGGCCGATAAACCAAAGTTTGCCCCGGCTCGGCCTCTCCGTCTTCGCCTGCGCCGCATCCACCAGGCACTTGATAGACATGAAGTACGCAACAATGAAAAGAACGAACAGGATCAGCGGCACAGCGATCATCACTATCTCGATAATGCCGATTGAAAAGTATCCATGGCCCGTATGGAAACTCATATTCCATCAACTCCAATCTCCATAGAGTACTCCGCCCTTGGTATGCCCATCCATCTTGCCTTGGATTGCACTCAACAAAAGCTGCGTCCTCAGAAGACGGCGCGTCGCCAACTTTATATCTCCCGAGATAGTGGCTCCGTTAAAACCGGGGGCTTGCCGCGCTATTTGGGCACCTTGAATGTAGAGCCCGAATAGGGCTTGATTTGTGTATAGCAGGACATGCTCGAGTTAACGAAAACGCCCCAGTATGAACCAGAGAAGTCTGCCGCGTTCCATTTGACATCATTGTCGGAGTTTGACTGCTCGTCTTTATGAATCACCTGATAGGCACTACCAACAAATCCATATGCCATATAGCACATGACAACTGTAATCTGCTGTGAGACACACGCCGGAGTGCCTCCTTGTAAAGTTGCACCGTAGTTGTGCCACGCCAATGTTTCGTTATCATCGTCATCGTACCAATTGCCGCGGACGTAGTAAGTTGTCCCATTAAAGGTCCGGCTTTCATCTACGACACCCGAATCACGAGCCATGCTGTTAATGGATGCGCGCCCGTACTCCTTAACAAATGCAGTGTCCTCTGGAGAGAGGATGTCACCAAGCTCATATGCCTGGAATATTTGGTTGAACCGTGCGTTGATTGAATCCTCATCTACGACGTTTGCTCTTGCAATGTTGGCTCCAAGCAAACCAACGCTTGCCAACGCTACCGCGCCAGCCGCCTTGATCATTTCCCTGCGTGAGATGACCATAACAACCACCTTTCTTGTCAGGGATGACCTTGGCTAATACAATAGTTATGCTTACATAATTGTATAATTGTCAAGACATAATTATTTTACTTATTCTTGTCTGTCGCTCTTTATCTGCGCCCATATCGCAAACAAGGCACGAATTGGATTTAGTAAAGAAGCAGAAAAGGGAAGCAATCTAGTACAGCCCGGTCGTTAAAGCGAAGTCCAAGGCGCGGGGACGGATGCCGGGGTAGTGGCCGAGCCAGACCTGGGCGAAGCGCAGCTCGTCGAAGCCGCATGCGAGCTTGCGGGACTCGTCGGGAAACTCGCAGGCGCAGATGTCGGCCAGGCGCAGGGAGATGAGGGCCTGCGCCCAGGCGAGCGTCGGCGTAGGCACATGGGTGCAGGTGGCGCTCCCGGCGCACTCGGGACACACAACGCCGCCCTCGGCTATGTCGAACGCCGATGTGGCCGGGGCGGCGGCGGCGAGCTCCACGGGGGCGCCGCAGCGAACGCACGCGTCGAGGCTGGGACGAAAGCCCTGCATGGCCGCGGCCTTGAGCGCGAAGGCGGCCGCCAGAAGCGGCAGGCACGCAGGCTCGGCCGCATCGAAGGCGTCGAGGGTGGCGCTCAACAGGGGCAGCACCCGGGGGTCGTGGTCGCCCTCGGCGGTGAGCTCGCAGGCGCAGTCGAGCACGGCGTCCATGAGGACGGCCCGGTCGTAGTCGGCGGCGAGGCCGGCGTGGGAGCGCATTAGGCGGGCCTCGCTCACCACGCCCAGGCTCCTGCCCTCGCTCACGAGCAGCTCCACCTCGTTGCCCAGGTTCATGGTCCCGGCGAGCCTCGAGGCAGGCTTGCGGGCGCCTTTCGCCACGACGCGCAGCTGGGAGGGCCGGTCGGCCAGCAGCGTCACGATGAGGTCGCTCTCGGCGAGCTTCGTGCGTCGCACGACGACGCCGCGCGCCTTGAACTTACCCGGCACCGCAGGGTCCCTACGCGCCCAGCTCGCCCGCGATGCGGTCGAAATCGGCCACGACGTCGCCGGCATACAGGCATGCCAGCTCGCTGGCCCCGGCCTCGAGCAGGGCGAGGGCGTCTGCCAGCGTGCGGGCGTCGGTGGTGGCGCGCACCGCGACCCCGGGCTCGACGGTGGCGGCGATGAGGCGCACCTGCGCGGGGCTTGCGCAGCGCGCGCCCAGGCCCGTGGAGGCCACCACGCAGTCAGGCAGCACGCTCGTCACGACGTCGCAGGCGCGGCAGAGCTGCTCGTCGGTGAGCTCGCAGCACTCAAGCGCCACGCTCACGGCAAGCTCGGGCTCCTCGTCGCCGTGGCCCTCGCACTCCGGGCACGTGCAGTCGGGGGCATGCCCGTCGGCGGGAGAGCCGCCCTCGCACCCGCAGGTGTGACCGTCCTCGTGGTCGTGCCCGCAGGAGCAACCGTCCTCGCAGGACTCGTCATCCTCGCACTCGTCGGCGCGAGCGGTGCGCAGGGCGCTCATCACCGGGTCCATGACCTCGTCGAACTCACCCTCGCGGATGGCTGCCGTGTTGGCGACGAGGCACACCTCGCCCACGCCGGCCGAGGCGAGCATCGCGCACTCGAAGCACAGAGGGTCGCCCAGGACCTTGCCGAACGGCGCGCCGAGCAGGGCGCACACATCCGTCGGCAGGCCGTTCTCCTCGAGCGTCCAGGCAATGCGGGGGGCGTCGCTGGGAAACGCCACGAGGCCGGTGTGCCCGGCGGCGACGCAGCGCGCGGCCGTCTCGAGGGTGGCCACGGGACCCATGGCAGGGTCGGCGAGCATGGGCAGGATCCTGTCGAGCAGCGCTGCGCGCAGCTCCTCGACGCCGACCTCGTCGCCCTCACAGAGCTGGGCGGCAAGGCGATCCATCAACTGGGCGTCCTGCGACATGGCAAACCCCTCTTTCCGCGCTGATGCGCTCACAGCGGCGCGCACGGCCTATGGGCGCAGCGCGCACGACCTTCTTCATACAAAAAGGCGCCCCGCAGCCGCTCTGAGCCGCGAGGCGCCCTTATTTACCAGCCCTTACGCGCCCTCGCCGTAGCCGAAGCGCTTGATCTGGGCGGCGTCGGAACGCCAGCCGGGCTTCACCTTGACGTTGAGCTTGAGCATGACCTGGTTGCCGAGCAGGCGCTCCAGGTCGCGGCGGGCCTGCACGCCGATGCGCTTGATCATCTTGCCGCCGGCGCCGATGATGATGCCCTTCTGGCCCTCGCGCTCCACGTAGACCGTGGCGTTGATGTGCGAGATGTTGGCCTTCTCGTCGTAGCGGGTGGAGTCCACCGCCACACCCACGGAGTGCGGCACCTCGTCACGCGTGTTGAGCAGCACCTTCTCGCGGATGAACTCGGCTACCACGACCTCGGGCGACATGTCGGTCTGCATGTCCACCGGGAACCACCGCGGGCCCTGGGGCAGGTGCGCGGCCACGACCTGCAAAAAGCCGTCGACGTTGAAGTTCTCCTGGGCGCTCACCACGATGGCCTCGTCGAAGGGGCAGAACTCCCTCATGCGCATGACCTGCTCGCGGGCCTGGTCCTGCGCGATGATGTCGGCCTTGGTCACCACGAGCACCTTGTAGGCGCGGCTCTGGGCCACGTGCTGGGCCACCCACTCGTCGCCGCGCCCCGCAGGCTGGGAGCCGTCGAGCACCATGGCCACGACGTCGACGTCCTTGAGGGCGTTGAGCGCCGAGATGTTGAGCTCCTCGCCCAGGGCGTCCACCGGCTTGTGCAGGCCGGGGGTGTCTACGAGCACGACCTGCATGTTGGGCTCGTTGTACACGGCCGAGATGCGGTGGCGCGTGGTCTGCGCGGTGGGCGAGGTGATGAGCAGCTTGTCGCCCACGATGGCGTTGATGAGGGTGGACTTGCCGGCGTTGGGGCGGCCCACCAGGCTCACGAAGCCGCTCTTGAAGGGGCCCTCATACGTTGCGGGGTGCATGTAACGCGAGGCGTCCTCATGGCCAGCCTCCTCGTCGGCGCCGCCCGCGACGTTGCCGCCCTGCGAGGCGAAGAAGGCGTCGATGAGCGCGGTGCCCGACAGGCCGTCGGGGTTGTCGAACCCGACGACGTCCTCGTCGTCCCAGTCCTCATCGTCGTCGAAATCCTCGTCGTCGGAGTCGTCGCCCTCGGCGGGAAGGTCCTGCCACTGGGCGGGCTGGGTGGAGGCGGGCTTGGCGGCAGGGTGGGCCTGCGTGCCCTCGGCGGCGTGATCGACCGTGGGGCCGATGTTGATCTGCTCGGGGGGCACGCCCGTGAAGTCGGCCAGGTAGGCACGCTCGAGGTTCTCCATCTCCTCGGCCTCGCGGGCGTCCTCGTGGTCGTAGCCCATGAGATGGAGGCAGCCGTGCGACAGCAGCAGGCGCATCTCGTCGGCCGGGTCGTTGCCGAACTCGGGGGCCTGCCTCTCCACCACGGCCGGGCAGATGATGAGGTCGCCCACCATGAACGGCTCGCCCTCCTCCACCTCGTCGGGGTCGTCGATGTTGAACGACAGCACGTCGGTGGGCTTGTCGATGCCGCGGTACTCCAGGTTGAGGCGGTGGATCTCGTCGGCGTCGACGAAGCTCACCGACACCTCGCACGGCTCGGGGCAGCCCTCCCCCTCCAGCACGCACGCCACGAGGCGCTCGATCTCCTCGTTTGCCAGGATGTTCTGGCCCACCTCGTCGTTAATCTCGATGCGCATGTCCATTCAGGAACAGCCTCTCTTTTATGCAGCCACCATGGACTCACAACCATACAAAGCGAATGCGTCGTGGCAAGGCGCGCAGGGCCGATGTGTACTGGGCGTACATGAGGCTCTGCGCAACGCGGCCACGGCGGATTCGCAACGTCCGCACAAAGCGGATGCGTCGTGGCAAGGCGCGCAGGGGCGCTGCGTACGGCGGTACGTGAGCCCCTGCGCAACGCCGCCACGGCGCATCCGCAACCTTCTTACTCCGTAGCTCCAACGTAGCCGTTGGGGTTAGTGCTCTGCCACTTCCAGGAGTGGGCGCACATGTCGTCGATGTCGTACTGTGCCTCCCAGCCCATGAGCTCCTTGGCCTTGCTGGCGTCGCAGTAGGTCTGCGCGATGTCGCCGTCGCGGCGCGGGCACATCTCGTAGGGAAGCTCCTTGCCGCAGGCGCGCTCGAAAGCGTGGATGACGTCGAGCACGCTGTAGCCGTGGCCGGTGCCCAGGTTGAACACGTGCACGCCGTGCTTGCCGCGCATGTAGTTCAGGGCGCTCACATGGCCGCGGGCAAGATCGACCACGTGGATGTAGTCGCGCACGCCGGTGCCGTCGGGCGTGGGATAGTCGCCGCCGAAGACGTTGATGTGGTCGAGCTGGCCCACCGCGACCTTGGCCACGTAGGGCACCAGGTTGTTCGGGATGCCCTTGGGGTCCTCGCCGATGAGGCCCGACTCATGGGCGCCGATGGGGTTGAAGTAGCGAAGCAGCATGACGTTCCAGCGCTCGTCTGCGGTGTAGAGGTCGGCGAGCATCTGCTCGTTCATGACCTTCGTGCGACCGTAGGGGTTCGTGGCGGGCTTGAGCTGGGCGTCCTCGCGCACGGGCACCTCGTCGGGCTGGCCGTAGACGGTGGCCGAGGAGGAGAACACGATGTCGTACACGCCGTGGTCGCGAAGCGCGCGGGCCAGCTCGAGCGTGCCGCCCAGGTTGTTCTGGTAGTACTCGATAGGCTTGTGGACGCTCTCACCGACGGCCTTGAACGCCGCGAAGTGGATGGCGCCGGCGATGGGATGCTCCTCGAAGATGCGGTCGAGAAGCGCGCCGTCCTTCACGTCGCCCTCGTAGAAGGCGCGGATCTTCTTGCCCGTGATGCGCTCGACGCGCTTCAGGGCGACCTCGCTGGCATTGGAGAGGTCGTCGATCACCACGACGTCGTAGCCTGAGTCGAGCAGCTCCACGCAGGTGTGGCTGCCGATGAAGCCCGCGCCGCCCGTGACGAGGATGCAGGGCTTGTCGGTCTGGGTCTGGTCGGTCATGGACGTCCCCTTCTCTTTGCTGAACCTTCGTTTGACATAGACGGGCGCATGCCGTGTGGGGCGGCCCTTCGCTTGCGGATTCTCTGCGCGGCCAAGCCGCGCGGGCCGTGCACGCAGGTGCGGCCGAGCACGACCTTGCGGCCGGGCCGGACGTCGGCCTTGGTCTTGACGGTGCCCGCCTGCTCCACCAGGGCGGCCACCTCGCACATGGTACGACGCAGATGGCGCTTTTTCAGCCGGCATTCCCAGACAACAACAACTGTCCAGCCGTCCTGCACCAGGGCCTGCGTGTCGCGGGCGTCACGGGCCTGGTTGCGCTCGAACTTGGCCGACCAGAACTCGACGTTGGTCGAAGGCGAACTGGGATGGCAGAAGGGGCAGCGATGCCAGAAGCAGCCGTGCACGAAGATGGCGACGCGCCTGCCGGGATAGGCCACGTCGGGCCTGCCGGGGGCCTTCTTCCACTGCAGCCGATACCCGGTGAGGCCCTTCTGGCGCAGGTAGGTGCGCACGGCTATCTCGGGCTTGGTGTCGCGGCTGCGGTTGCCCTGCATCGAGTGCCGCACGGCAAGGGAGCTGGCCTGCGGCGTAATGGGTGCGGTCATGCCTTCGTTGCCCGCCGGCCCTACCAGGCCTGCTCGGACGCGTCGCCGGCGTCCTGGGCCTGCTCGCCCTCGGCGCCTGACTCCTGCGTCATGTCGGCCTGATCGGCCTCGCCAGTGGCCTCGTCGCCCGCCGCAGGCTGCTCGCCCTCGGCGGCGTCCGTCGCCTCCTGGGTCGCCGTGTCGGCGACGGCGGAGTCGGTCGTCGCCACCAGCTCGTCGGCCGCGGGTTGGGAGGCGTCGGCGGCGTCCAGCCCGCCCAGAAGCGCGCTCACCAGCTCCTGGGAGTCCTGGAGCTGCCAGGTGGAGCCGCTCTTGACATAGGTGAGGTCCACCGTGGCCTGCACGAGGGGCACGGTCGCATCGGACAGGCAGTTGATGAGGATCTGCGCCAGGTGGGCGTTGAGGGCGTTGTCGTCCATGGCGGCGAGGGCCTCGCGGCTCGCGGAGGAGGCCAGCTCGTTGGTCACGGCGGCGGTATAGCTCTGGAACACCTGGTTGAGGTCCTTGTTCGAGATGGAGACCGTCACCGTGGCCGTGTTGTCCTGGACCGATATGGCGCTCACCTCGTAGGTGAGGCTGGAGAACATGGGCCCGTAGACGTCGACCGGGTCTATGCCGGCCGCCACGAGGGCGCTCGTGTAGTCCGACGCGAAGAGGGTCTGCGCGCTCTGGGTGTCCAGGTCGGTGAGCTGGGCGATGTCGGCGCTCACGCCGTCGTTCAGCGCCTGGGCGGCGCTGCTGAAGCTCTGCGAGCAGCCGCCGAGCAGTGCGCAGGCAAGCGCGCAGCAGGCAAAGATGGCCGGCATGGCGTGCGGTGCTTTGGAAGTGCGGGCAAACATGGGCGCTCCTTTCGACAAAGGCGCGTGTGGGCTAGCGACTCTGTGCCACATTATGCGTTTCAGTCGGGACTTGCATGCCGGAGATGCCCCTTTCCAACGCCCCCACCACATCGAGGGGCTCCTCCAGGCCCGCATGCAGGACGTATGCGCCGCTCGCGAGCCGCTCGATCCCGCTGCTCAGACCGCGGTGCGGCTCTTCCCAGAGCCCCTCTTCGAAGCAGCGTCCCTCGTCCGAGAGCCTGAAGGCGACGCGCCAGCCAAAGCCGTGCTCCAGGCTACGGCGCGCCTCGGGGTTGGCCGCGTCCTGCCCCAACCCCGGGTAGGACACCTCGCACACGCCCGGGTGATGCGCCAGGTACTGCGCGGCCACGAGGGCCCGGTCGCAACGCGCCTGAGTGATAAGGGAGAGCTGTGGCAGCAGTAGGGCCAGCTCGGCCACGCAAGCCGGGCCGGGCCGGTCGTCGGGCTCGGCCTCGACGCATGCCAGGAAACGCTCGAGCACCTCGTCGGCACGTGCGCACACGCAGGCCACGCCCGAGAACTCGAGGCCGAGCATCTCCCCAAGGTCCTCCACCACCACGTCGGCACCCATCTGGACGGGACGGCACAGGAAGGGCCCGGCCCCCTCGTTGATCACGACGCGCAAGACGCCGGGGCTCGGCTGCTCGCGCAGCCACGGGCGCACACAAGCCGCCTCGACGCGCCCCGCTTGCTCGTCGATGGACAGCGTGCGGCGCACCTCGATGCCCTCACGGGGCTGGGCGTCACAAAAAAGCACCCTGCGGGCCGCTTGTGCAGCGAGCAGGGTGCCGGCTTTGGCAAACTCGAGGCGCGCAAACGCATCGACAGCGTCCTCGCACACGCATGCCAGCGTGGCAAAGTTGCGGTCGGGATGCAGGCTGGCCAAGGCAGGTCGGTTAGTCGAGGTCGTCCATGGCGGCCGCAACCTGCGTGCCGTAGGGGTTGGACGAGGCCTGGAGCTGCATCACGGGGGATGCCACGGCGGTCACGTCGGAGCCGGAGGGCGCCGAGGAGATGAGCGGGAAGTTGGCAGAGGCGGCCTCGCTGAACTTCTGGATGAGGGCGAGGTACTCGGTGCGGAAGTTCTCGCGGGAGACCTTCAGGCGCTCGACCTCGTCGAGCTCGGCCTGCTTCTCGTCGAGGGCCTGGCGGATGACCTTGCGGGCCTGGGCGTCGGCGTCGGCGCGGATCTTGTCGGCGTTGGTCTTGGCCTCGGCGACGATGCGGTCGGCCGTCTGCTGGGCCACGATGAGGGCGGCGGAGAGCTGCTCCTCCGTGGCGCTGTAGATGTTGGGCTTGCCGGCGTTGGCCGCAGGTGCCTGCTGGGCGGGGGCGGCGGCGCGGGCGTCGGCCACGGCCTTGTCGGCCTCGGCGCGGACCTTCTCAATCTCGCCCTGCAGCTCGGAGTTCTTGGCCTCGGCGGCGGTCAGGCGGTTCTTGAGGTCGGCGATCTTGCGCAGCATCGCGTCGATGTCGGCGCTGATCTCCTCAAGGAAGGCGTCGACCTCGGTGGGCTCGTAGCCACGGCGCTTGGCCTCAGAGAACGTCTTCTGCTGAATCTCGGCGGGCGTGATAGGCATTGTCTTAAACCTTTCCTTCAATCTTGCTCCCCCGGCGGCCGCCAAAGGGTGAGTACACGGATGCGCTAAAGTATATACAGAACCAGCCGCTCTACGAACTGAAGAACGATGATTGCCACCACCGGCGAGAAATCAACCATGCCGACAGGCGGGATGATGCGGCGGAAAAGCCCCAGATACGGCTCGCTGATCGACGCCAGGACCGCACGGATGTCCTCGACCCACTTCGAGGCGCCGTAGGGTATCCAGCTCATGAGCACGTAGATGACCAAGATGATCGAGTAGATGCGGAAGACCTGGTAGATGGCGATGGACAGCATCGGCTACCTCAAGATGCCCTGGCGCTTGAGCTCGGCCATGGTGGCGTCGCTGACGGTGACGCCCTTGGGGCAGATGGCGTAGAGCTTCTGCCCCAGCTCGCGCATCGTGGCGCCCGAGGCGCAGCACATGCCGAAGGAGAAGTCCAGGATGCGCTGGCAGGCCGCGTCGGAGGTTCCGCGCATCGCGAGCACCACGGGGCGATGGTCGCTCAGCAGGCCCGAGGCGATCTTGCGCACGTCGTCATAGGTGCGCGTGCGCACGATGACGGCGTCGCTGGAGAACGTGGGGGCCTCGTCGTGCGAGGCGGGGCGTGCCGCAGCGGGCTTTGCCGGGGCGGCGGGGGCAGACGGCGCGGGGGCGGCGCTTGCGGGCTTCTCGGGCTTCACAGGGTCGGCAGGCTTTGCGCCGGTGGGGCGAGACGCGTTCTTGACCTGCATCTTGGGCTCTTCCTTGGGGGCGACGTCAGCGCTTGCCACGCGCTCGCGCAGGCGCTCGGCGTAGGACTTCTGGGCACCGGCGGCCTGGGAGCGCTCGCGCGCCTGGCCCTCGGAGCGGGGCGTCACGCGCATGTCCTCGTCGGCGGGGCGCTGGGCCTGGGCGGAAGAGGCCAGGGGGCGCATGCCGGCGGCCCCCTCGATCACCGTGAAGCGGCCCTCGGCCCGAGAGCTGCCGGCCGCGCGCACGACAGACCAGTCGGCGCGGTCGTCCTCCGTCGTGGAGGTCTTGGACGCGAAGGCGTCGGCCTCCTGGTGCGGGTCGGTGTCGGGCGTGGCGGGAAGGAACGTGCCCGTGTTGCCCATGAGCTCGAAATCCTCGACGCCCTCGGGCCAGCTTCCCTCGCGCAGCCCGCGCTGGAACTGCTCCTCGGCGCTGGTATCGCCCTTCATGCGCGACTTGATGTTATCGAGAAAACTCATCGTTACAACCTCTCTACGATGGGAAACGTCGGGTCGAAGGCAACCCTGCCCAACCGCACAATCGTAGCACCCTGGCGGATGCCCGCCTCAAAATCCTCGCTCATGCCCATAGAAAGGACGTTCAGCCCCACCTCGGGATACGCCTGCGCCAGCTCGTCGCGCAGCGTGCGCAGGCCCTCGAAGGTGCGCTCGGCGACCGTCTCGTCGCCCTGCGGCGCCATGGTCATGAGGCCGTGCACCGAGATGCCCTCAAGGGCGGCGATGTCCTCGAAGGCGCGCCTGAGCTCCTCGGGCGCCATGCCCTGCTTGGAGTCCTCCCCCGACACGTTGGCCTCGAGCAGCACCGGCTGCACAAGGCCCTGGGCGGCCGCACGCTTGGAGATGGCCGCGGCGAGCTTTGCCGAGGCGACGGAGTGGATGAGGCACGGCCGAGCGGCCAGCACGTGGTTAATCTTGTTCTCCTGCAGGTTGCCGATCATGTGCCAGCGCACGTCGCGGAAGGCCTCGTCGTCGCCGATGACCTCGAGCTTGCGGGCCAGCTCCTGGGGGCGGTTCTCGCCGAAGTCGGTGTAGCCGGCGGCGCACGCAGCTGCCACCTGGGGCACGTCGACCGTCTTGCTCACCGCGCAGACGCAGACCTGCTCGGGGTCGCGCCCCGACTCACGGGCCGCCCGCTGGACCCTCTCGAGGATCTGCGCGCGGCGCTGCTCCATCTTGCGCGCGTAGTCGGCGTCGATCTGGTCACACAGCATGGCTGACCTCCTTAGGGTCGCATGAAGGCAACGGCGGCATGCCGGCCCGTCTTGCCCATCTCGGCGCGATGCGAGAAGAACCGGTCGGTGAGCTGGGCCGTGCACAGGTGCGTGTCGAGAATCGAGGCATCCGAAACGCCGGCGGCCTGAAGGCTCGCGCGCACGCACGCCCCCAGGTCGAGGTGGCGCGGGCCGAAGACGGCCGTCTGGCCGAAGACCTCGATGAAACGGTCGAGCAGCTCCTGGGACACCTCGTAGGACCCCCCGGATATGTGCGGGCCGATGAAGGCCTGCACCTGCGAGGTGGCCACGCCGGCGGTCTGGGCCAAAATGCGCGCCGCCTTGCCGGAGATGCCCGCCAAGGTACCGCGCCAGCCGGAGTGCACGAGCGCGAATCCCCCCGGGCACGTGAGCACGACGGGCGTGCAGTCGGCGACAAGCAGCATGACGGCCTGGTCGGGGGCCGTACACACGACGGCATCGGCATCCTGGGCGAGGCTTGCGGGAAGCTCCCCTGCCCGCGTGATGACGGCAACCTCGCTGCCGTGCGTCTGGTTGGGCAGGGCGAGCGTGTCCACGAGGTCGGGCGCGCCCATCGCGCACAGCACGCGCCTGCGGTTCTCGAGCACGCAGGCAGCGTCGTCGCCGCCCTTCAGCCCCAGGTTGAGGCTGGCGAACGGCGGCTGGGAGACGCCGCCCGTACGCTCGGTGAAACAAAACGTGACCCCGCCGGAGGCCGCGGTGCCGCCTCCGATCAGGGTCACGCCGTCTTGCGTGAAACGCTTGAGCTCAATGCGCTTCTCGGTGGTCAAAGCCACAGCCCGTCGCCTTAGAACCTGCTGCGCTTCAGGAAGTCCGGGATGTCGAACTCAGACGAGGTGCTCTGGCTGCTCGGAGCCGCGGGACGGGGAGCGGGGCTGGAGGCGGGAACGTTGTTCAGGAAGCTCGGACGACGCTCGGCGCCCAGGTCGAGCTTGGACTGCGAAGAGGCCTTGGAGTCGCCGAAACCGGTGGCGATGACGGTGACGCGCACGGTGTCGCCCAGGTTCTCATCGATGACGGTGCCGAAGATGAGGTTGACGTCCTGGCTCACGGCGTCGCTCACGATACCGGCGGCCTCGTTGACCTCGAACAGGCCCAGGTTGGAGCCGCCCGCGATGGAGAGCAGCACGCGGTCGGCGCCGTCGATGGCGCTCTCGAGCAGCGGGCTGGAGATGGCCTGGTTGGCGGCGTCGACGGCGCGGTTGTCGCCCGTGCCCACGCCGATGCCCATCATGGCCGTGCCGGCGTCGCTCATGATGGTGCGCACGTCGGCGAAGTCGAGGTTGATGAGGCCGGGGACGGTGATGAGGTCGGTGATGCCCTGGATGCCCTGGCGCAGCACCTCGTCGGCCATGTTGAAGGCGTCGAGGAAGGAGACCTTCTTGTCGGCGACGTCGAGCAGGCGGTCGTTGGGGATGGTGATCAGGGTGTCGACGTTGGCGGAGAGGTCCTCGATGCCGCTCACGGCGTTGCGACGACGCACGGCGCCCTCGAAGGTGAAGGGCTTGGTGACGACGCCCACGGTGAGGGCGCCCACGTCGTTGCGGGCGATGTCGGCGACCACGGGAGCGGCGCCGGTGCCGGTGCCGCCGCCCTCGCCGGCGGTGACGAAGACCATGTCGGCGCCCTCGAGGGCAGCCTTGATCTGGTCGCGGGACTCCTCGGCGGCGGAGCGGCCCACCTCGGGCTTGGCGCCGGCGCCCAGACCCTTGGTGAGGTCGGTGCCGATGTGGACCTTGGTCTCGGCGTCGGAGTTCAGCAGGGCCTGGGCATCGGTGTTGACGGTCACGAACTCAACGCCCTGGACGCCCGAGGCAATCATGCGGTTCACTGCGTTGGATCCGCCGCCGCCCACGCCAACGACTTTTATTACGGCCATGTAGTTGTTCGTGGCGTCGCCCTGTCCGTACATCCTGACCTCCGTAGTCTGTAAAACCATAAAGTTAAACTTTACAGTTAGATAGCTCTCACATCATTTTATCTTCGCACGCATGATAACCAGTGTCAATGTAGGCCCGAGGGCTTCACTGCAACGTAGCAGGTGGCGCACGAGAGAAACACACTAACCCAAGTCTACCCACTCGTCCTGGGAGTCGTAGTATCCGTGCACCAGATTGCCATCGGTATCCCAGAAGTAGTTGACCCAGGTGCCGTCGTCGAGGTAGTAGCCGCCGTTATAGGCCGCGTCGCTGGGCACCTCGGTCTGGGACGTCTGCTGGTCGGACTGTGCGGCGTCCTGCTCGGCCTGGGCGGCGTCGGCCTGCGCGGTGTCCGCCTGCGTCGCGCTGTCCTGCGCAGTGTCGTCCTGGGCCTGATACGGCAGCGAGTCGACCTCGGAGCCGTCGCCCTCGGCCGCCGCGGCGTCCTGCGAGACGGCCCGGTAGGTCGGCTTGGAGGGGACGCGGACGTTGATGTAGCTCACGGTGCCCTGGTAGGCGCTCAGGATGCCCAGCACCGCCTGCTCCTTGAGGGAGATGTCGTCGACGGCGCCCAGAGACACCTTGATGCCGTTTGAGAGCACAACGGCTATCGACTCCTTGTTCGTGGCGGTCGCGCTCACGATCTGGTCGCGCAGCTGAGAGCTGAAGGAGCTCATGTACTGGAGCAGCCCCAAGAGGCCCTCGTCCTGGCACGACTCGCCCGCCACGGGCGCAAGCGCGGCGGAGGCCTCGCTCACGAACACGACGCCCTCGGATGCCGCGGCGTTCTTTGCCTGCACGTCGTAGGCGTCGGCACCGTTGTCGGAGGTTATCTCGGTGAGCGCCACCTGCTCGAGCCACACGCCGTCGGTGGAGAGCCTCCAGGCCTGCGTGCCGTTGGAGAGCATGACGATGGCCCCCAAGGTGCGCTCCTCGATATGGATGCTCAGGGTGTCGGGCAGCGAGCGCGTCAGCGTGACGTCGGCCACCCAGGGGTCCGACAGCAGGCGCTGGGCCACGCCGGCCTCGTCGTAGCCGAAGAGCGTCGCCCCGGCCGGCACCGCCGCCAGCTGCGTGATGCGCTCGGCGCTCACGTGCTCGCAGGACCCCTCCACCGAGATGGAGCGAATCTGGAAGAGGGGCGACCACACGCACAGGACCAAGATGATGGCCGCGAGTCCGACCACAACGACGCTGAGCAGGAACAGGCGCATGCGCCTGTCGAATGAGCTCCAGCGCGGGTCGCTCGTGCGACCGCGCGCTTCAGACCTGCCGGAGGCGTCGTCACGCTGCGTGGCACGGCGCGTGGGCCGCGACGTGCGTCCGGAACCCTCCGGGCGCTGCGTGGCGCGGCGCGGGGCGGGCGCGGGGCGAGAGATGGAGGGACGGCTCGGCTGGTCGTCGCGCGGCGTGGCGCGACGAGGCGCGGGCCTGCGGGAAGCGGCGCCGCCGGCCTCACGCGGGGAAGCCGAGGAACTTGACCTCCGGCCTGAGTTCGACACCATGGCGCCTCCTGACCTCCTCCATCACATGGACGATGACCCGGGTGACGTCGGATGCGCTTGCGCCTCCCAGGTTGACGATAAAGTTCGCGTGCATGTCCGACACCATGGCGCCGCCCACGCGATAACCCTTGAGGCCGCACGACTCGATGAGCGGGCCGGCCTTTGCCTCGGGGCTGTTGCGAAAGACGCTGCCGCACGACGGCAGGTTGAGCGGCTGGGCCGCGCGGCGGCGCTGCAGGACCTTCTCCATGGTGTCCTTCACCAGGGCGGGCTCGCCGGGCTGCAGCTCGAGCGTGGCCTCGAGGATGATCTCGCGGCCGGGCAGGTCGGTGGCGCGGTAGTACCAGCCGATGTCGGAACGCGCATAGCGCACAAGGCCCGTGCCCGGGCGATACGACACGACCTCGGAGATGACCGAGTCCATCCAGATGCTGGCGGTCCCGGCGTTCATGGAGACCGCGCCGCCCACGGTGCCCGGTATGCCCACGGCGAACTCGAGCCCCGAGAAGCCCTTGTCGAAGGCCTCGGTCACCACGCGCTGCAGCACCGCGCCGGCACCGACGTGCATGCGGCCCGTCTCGTCCATCGTGAAGCGGCGAAAGTCGCGACCCAGCACGATGACGGCGCCCTCGTAGCCCTTGTCGCTCACGAGCACGTTGGAGCCGCGGCCCATGATGACCCACGGCACCTCCTCCTGAGCGAGGATGTCCACCGTGTTGCGCACGTCGACGTAGTCGTCGCAGGTCACGAACAGGGACGCCGGCCCGCCTATGCGGTAGCTCGTGTGCCGGCTCATGCGCTCCTGCGCCGCCACGGTGCCGTGCAGGCAGGTGGCAAGGCGCTCCTTTGCTTCGATGAGGCCCATGTCACACCTACCTTTCGCTGCGGGGCCGGGGTTCTATCGTGGTTTGGGGGCGCGCCTTAGGCGTGGGCGGCCTTCTCCTTGAGCGCCTCGATGAGGGCCGGGCCGAGCACGGTCACGTCGCCGGCACCCATCGTGACGATGAGGTCGCCGGGGCGGGCGGTGCGCACCATGTGCTCGACGGCCTGATGGCGGTCGGGGATGAAGCTCGCCTGGGCGCCCGGGCGGCGTGCCTGGACGGCCTTTACGACCGTCTTGCCCGAGATGCCCGGGATGGGGGTCTCGCCGGCGGAGAAGACGTCGAGCACCACGAGCTCGTCGGCGTCGTCGAAGGCCGGGCCGAACTCGTCGGCGAGGGCCTGCGTGCGGGAATAGCGGTGGGGCTGGAACACGACGCGCACGCGCTCGAAGCCCTGGGTCTTGGCGGCCCTGAGCGTGGCCGCGATCTCGGTGGGGTGGTGGCCGTAGTCGTCGATGACGCGGACGCCCTCGACCTCGCCCACCAGCTCGAAGCGGCGATGCACGCCCGCGAAGCTCGAGATGGCCTGCGCGGCCTTGTCGCAGGGCAGGCCCAGCACATAGGCAAGCGTCAGGACCGCCGAGGCGTTCAGGCAGTTGTGCAGGCCGGGGTTGTGGTCGAGGTGGACCTGCTCGCAGGTGCCGTCGGGCAGCCTCACGCTGAAGGCGTTCGTGCCCGGCACGTCCAGGGGCGTGCAGACCACGTCGTTGTCAGCGCCGAAGCCGTAGGTCAGCACGGGCCTGCCGCACGTGCGGGCAAGCTCGGGCAGGTGCGGGTCCTCGCCGCACACGATGACGTGGCCGTCCTGGGGCACCGAGGCCATGAACTTGCAGAACGTCTTCTCGATCTCCTCGAGGCTGCCGTAGTGGTCGAGGTGGTCGGCCTCGATGTTCGTGACGATGACCACGTTGGGGTCGAGGTTGAGGAACGACCCGTCGCTCTCGTCGGCCTCGGCCACGAAGTAGGGGCCCTGCCCGGAGTGGCCGTTGGTCTCGTAGCCGTCGATGATGCCGCCGATGAGGAAGGTGGGCTGCTCGCCCATGTGCTCGAGCATCGTGGCGGCAAGCGAGGAGGTCGTGGTCTTGCCGTGGGTGCCGGCGCAGGCGATGGTGACCGCCCCGTGCGAGAGGAACGACAGCATCTGCGAGCGGTGCCAGACCTCGATGCCCTGCTCACGTGCCGCCACGAGCTCGGGGTTCGTCTCGGGGATGGCCGTGGAGATGACCACGACCTGGGGCTTCACCTCGTCGATCGTGCGGGCGTTGTGGCCCACGAAGATCTGCACGCCCTCCTTCACCAGGGCGCGCGTGTACTTGGAGGCCTTGAGGTCGCTGCCGGTGACGCAGTAGCCCCGCTGGTGCAGGACCAAGGCGATGCCCGACATGCCCGCGCCGCCGATGCCGATGAAGTGAACGCGCTCGAAGGGGCGCGGGTTGTCGTTGCTAGCCATCCTCACAAGACCTTCCTGTTGGGCCCCGGCCTTCGGGGCTGCGTCAATCCGACTCATTCTAGCCGCACGCGACACGCGGCGACGTCGCGTTAGCGCGTGGCAACAGCTTCCACAGCATCTGCCAGAGCGGCCGTGGCGCCCGAGTAGCCCAGCGACTCCACGCGTAAGCGCATGTCGGCCAGGCGCGCGTCGTCGTCGAGCAGGGCGAGGAAGTCGCGCCCGAAGTCCTGCCCGTCGAGCGCGGCGTCGTCCACCACCACCGCGCCGCCCACGTCCTTGAGCAGCAGCGCGTTGACCGCCTGGTGGTTCTCGGTGGCGTAGGGGTAGGGCACGAGCACCGAGGGCACGCCGCGGGCGGCGATCTCGGCGATGGAGGAGGCGCCGGCGCGCGACAGCACCAGGTCGGCGGCGGCCAGGCACGACCCCATGTCGTCGATGTAGGGGCTCAGCCGCCAGCGGCGCGCGGCCTCGTCGGTAAGGGCGAGGGCCTCGCGGGTCGCGTCGAAGTCCTTCTTGCCCGAGGCGTGCACCACGTAGAGGTCGGGCCGGGAAAGCAGCTGGTCACGCAGGGCGCACACGGCCTTGTTGAGGTGGGCGGCCCCCAGGCTTCCCCCGAAGACGAGCAGCACCTTGGCGTCGCGCGGGATGCCCAGGGCGTCGCGGCCCTGCTCGCGCGTGGGGGCGAGAACGCTCGCGCGCACCGGGTTGCCCACCACCTGCACGCGCGTGCCCGCCCCAAGCTTGCCGGCGAACTTTTCCTGGCTCACGGGATAGGTGAGCGCAAGCAGCGTCGCGTCCTTGGCCAGGGCCTTGTTGGCCATGCCGGGCACGGAGTTCTGCTCGTGCAGCACGAGCGGCACGCCCGCCTTGGCGGCGGCGGCGGCCAAGGGGAAGCACACGTAGGCGCCGAAGCCCACGGCTGCGGCAGGCTTGCCCTCGCGGGCGAACTCCTCCAGCAGGGCCTTCTTGGCCCGGCGCATCTTGAGCACGGCAGTGAGGGCGGTCCAGGGACGGCTGCGGTCGAAGCCGCTGACGTCGAGCCCCTCGAACGCGAAGCCGTCCTGGGGCACCAGTGTGGCCTCCATGCCCCTCTTCGTCCCATAGAAGCGCACCTCGTGCCCGCGGGCGCGCAGCTCGTTGGCCAAGGCGAGCGCGGGGTTGATGTGACCAGCGGTGCCGCCCGCCGCCAGGGCAAATGTGCTCATCGTGATGTCCTTTCAGACGGCGCGGGGCCCGTCCCCGCGCGCATCGCTACTGTCGGCCCGGGCCGGCGCCGGGGCCGTCGGGCCTGCGTGACGAGCCGCTCGTGCGGCCGTCGTCGCCCGCCTCCGAGGGGCGCGCGCGGCCCGACGAGGCGCGGCCGGGGTCGCGCTGGCCGGGTTCGGCGGCCCTTCGGGGGCGAGGCGGGCGCTGCCTGCCCTCGGCACGCTCCTCGCCCACGCGGCCGCCCGGTATGGAAGTGAGCTCGCCGGGAAGCAGCGCCCCGGAGGGGCGCCCCTGCTCGGCGGCCGTCTCAGCCGGGCCGCCCTCCACCACCGAAAGCGAGTCCTTTGCCCGCACGCGCCTTCGCTCGCGCTCCTCCCTCAGGCCAATGGCGTTCTCACGCGCGACGCTGTAGATGAGGCCCGCCATGATGAGGCAGGCTATGACCGAGGAGCCGCCCGCCGTGATGAAGGGCAGGGGGCGGCCCGTCATGGGGAGCAGGCCGGTGACGCCTGCCATGTTGAGGAAGGCCTGGAACTCGATGAGGACCGTGAGGCCGCCGGCCAGAAAGCTCGACTTCAGGCTGCGTTCCCTGGCCTCGACGGAGATGCGCAGTCCGCAGTAGCCGAAGAGCGCGAACAGCGCCAGCATCACCAGCACGCCGAAGAAGCCCAGCTCCTCGGCGATGATGGCGAAGATGTAGTCGTTCTCGGCCTCGGGCAGGTAGCTGTACTTCTGGCGCGACTCGCCCAACCCCAGGCCGAAGAAGCCGCCCGAGGCGATGCCACGAAAACCGTGGATCGACTGCCAGCCGTTGCCGTAGTAGTCGGCCTCAGGGTTGAGCCAGGTGCTGAAGCGCTCGCTTCGATAGCTCACGCCGAAGACGGCGTAGAACGCGCCGATGGCCGCGATTATCAGGATGGCGATGAAGAAGCCCTTCGGGACCTTAGCCAGATAGGCCAGGGCGAATAGGCCCGCGAAGATGATGAGCAGGGTGCCCAGGTCGTGCTCTGTGTAGATGAACACGACCGGGATGAGGACGAACGGCAAGAGCTGTAACAGGGCATTCCCCCCGCTCAGCTCGCCCTTGTTCCAGAGGGCCGCGTAGTAGGCGGCGGCCATGACGACGACGATCTTGGCGAACTCCGAGGGCTGGATGGAGGGCGCGCTGGCAGAGGAGCCGAAGCGCAGCCAGCGCTTCGCGCCGTTGACCTCGGTGCCCACGAGGGTCACGAGCAGCAGCAGCACGCACGCAAGGGCGGTCAGCCCCACGATCCATCCCCAGCCCATCAGGCGATGGGCGCACAGCGCGTGGGAGATAAGCAGGAAGGCACCCCAGCCCAAGGCCATGTATATGAACTGGTTGAGCACCGTGTGCCAGGAGGACGAGCCCGCGTCCACCAGCTCGATGGACGAGGCGGAGAACACCATGACCAGGCCGAAGGCGCACAGCGCGACCGTGGCGACGAGGAGGAGGAACCCCGGCGAGGTGAGGTGCTCGACCGTCCAGAACGAGCCCGCGTTTACCCTGCGCGAGACCTTTCCCTGCTTGGCGGCCATGGGCGCTACTCGCCGGCCGTGCAGGCGCCTGCGAGCTCGCCCACCCAGGCCTGGAAGGTCTGACCGCGCTGGGCGTACCCCGTGAACTCGTCAAACGACGAGCACGCCGGGCTCAGCAGCACCACGTCGCCGGGCTGGGCCGCGTCGACGGCGGCCTCGAAGGCCTCGCGCATCTTGGGGGCGCGCACGACCGTGCAGCCCGGGTGTGCCGCCACGGCCTGCTCCACGGCGGCGGCGATGCGCTCGCCGGCCTGCCCGTAGCACACGGCCGCCTTGCAGTTGCAGGCCACGGTGCGCGCCAGGTCGGCCAGGTCGGTGCCCTTGTCGTGACCGCCGAGCATCACGACGGTGCCGCCCGCGGGGAAGGCCAGGATGGCCTTGACGGTGGCGTCGGTGTTGGTGCCCTTGGAGTCGTCGTAGAAGCGCACGCCGGCCACCTGCCCCGCGGGCTCGATGCGGTGCGCGAGGGGCTTGAAGGCACGCAGGCCCTGCTCGACGGCCTGACGGCCCGCGCCCATCTCCAGGGCGCACGCCGATGCGGCCAGGGCGTTCTGCACGTTGTGCGGGCCCTTGATGAGCATGTCGTCCACAGGGCAGAGCACCTGGTCGGCCCCGCGCAGGCGCACGACAAGGCGGCCCTGGTCGTCGACCCAGGCAGCGTCGGGCACAGACGGGCCGGGCACGGCGCCCAGCACGCAGACGCGCACGCCGCGGGCACGCAGCCTGTCGGCGACGGCCAGGCAGTCGGCGTCGTCGCCCAGGACCGCGAGGTCATCCGCATCCATGTTGGCGAAGAGCCGCTCCTTGGCCTGGGAGTAGGCCTCCAGGCTGCCGTGCCACTCCACGTGGTCGGGCGTGACGTTGAGCAGCACGCCCACGTGGGGGTGCAGCTCGAAGGAGCTCTGCAGCTGGAAGCTCGACAGCTCGGCCACGAACACCTCGTCGGAGGCGCGCCCCTCCACGCAGGCGATGGGCGGAAGCCCGATGTTGCCCACGGTGCGCGCCGGGATGCCGGCCGCGCAGATGAGCTCGCAGGCAAGCGTGGTCGTGGTGGTCTTGCCGTTCGTGCCGGTGATGCCCACCCAGTCCTGCGGGCTCACGCGCCAGGCAAGCTCCGGCTCGCCGATGAGCTGGGCGCAGCGCCTCTGGCCCTCGCGGTAGAAGTCACCCGTGCAGGGGATGCCCGGGCTCACGACCCCCAGGTCGTAGTCGCCCTCGAAGTCGGGCGCCACGCGCGCGCCCAGAGCCACAAGCTCGTCGAGCGCCTCCTGCTGGGACTGCCCCACCTGGGGCACCACGAGGGTGACCGACGTCACGGCCGGGCAGGACCCGCCCAAAAGGTAGCGGGCCGCGGCCTTCGTGGAGGCGCCCAGGCCGAGCAGGGCGATGTTTCCGCTGGGTTCGAACATGATGGAAGGCCCCAATCCCTAGCCTATGGTCTGGAAGAACAGCGCGAATCCCAGGGCGGCGCAGCCCGCCGAGATGATCCAGAAGCGCGTGACCACCTTCGTCTCGGCCCAGCCGAGCTTCTCGAAGTGGTGGTGCAGGGGCGCCATGAGGAAGACGCGCTTGCCCGTGGCCTTGAAGCTCGCCACCTGGATGAGGACGCTCAGGGCCTCGACGATGAAGATGCCACCGATCACAAGCGAGGTGACCTCGCTCTTGGTGAGGACGGCGATGGCGGCAAGCGCCGTGCCCAGGGCAAGCGAGCCGGTGTCGCCCATGAAGATGGACGCCGGGTAGCAGTTGAACCACAGGAAGCCCACGCAGGCGCCCACGCAGGCGAAGGCGAACACGGACAGCCCCAGGTCGCCGCAGGCATAGGCAACCATGCCCATGACGCCCAGGGTGACGGCCGAGCAGCCGCCGCACAGGCCGTCCAGGCCGTCGTTGAGGTTGACGGCATTGGAGAAGCCCGCCATGAGGAGGTAAACGAAGACGAGGTAGAGCCAGGGGATCTGGACCCCCGCCACCGTGGTGGTGAGCACGCCCAGGTCGATGTCGACCAGGCCGAAGAGGCTGATGGAGGGCGACACCCCCACGACGTTGACCGCCAGGAGGATGAACACGACCACGATGACGCCCTGGCCGATGAGCTTGGCTATGGGCGTGAGGCCCAGCGAGCGCTTCTTGGCCACCGACTCGAAGTCGTCCAGAAAGCCCAGAAGGCCGGTGAGCACGGTGGCGAACAGGGCCACGAGCAGCGGCGGGTTCGTGCCGCCCAGAAGCAGGCTCGTCACGACGACTGCGATGAGGATGACCACGCCGCCCATGGTGGGCGTGCCCTGCTTCTGCAGGTGGCGCTGGGGGCCGTCGGCGCGGATCTGCTGGCCGATCTTGTTGCGGCGCAGCAGGCGGATCCAAGGCGGCATGAGCACGCACACGATGGCGCACGCCACGAAGGCGGCGACGAAAACAGTGTAGCTGGGGTAGCTCGATGTTATGCCCATGCCTGGGTCACCGCCTCGACAGTCTTCTCCAAACCGGTGGAGTGCGACGCCTTCACGAGCACGGCGTCTCCCTCCCTTGCTATCTGCTTGAGCACCTCGGCGGCCGCCTGCGCGTCGGCCACCTCGATGACGTCGTTCTCCGACATGCCCATGAGCTGGGCCGCCTGGGCCATGTCGCGCGACAGCTCGCCCACGCACACGAGCACCTCGACGCCCTTGCCCGCGGCATAGCCGCCCACCGCGGTGTGCACGGCCTGGGCGTCACTGCCCAGCTCGCCCATGTCGCCCAGGCAGGCGATGCGCCGGCGCGCCTGCAGCGAGCAGAGCACGTCGATCGCGCGGCGCATGGAGTCGGCGTTGGCGTTGTAGCAGTCGTTGACGAGGGTGATGCCCGCGCCCTGGCAGCGCACGACCTCCTGGCGGTTGCCCGCAAGGCGAAGCGAGCCCAGGGCGGCGGCCATGTCGTCGGCCGCGACGCCGAGGATGTCTCCCATGGCCGCGGCGGCCAGGGCGTCGGCCACGTTGTGGACGCCGGGCAACCCCAGGTGGAACTCCATCCGGGCGCCGCTGGGCAGCTCGGCCACGCCGAAGGCGCAGCCCATCTCGTCGAGCTGGGGGTCCGCACAGCGCGCCGCGTCGCCGTCGGCGCAGCCGAACGTCAGCACGCGCACGCCCGCGGGGTCGGCGACGTTGTCGCGAATCCAGCCCGTGTAGTCGTCCTGGCCCCAGAGCAGAGCGCACGGCCCCAGGCCCTCGACGGACCCCTTCTGGTGCGCCAGGGCGGCCACGAGCTCGGCCTTTGCGCGCGCGATGTTCTCGCGGCTGCCCAGGATGCCAATGTGGGCCGTGCCCACGTTGGTGACGATGCCGATGTGGGGCCTGGCGACCTGGGCGATGGCCTCTATCTCGTGCAGGCCGCTCATGCCCATCTCGACCACCATGGCCTGGGCGTCGAGCGGGCAGCGCAGCACGGTGAGGGGGCCGCCGATGGTGGAGTTGAGGTTGCCGCGCGTGGCATAGGTCTTGAACTTGCACGCGAGGACGGCTGCGCACATCTCCTTGGTCGTGGTCTTGCCCGAGGAGCCGGTGACGCCCACCACGACGCAGTCGAGCTTGTCGCGCCACCACGAGGCCAGCGCCGCCAGGGCCCGCTCGCCGGAGTCGCATGCAAGCAGGGCCGCCCCGCGCTCGCGGGCGCAGGCCAGCTCGGCGTCGCTGGGCTCGCGGGTCATCACGCAGGCGGCAGCCCCCGCCTCAAGGGCGCGCTGCACGTAGTCGTTTCCATCGACGCGCTCCCCGCGCAGGGCGACGAAGAGGTTGGACTCCCCCACCTGGCGCGAGTCGATGGCGACGTCGCGCACGGCGCGCTGCTCATCGGGGCACTCTATGACACGCGCGCCGATGGCTTGGGCCACCTCGCGCGTCGTTGCTTGGAACATCGCGGCTCTCCTTTCGTGCCGGCGTCTGGGCGCTTCCCTAGTACGAGGGGGGAATCTGGAGCTTGTCCAGGGCCTCCTGCATGATGGTCGCCCACACGGGACCCGCGACGGTGGAGCCCGTCGCGCCGGTCACGTAGTCAATCATGACATATACAAGCACTTTCGGGTCGTCCGTGGGGCCGAAGCCGATAAACGACACCGTGTTGGTGTTGTCGAAGTACAGGCCCGTCGTGTCGTCGACGCGCTCTGCGGTGCCCGTCTTGCCGCTCAAGCGGTAGCCCTCTATCTTGCCCGTCTTGCCGTAGCCGTTCTCGATGACGCTGTACATCATCTCGGCCACCTCCCGGGCGGTCTGGGCGCTCACCGCCTGGCCCACGTTGTCGTAGGTCTGCTCCTCGCTGCCCACCTTCAGCAGGAAGTGAGGCTGCACGAGCACGCCGTCGTTGGCGATGGCGCTCACGGCGCGGGCCATCTGGATGGGGGGCACGGCGATGGACTGGCCGAACGACATCGAGGCCCAGGCGCCCGTGTAGTGCGCGTAATCGCTCACCAGGCCGGGCACCTCGCCGGGGTAGTCAATCTCGGTCAGGGAGCCGATCTTGAAGCGCTGCGAGTACTCGTAGAACTTCTCGCTGCCCAGCTCCTCGGCGCACTTGACCATGCCGACGTTGCTCGAGCGCTCAAGCACCTGCGTGAGCGTGAGGTCGATGTCGTAGTCGCGGTCGTCGGAGTCGCCGACCGTGTCGTCGCCGACCTGGATGGTGGCGGGGCAGTAGTACAGCGTGTCGGGCGTGGCGGTGCCCGAGTCGATGGCTGCGGCGGCCGTGATGGGCTTGAAGGTGGAGCCCGGCTCGTAGGAGTCGCTCACGCACTTCACGTTGAACGCCTCGGTGGTGGCGCTGGAGGTGTCGGAGAGGTCGAGGTAGGGCGTGGAGACGCAGGCGAGGATCTCGCCGGTCTCGGGCATCATCACGATGGCCACGCCCGACTTTGCCTTCCACTCGGCAATGGCCTGGGTGACCTGCTCCTGAGCCACACGCTGGATGTCCAGGTCGATGGAGATGGTGATGTTCTCGCCGTCCACGGGGTCGTTGCGCACCGCGTCGCCGCCCACAACGGGCATGCCGTCGCGGCTGCGCTCCTGCACGAGGTAGCCGTCGGTGCCGCACAGCACGTCGTTGTACTGCAGCTCCAACCCGGTGATGCCCTCGTCGTCGTCGCCTCCGACGATGCCGATGATGTTGCCGGCGACCTCGCCCTGGGTGTAGATGCGGCGCTGCACCGTCTCGTACTCGAAGCCCGACAGCTCGGTGAGGTCGTTTTTCTTGCGGGTGGTGTTCTCCTCCACGAGCGCCGCCTTGAGGTTGGTCGCAAGGACCGGGTCGGCGTTCTTCACCACGTAGGCGTACGTGGTGTCGCGCTCGCAGATTTCGGCATAATCGGCGGCGTTGCCGCCCAGCACGTCGGCCAGGATGTTGGCCGTGGCGTTGACGGTGCCCAGGTTCTGCACCACGTTGGGATGCACCGCGATGTTGACGGCGTCCACCGAGCGCGCCAGGACGTTGCCGTTGCGGTCGTAGATGGCGCCGCGGCGATACGGCAGCACGGTGTTGGCGGTTCGCTCGTTGTGCGCCGCCGTGGACAGCTCGCCGGTGGCGATGGCCTGCAAGTAGAACAGCCTGCATGTGGCCACGAAAAAGCACAGGCCCAGGCCCCCGCCCAGCACAGCCTGGCGCGAATAGGGGCGCTCGGTGTACCAGGTCATGAACCTCTGGGCTATGCCGTTCGGCTTTCGGTCTTTGTGGGGCTTGGCCTTGCGCTGCTTGCGGGCGCTTGGGCGGTCTTGCGCCGAGGGGGGCTCGTCGACCTCGGGCGGCTCAGTCGCGCGCGCCGCCTGGGCACGCTCCGGGCGCTGCTCGGGACGCGCGTCACGTTGCGGCTGGCTGCCGCGCCGCGATTCCTCGTCGCGCGGGGGCATGGCTACTCTGTCTCTACGGCCGTATCAGCCGAGGTGGAAGCCAAATCCACAGTCTCGCTCTGCTCGGGGGCGACCATGCCGTACACCTGGGTGGCGATGGCGTAGATACGCTCCTGGTTGGCGAACTGGGCGTTCTGAACCTCGAGCTCGGCAGCCTGGTAGCGGCTCGACTCAAGCTCGGTGTTGAGGGCGGAATTCTGCATGAGGTACCCGTAGGCCACCGAGATGAGCGCGACCTTGACGGCCGAGACGATGGCGAGGGTGGCCACGAGGGCGCCGGCGCACTTGATGGCGGTGATGAGGGCGGCGGAAAGCGGGCGGGTCCTGAGGGCGCGGCCCTCCACGACGCTCCAGTCGCGACGCAGCTCCTCACGACGCTGCGGGGCGGCCTGGCCGGCACGGGCATAGGAATCCATCTCGTACGCCACGGCTTCGTCATACTCCGGCATGTCGGCACCCCCTCTTCATCGCTTACGTCACAAGCCCTGCAAGTGCAAGGCTGTGTATTCTAGACCAGCTTGACCGCACTTCGTATCTTGGCGGAGCGAGAACGCGGATTACGTACAATCTCATCATCGCTGGGCACCCGAGGCTTGCGCTCCTGCAGCTTCAGCACCGGCTTGGCCCCGCACACGCACACCGGAAGGTCGGGCGGGCAGGTGCACGTCTGCGTGAAGGACTTGAACGCCTCCTTCACGATGCGGTCCTCAAGGGAGTGGTACGAGATGACGCAGATGCGCCCGCCCTTGTTGAGCCAGCGCACCGCCGCGTCCAGGCCCGACTTCAAGGCGTCCATCTCGTGGTTGACCTCGATGCGGATGGCCTGGAAGCTCTTGCGGGCCGGGTGGTGGCCGCCCTGGCGGCGCTGCGCGGCCGGGATGGCCTCCTTGATGACGTCCACCAGCTGCAGCGTGGTCTCGATGGGGGCCTTGGCGCGGCGCGCCACGATGCGGCTGGCGATGCGGCTGGCGAACTTCTCCTCGCCATAGACGCGAAGGATGCGGGCGAGGTCGGCTTCGTTGTAGTGGTTCACGACCTCAAGTGCGGTTAGGGTGTTGTTGCCCGTGTCCATGCGCATGTCGAGCGGGGCGTCCTCGTGGTACGAGAAGCCCCTTGAGGCGATGTCAAGCTGGGGGGAGCTGACGCCCAGGTCGAACAGGATGCAGTCCACACCGGGGACCTGGGCCTGCTGGAGCAGGCGGTCGAGCTCGGAGAAGTTGCCCTTGAGCTGGATAGACTTGACTTCGGGTATGTTTGCCCGGATGCGCTTGCCGGCGTTTTCCAAGGCGAGGTCGTCTTGGTCGATGCCGATGAGCAATCCGGACGGGCTGCACAGCCTACCCAGCTCAAGGGAGTGGCCGGCGCCGCCGAGCGTGCAATCGCACACGACGTCGCCGTCACTTGGACGCAGGGCGTCCAGAACTTCGTCCAGCATGACGGGGATATGCCGGAATTCTGCTGCAGGGGTGCCGTCGTGCATGTTCGTCGAGTCCACCTACGCCTCCAAAAAGTCAAAGGAAAGAAGGTCGTCCTCGACGCGCTGGTACGACGCCCTGTCAACGACCTCGAGATGGTCGCCGCCACCGATGATGGCGACCTCCTTCTCCAGGCCCACGATCCCGCGCAGCTTTGCCGAGATGCCGATGCGGCCGGCCGAGTCGATGTCGGCCTCCTCGGTGAAGGCAAGCAGGCGCTGGGCAAGCCTCGTCTCCCGCTCGGAGCGGGGGTTGAGGCCCTCGGGGAAGAACGACTTGAACCAAGCGTCGAAGCCCTGGGGCGAGAAGACCAAGACCGCCCTCTTGTCCAAAGACAGCACGCACTTGACCGTGTCGCCCAGGTTGCGGCGGGCCTTGGCGGGCAGGGACACGCGACCCTTCGCGTCGAGCACGTGCTCGGCCACGCCGGTGAAGCATGTCTGCTGCATCTCTTGGCTCACTGCAACCTCCCCAGGCGGCGAGAGTCGTCCAACGTAGGGGCCAGGATACACCATGAAGCCGCCTCGATGCCACATTCCATGCAATTCCATGCGATATCGCCCCACCACCCCGCACACCCATGACACCACCCGCGCACGCAGCCGCCGAGGTTCCGCCCCTCCAAAAGCGGGTTCTGGCCTGCAAGGCGTCGGGAGGCGCAGCGTACTAAATGTACGTAAGCCTCCCGAGAACGCAGCAGGCCAGGTTCCGCAACTATTTACAGTGGGCGCGAGGGTGGGAGGAGTAGTATTCCTCGCGTATATGCTCCCTATCCACATGGGTGTACACCTGGGTCGTGGAGATGTCGGCGTGCCCCAGAATCTCCTGGAGCACGCGCAGGTCGGCGCCGCCGGCCAGCATGTGCGACGCGAAGGCATGCCGCAGCACATGGGGGTGCAGGCCCGGGATGCCCACGGCCACGCCAGCACGCTCCACCACATTGAAGACGCTCTGGCGCGAGATGCGCCCACCGCGCGCGTTGAGGAACACCGCGTGCGTCTCGGCGGGCAGCGCCGCACCCGACGGGTGCAGCTGCCCTCGCCACACGGCGAGATAGTCTTGCAGGCAGCGAAGCGCGCTGCCCACGATGGGCACGAGGCGCTCCTTGCTGCCCTTGCCGAAGATGCGCAGGAACCCGTCGTCGAGGAAGCATGCCGACAGATCCAGGCCGCACAGCTCGCTGACGCGCAGGCCGCAGCCGTAAAGCACCTCGAGCATCGTCTTGTCGCGATGCCCCGCGGCCGTGTCGGGGAAGGGCTGGTCAAGCAGCTCGAACGCCTTCTCGATGGAGATGGTCTCGGGGAGGCGCTCGGGCTTGCGCGGGGCCTTGACCTCGGAGGTGGGCAGCTTCTGCGACGCACCGTCGAGGTAGAGGAACTTGTGCAGGCCCTTTATGGCCGACAAGGCGCGCTGGATGGACGAGGCGGCCTTGCCCTGATCGTGCAGATGTGCCTGGTACTGCTCCACAAGGCAGCGCTGCACCTCGTCGGGCTCGCGTATGCCCTGCTCAAAGTCAAGCCAGGCAATCCAGGCCTTCAAGTCGCGCTTGTAGGCCGCCACCGTGTTGGCAGACGAGCCCTTCTCCACCACGAGGTAGTCAATGAAGTCGGCCAGGCCCGCCTCGAGGGCAGACCTGGCCGACTGCGTCATGTCAGATTGGGGTGCCACCGGCTAGCAGGCGTCGGCCTGGGCGCAGGAGGCCTTGATGAAGTCGCGGAACAAGGGGTGCGGCTTGGTGGGACGGCTCTGGAACTCTGGGTGGAACTGGCCGGCCACGAACCACGGATGCTGCTCGCGGGGAAGCTCGACCATCTCGACGAGGCGGCCGTCGGGCGAAGTGCCGCTCACCACGAGGCCCGCCTCCACGAGCTTGTCGCGGAACTCGTTGTTGACCTCGAAGCGGTGGCGATGGCGCTCGGAGATCTGCTCCTGGCCGTAGGCCTGGGCGCCCAGGGTGCCGGGGGTGACGACGCAGGGGTAGGCGCCGAGGCGCATGGTGCCGCCCATGTCCACGATGCCGGCCTGGTCGGGCATGAGGGCGATCACGGGGTGCTGCGTGGACTCGCTGAACTCGGCGGAGTGCGCGTCGGCCCAGCCCAGGACGTCGCGGGCGAACTCGGTCACCGCGACCTGCATGCCCAGGCAGATACCCAGGTAGGGAATCTTGTGGGTGCGGGCGTAGCGGGCCGCGCACACCTTGCCCTCGAAGGCGCGCACACCGAAGCCGCCCGGCACGAGGATGCCGTCGGCCTGGCCCAGGATCTCGTCGGCGTTGGCGTCGTTGAGGTTCTCGCCGTCGATGAGCTCGATGTCAACGGCGCGGCCGTTGGCGACGCCGGCATGGTGCAGGGCCTCGATGACGGAGAGGTAGGCGTCGGGCAGCTGGGTGTACTTGCCCACAAGCTTGATCTTGACCTCGCCCAGCTCGGCGCTGGTGGCCTCGGCGGCCGACTTGGCGTCGAGGAAGGCGTTCCACTCGTCCATGTCGGAGGTGCGGGGGTCGAGGCCCAGGCGCTCGCAGACCTTGAGGTCGAAGCCCTGGTCAGCCAGGAGCGTGGGAACGTCGTAGATGGAGGGGCAGTCGCTGTTCACGAAGACGGCGTCGGGGTCGACGTCGCAGAACGACGCGATCTTGTGGCAGATCTTCTCGTCGACGTCGTGGTCGGCGCGCAGCACGATGATGTCGGGGGAGACGCCCAGGCCGCGCAGCTCCTTGACGGAGTGCTGGGTGGGCTTGGTCTTCACCTCGTGCGAGGCGGCGATGTAGGGAAGCAGGCTCACGTGAATATAGCAGACGTTGTCGTTGCCCACGTCCTTGCGGAACTGGCGGATGGCCTCGATGAAGGGCTGCGACTCGATGTCGCCGATGGTGCCGCCGATCTCGGTGATGACGACGTCGGCGCCGGCCTTGTCGGCCACGCGGTGCATGCGGGCCTTGATCTCGTTGGTGACGTGGGGGATGACCTGCACGGTGCCGCCGAGGAAGTCGCCGTGGCGCTCGCGGTTGATGAGGGTCTGGTACACCGAGCCCTGCGTCACGTTGGAGTCGCGGTTGAGCGACTCGTCGATGAAGCGCTCGTAGTGGCCCAGGTCGAGGTCGCCCTCATGGCCGTCCACCGTCACGAACACCTCGCCGTGCTGGAAGGGGCTCATCGTGCCGGGATCGACGTTGAGGTAGGGATCCATCTTCTGCATCGTGACCTTGTAGCCGCGGCTCTTGAGCAGACGACCCAGGGAGGCTGCAGTGATGCCCTTGCCCAGCGAGGAGACGACGCCGCCGGTCACGAATACATGTTTTGTCATTGGTGGAATCCCGTTCCTCTCGCTCTGCCTCGTGGCAACGTACGCTTAGTTACGGGATTTTATATTATCACGCCCGTGTTTCCAGACGCGCACGCCAACCATCTCATCAGAAAGTTCGAAACTGCCCAACGCCGCCCCCTCGGCGAGCCCGGCAGAACGCAGCGCGTGAGGTTCCGCAACTCCCTCCAAAAGCGGGTTCTCGCCCGCAAGGCGTCGGGAGGCGATGCGTACTAGATGTACACCAAAGGTGCGCACCGCGCGTGAGCCTCCCGAGAACGCAGCAGGCCAGGTTCCGCTACTCCCTCTAAAAGCGGATTCTGGCGCGCAAGGCGCTGGGAGGCGACGTGTACTGGAGTACTCTAGCCTCCCAGGAACGCAGCGCGCCAGGTTCCGCAACTCCCTCCAAAAGCGGGTTCTCACGCGCAAGGCGCACAGGTGCGATGTGTACTGGAGTACATGAGCACCTGTGGAACGCAGCGCGTGAGGTTCCGCATCCCTCTAAAAGCGGGTTCTGGCGCGCAAGGCGCACGGAGCCGTAGCGTACTGGAGTACGTAAGGCTCCGTGGAACGCGGCGCGCCAGGTTCCGCTACTCACTTTATTCTTCGACGAGGTCGAGAAGCTCTTGGTGGGAGTGTATATCCAACTTCGCGTAGATGTGCTTGACGTGGGCCTTCACGGTGTTGCGCGACACGCCCAGGCGCTCCTCGATGTACTCGCGGTTGCGCCCGCGGGCAAGCATGGCGAACGTCTCCTCCTCGCGCGGCGTCAGGCCGTACTTGGCGGCGAGCTCGCTGACGCGCGCGCAGAAGAGCTCCTCGGCCCCGACGTGGGCGTCGGCGACCACGGGGATGGGGCCCGTGGGCATGGCCTCCACGCCCTCGATGGTGGCCTGGAAGGAGAACCCGCGCAGGCCGAAGAGGATATAGGCCACCACGAGCAGCACCACGACGCTCACCAGGGCGGCAAGCTGCTCATGGTTGCCTGCCCCCACCAGGGCGTTTGCGCTTGTACCCACAAGGGCGCCGAAAGTGGTGGACAGGCTCGACAGGCCCACGCCCCAGCCCATGATGGACAGGCTCGCCAGGCGGTTGCGCCCGGCCAGGGCCACGAGCACGGCATACATGAGGGCGTTGAACAGCGTGGTCCCCACCGTGAGGATGCCGTTTGCCCAATACACGTTGGCGCCGCCGCCGGCGATGATAAGCAGAAAGCCCGCGATGAGCGCGAGCACCACCACGTTTGCCAGGACGTCGCTGAAAAGACGGCCGCCCATGGCGACGACGATGAGGGCCACGGCGAGCACGAAGAAGGCCGACATGCTGCCGAAGGCCGGCATGCCGCCCACCTCGCCGAACCGCAGCGCAAAGCCGAAGATAGCCTGCGACAGGATGAGGAAGACATAGAACTGGCTGTTGAGCGGCAGAAGCGACGCGGGGTGCGTCACCGCGATGTCGGCGACGGCCTCGTTGCGCCCGATGGTGTCGACGATGTCCTGGGCCGTCCTCATAGATAGCAGGATGGAGCCGGCGGCCGCCACAAACATCACCGCGACGCACGCGAGCTGGGGGGCAAGCAGGCGCAGGGGCAGCTCGGCCACCTGGCCCACGCCGATACCACAGACAATGCAGGTCACAGCCTGAGACGCTGGCAGGCGCACGGCGGAGAGGTTGGCGGTGAGCATGCCCCAGCCGCGTGCCGTGACAAACAGGCAGGCCCCGGCCACGAGCAGAAACGGCAGGTTCCACGCAAGGCCGGCGCACGACAAGGCCGCACCCGCGACGAGGGCGACGAGCATTCCCACGCTGAGCATGCGGCCGTGCAGGCAATCGGGACGCACGAGCGAGATGAGGCCCACCGCGATGCAGAAGACGCCGCTGCAGGAGATTGAGATGTCGCGCGCGTAGGTGAAGACGTCGTCGAAAAGCGGGAAGAACGAGCGGTTCATGAGCAGGACGACAAGGTTTGCCAGGGCCACCGCCGCAATGACGCGCCAGCATGCCGGCGAGGTGAAGACGCCGCGGGCAAACGTCAGCGAGGCCGCAAAGGGGTTGCTTCGCTGCTCCTGCTCCATTGACCCTCCCCTGCCCGTCTACCAAACTTTTCCCATACTAAAACACCCCGCCGGCCATTTGTGCCGACGGGGTGCCCCATGCGTTAAAAGTATGTCGCAAATCCTCAGCCCTCGCCAAGGCCCCACCCCCTAAAGAGCGGTTTCTAGCCTGCAAGCGCCCGTAGAACGCAGCCGGCGAGGTTCCGCCCTTACAAAAGCGGGTTCTCGCCGGCAAGGCGTCGGGAGGCGCAGCGTACTGGACGTACGCGAGCCTCACGACACGGAGCGGTCTTTGCGACGAGCCCCGTGGAACGCAGCCGGCGAGGTTCCGCCCTCACAAAAGCGGGTTCTGGCGCGCAAGGCGCGCGGAGCCGTAGCGTACTAGATGTGCACCAAAGGTGCGCACCGCGCGTAAGGCTTCGCGGAACGCGGCGCATCAGGTTCCGCCCTTACAAAAGCGGGTTCTCGTCCGCAAGGCGTCGGGAGGCGACGCGTACTAAATGTACGCGAGCCTCACGAGAACGCAGCGGACGAGGTTCCGCAACCTTTACTGGGCGAAGTTCTGGCCGACGAGGTAGCCCTCGGTGGAGGTACGTCCGCAGGCCAGGCCGGTGAACAGGTTGGGGTAGCTCACGCAGAAGAAGCCGCCCGAGCAGTCACCGATGGCGTAGAGGCCCTCGATGGGGTTGTTGTCCTGGTCGAGAACCTGCATCTTGGTGTTGATGAGCAGGCCGTCGAACGTGGCGAGGTGCCAGGAGCCGGTGCGCACGCCGTAGTAGGGCGGAGTGTCCAGCTTGGTGAGGCGGTAGGACTCCTTGTAGTAATCGGTGTCCTCGCCGGCGTCGCAGAAGCCGTTGTACTTCTCGACGGTGGCAACCAGGTTCTCAGCCGGGATGTTGAGCTTCTCGGCGAGCTCCTCGATGGTGTCGGCCTGCTGGATGTAGCCGTCCTCGATGAGCTTGGCGTTCATGTTGTTCCAGACCACATCGAAGGGGATGTTGTTCTGGGCGCCGTTGTCGAAGGGGAACAGACGGCAGCAGCCGACCTCGTTGAGCTGCTCGGCCTTGGCCTTGGCGTCGGAGTCCCAGATGTCGCAGTAGGTGTGGTAGGGCTGGCTCCAGGTGCTGTGCAGCATGTAGTCGTAGGGGCCCGACTCGTTGCAGAAGCGCTCGCCGTTAAGGTTGACCTTCAGGAAGGGCTGCTCGCCGAACCAGAACCAACGGCCCACGACGCCGTTGCCAGCGGTCTCCTCAGGGGTGACGCAGCAGCGGTTGAACAGGATGGAGGTGCCGATCGGGTCCTTGCGGGCGCCGAGCCACATGCCGGCCTTGATGCCGGAGCCGTCGTCGGTGGAGCCGGAGGTGCACAGGATGCGGCCGTCGACGATCTCGGGCTGCAGGGCGGTCATCATCTCCGTGTTGGTGGAGTAGCCGCCGGTGGCCAGCACGACGCCCTTGGAGGCGTTGATGCGCACGAAGTGGCCGTCGGTGGTGTCCTCGGCGATGGCGCCGGTCACGCGGCCGGTCTCGTCCTGCTCGAGCTTGCGCAGCGGGCAGCTCCAACGGACCTCGGCGCCGGCGTCGATGGCAGCCTGACGCATGACCTTGGTGTAGGAGTCGTCCTCACCGGCGGCGTCGGTGGGCTGGGGGCTGTGGCCGGTGGCGTAGGCGCGGTCGCGGCCCTCGCCGTCCTGGTTGCCGACGCTGCCCTCGAACTCCATGACGTACTTGCCGGTGGCCTCGATGGTCTCGGTGATCCAGTCGATGCACTCGCCGGACTTCTGGGCCCACAGCTTGATCAGGTCATAGTTGCAGAAGCCGTTGGCGTAGCGGACGATGTCCTCGACGGCGTCCTTCTCGGAGATCTCGAACTCGGGGAACTCGGCGAAGGAAGCCTGCTGCAGCTTGGAGTTGAGGGCGCCGATGTCCTCGCGCATCTTCTGGCAGGTCTCCTCGGAGTCACGCTCGATGACGTAGGTCTTGGAGCCGTTCTGGGCGCAGGACAGGGCGCAGGGCACGCCACCGGTGTTGAAGCCGCAGACGAGGACCTCGGTCTCGACGGTCTCGGTGATGTCGGCCTCGGCGATCTCGGGGGCCTCGCCCAGCCAGGCGGGGTTGCCGGACTCGGTGACGGTGTCCTGGGCCAGGGCGGCGGAGGCGCCGGCCAGGGCGGTCGTGGCGGCGGCGGCCATGGAGGCGCCGGCGACGAAGGAACGACGGGTCATGCTCATTGTTGATTCCTCTCGATGCATTCAGCTTATGTGGGAACACACGCGGATCTGTGCGAGGCGCCAGTGCACTTGGCGCGTCGCTGCGGCAGATAATGTGCCCGAGAGTCCCCAAGGGCCATTGCCCAGGGCGGGTAATTTTAGATTATTGGCTTTTACCTGGGAAAATGACAGCAATTACCCTGGGTGGGTAAGGCGCGGAAAGCCCCGGGTGAGCCTTGCCGCAAAGGCGTTCCTATCGAAGAAGATGATGCCCGGGCGGGCCGTAGGTGTCGGCGAGGTGCCCGACATCCCCCGGAACATGACGAGGCGTTCGCCATCCCGAGACGAGGGCCGCGCGTCCGAGGCTGCCTGACAATCGCTGGCACGCCATCGCCCGCGCGCTCATGCGGGCCCCATGACGTCACGAGCGTGCTCGTCGTCGCCCGCCATCATGCGCTCACGCGGGCCCACACTGGCAGGGGCACGCCCCCACGTCAGTCTTTCAAGACCCGCAGGGCACGCTCCCACGTCTGCCCTTCAAGACCCGCAGGGGCACGCTCCCGCGCCTGTCCTTCAAAACCCGCAGGGCATACCCCGAAGCGGCCGAGCCGCCCGGTAGAACCCCTTGGGCAATCATGGCGGCATGCGAGGCGCATATGCCGGCAAGGGACGCTCGCACACACCCAAAGCGTCCTAGGAGCCCGTACACGGCCGTACGCGACCAACCGAGACAAGCGACGCCCATACACGACCCGAAATCCCATCGAACAAAGGGTGCCTGTCAAGCAAGACGGCATGACGCACAGGCGGCGAAATCCCTGCGCAACCAAGGCCCCATCGGGCCCTTGCCAGCGAAGCCCCTACACGGCCAAGGCCCCATCCGACCCTTGCCAGCGAAGCAACAGACATGCGCAGGCGCCATCCCCCGTCGGCCGCGCAAAACAAAAATACCCGGGAGGCTTTCGCCATCCCGGGTATCTCATAAGCAAATGGTGCGCCGTCAGGGATTCGAACCCTGGACCTTGGGATTAAGAGTCCCCTGCTCTGGCCAGCTGAGCTAACGGCGCAAAATGGGGTGAGAAAAGGGGCTCGAACCCTCGACCTTCGGAGCCACAATCCGACGCTCTGCCAACTGAGCTACTCCCACCACGTGTTGCAGCTAGGAAAGTATGCCAGACTGCGTTGCCAGAGGCAAGTAAAAATCAGGCAGCTTCCCGCTCATCACAAGACGTACAGAACTCCGAGCTACTCCTTCTTGCTGGTGAGGATGGCGTCGACGCCGCGCTCGCCCGTGTGAATGCGGATGGCCTCTTCCAGGGGGTAGATGAAGATCTTGCCGTCGCCCACCTCGCCGGTCTCACCCGTACGGGCCGACTTCAGGATGATGTCCACCACAGGATCGATCTTCTCGTCGGGCAGGACGATCTCAATCTTCACCTTGGCGCGCATCTGCACAAGCACCTCGGTGCCGCGGTAGTACTCGGTCCAGCCATGCTGGTTGCCGGCGCCCTGCACCTGCGAGATGGTCATTCCCTCGACGTCGGCGGCAAAGAGCGCGGACTTGATGTCCTCGATGACTTCGGGACGGACAATCGCCTCAATCTTCTTCATGTGACACTTCCTTTCGCGTCGTGAGATGACTTAGTTGAGGTCCATGCCGGAGAAGGCAGGGTACGCGGGCTCGCCGTGCTCGGCGACGTCCAGGCCGCGGGCCTCGTCGCGCTCGGAGACGCGCAGGCTGCCGCCCAGTGCCTCCATGACCTTGGCGATGATGAAGGTCATGACGGAAGCGAAGACCACGACGAAGATGACGGAGAGGAGCTGACGGACGACCTGCATGGGGTCGCCGTAGAGAAGTCCGGCGAAGCCGCCCAGCTCGGGGTTGGCGAAGATGCCCGTGAGGATGGTGCCGCACATGCCGCCCACGCCGTGCACGCCGAAGGCGTCGAGGGCGTCGTCATAGCCGAGGCGCTTCTTGAGGCGGGAGACCGCGAAGTAGCACACGACGGCGACGATGATGGCGATCACGATGGAGGCCCAGATGTCGACATAGCCGGCGCCGGGGGTGATGGCGACCAGGCCCGCAACGGCGCCGGAGCAGCCGCCCAGCAGGGTCACCTTGCCGGTCTTGATGCGCTCGACTGCCATCCAGGCGAGCATGCCCATGGCAGCGGCGGTGTTGGTGGTGGCAAGCGCAAGGCCGGCCTGGCCGTTGGCGGCGCCGGCGCTACCGGCGTTGAAGCCGAACCAACCGAGCCACAGGAAGAGCGTGCCCAGCATCACGAAGGGGATGTTGTGGGGCTGATAGGTGAGCTTGCCGTTGCCGTGGCGGGCGCCGATGACGATGGCAAGGGTGAGCGCGGTGACGCCCGAGGAGATGTGGACGACGTCGCCGCCGGCGAAGTCGTAGGCGCCCAGGGTCTCGCCCAGGAAGCCGCCGCCCCACATCATGTGCGCCAGCGGGCAGTACACGAGCAGCATCCACGCCACCACGAAGATGAGAAAGCGGGAGAAGCGCATGCGCTCGACGATGCCGCCGGCGATGATGGCGATGGTGATGAGGCCGAACATGCCCTGGAAGAGGGCCCAGACGTACTCGGGAATGGTGCCCCAGGCGGTATCGAGCGTGATGCCCGACAGGAACAACCTGTCAAAGCCGCCGACGATGGGGTTGGCGGTGCCGTCCTCGGCGGCAAAGCCGCTGCCGAAGGCCAGCGAGTATCCCACGGCCACCCAGATGACGCTTGCCACACCGGCCACGGCCAGACACATGAACATGGTGTTGCCCACGTTCTTGCGACGCACCATGCCGCCATAGAAAAAGCCTATTCCCAAGGTCATGATGAAGACCAAGAACGCACTTACCAGAATGAACGCGGTATCGCCGGTGTCAATCATGGCAGATGCCTCCTTTCAAGCTGCGGCGACCCGAAGCCGCCCATACCTAACCTAACGGCGGTAACTTTAGGAAGGGGCTGTTTCCCAAAAGTTTCGGCAAACTGCCGTTAACAAAGGCGTTTCGCACTTGAAAAGACGAGAAACCTGCCGGACACAAAAAGGGCCCGCAGGACTTGCGTCCCACGGGCCCCATGCGCTCATGCGGTATAAGGAAACGCCAGGTTAAGCGGTAGTTCCGCTCGCCTGCTGGCCAAGGCTCGTAGTGCTGGACATGCCGTAGTACGCCCCGTAGCCATAGCCGTTACCGTAGCCGCCGTAACCGTACCCATAGCCATTGCCGTAACCGTAGGCGTCGCCGTAACCGTTGCCGTAGCCGTAGCCATTGCCATAGCCGTAGGCATCACCGTAGCCGTTGCCGTAGCCGAAGTACCCGTAGTAATCGCCATAGTCAGAGGAGTCCGACTGGCTGGAACGGCCGCCCTGAGACGAGGAGTCGGACGAGTCGGAATCAGACGAGTCGGAGGAGTCGTCGGAGCTCGCGCCGCCGAACAGGTAGTCGAAGACGCTCTTCACGCTCTTGCCGTCCTCGGCGGAGTCGTCGGAGCTGTCCGTCTCAGTGGAGTCGGAGGAGTCGTCGCTCGTCACGTCGCTGCCGAGCGTGACCTGCAGCTCCTGCTCCTGGCCGTCGCGCTCGATGGTGAGGGTGACGGTGTCGCCGATGGAGTGCTTGCGCACCTGGACGATGAGGTCGTCGGCAGAGCTGACCGAGACGCCGTCGACCGCGGTGACGATGTCGCCCTCCTGCACGCCGGCCTCAGAGGCGCCCGTGCCGTCGACGACGCCCATGACGTAGGCGCCCTGCAGCGTGGAGTTCGCCTGGTCATAGGAGCCGTAATAGCTGTAGTAGGCGCCGTAGTAGGTGCTCATGTCGGCCACGCTGATGCCGAGCTGGGGGTGGGCCACCGCGCCGTTGGTGCGCAGCTGCTCGACGGCGCTCTTGATGTAGTTGGAGGGGATGGCGTAGCCCATGCCGGCCCACTCGCCGGTGGAGGTGGCGTTGTAGGTGGTCATGCCCACGAACTCGCCCTTGGAGTTCACCATGGCGCCGCCCGAGGAGCCGGAGTTGATCATGGCGTCGGACTGGATGACACCGGTGTAGTAGGCCTTCGTCTCATCGAGGGAGATGGACGTGGCGCGATCGGTGCCCGAGACGACGCCCACCGATACGGAGGTCTCCTGGCCCTTGGGGTGGCCGACGTTCATGACCCAGGAGCCGGCCTGCAGCTCGTCGGAGTCGCCGAAGGCGATGGGCGTCAGCGTGTCGTCGCCGGCGTCGATCTTGAGCAGCGCGATGTCGCTCGTGGGGTCGGTGCCCACGACGGTGGCGTCATAGGTCTTGTCGTCGAGCGTGACCTGGACGACAGGCGTCTCCTGGCCCGCGACCTCGTCGCAGCCCTCGATGATGTGATAGTTCGTGACGATGTAGCCGTCGGTGTCCACGACAACGCAGGAGCCCGTGGACACGCCGAGCGTGCCCGAGCTGTTCACGAGGGCGTAGACCTGGCCCACGGAGGGCATGACCTTTGCGGCGACCGTCTCGGCGAGGGTGGTGTCGGCGGTCGGGTCGGTCGTGGCCTCTACCGTGGCGGCCGTGTCGTCGGCCAGGGCCTGGTTGGACATGGTGTTGGTGAGGTAGGCGCCGCCGCCGAAGCCCAGCGACAGGATGAGGGCGCCGGCCGCGATCTTGCCGGTAAGGCCCATGCCCGCACGCTTGCGGGCGCTCGCGGGGGCGTACTCGATAGGTGACTCGTTCGTGTCGAAGGCACTCATGGTGTGATCCCTTCCGTTTGGAAGGCCCCTCGATCCATCGCCGCGGGGCCGTTTGCTTGACGAGCATATTTGTACCCGTGGCGTCTGAACTGCGCATGAATCCTTCAGGAAACAAAGACCCGCCAGATACCTGAGCCACTTTCAGAAACCCAAAGCCCCCAACAACGCAGCGGGCGAGGTTCCGCCCACTAAAACGCGGGTCCTCGTCCGCAAGGCGCGCAGGGCCGTAGTGTACTGGAGTACACCAAAGGTGCGCACCGCGCGTGAGGCCCTGCGCAACGCCGCGGACGAGGTTCCGCCCGCTAAAACGCGGGTTCTCGCCGGCAAGGCGTCGGGAGGCGCAGCGTACTGGAGTACATCAAAGATGCGCACCGCGCGTAAGGCTCCGTGG
>CAVEWV010000006.1:11097-61629 GCA_963619535.1 Acutalibacteraceae bacterium | reverse complement strand
ACACAAAGGGGACACAAACGGGGGTATAAGGGATAGTTGGGGCGCGGGCGCGCGGTGCCGTGCGCCGCAGGCGGACCCATGACGGCCGCAAACGCACGGCGCCGAGCGGCTCGCTGCCCCCGGGCGGACCCGGCGGCAGGCGACCGGGAAGGCCCTGCACACACGCATGCCACAGCGAGCGAGCGCGCCAATCCCAAACGTGTCTCTGGCGTTGCTTTTGCGCTCCATGGGGTACACTTCGCGCGTGCAAACAGCCTGTCAATCACGTACGCATCTATATGCAAGTAAGGGAGCCTTGGCGATGGACGCCGTGAAAACCGAGGTCATCAATCAGATTAGGGAGCTCAATGCCCTGCTTATCCAGGCAAAGCTCCATGTAGGGAGAACCAAGCTCGCCCAGCACCTGCACGGTGGCGAGGATTTTGCCAGCGAGCTACCGTCGTTTCATGGGCAGGGCAGGCTTCTGAGCATCCTGGGGCTGCACCCCGACCGCAGCGAGACGAGCCCGCGCGACCTGAGCTTCATGCTCGGCATGAGCAAACAGGTTGTTATCGACTTGCTTGCAAAGCTCGAACAAAAGGGGCTTATCGTGCGCAAGCAGTCTGAGAGCGACTCGAACTCTCAGGTGATCGCCCTCACCGAGAAGGGCCGGGAGGCTGCCGACCACGTGCGCAATCCCGAGGTGGGAGGCACGGAGCTTCTCGATTGCCTGAGCGCAGAGGAGCTCGAGCAGTTCAACTCCTATCTCACCCGCATCATAGAGAACGCCGAGTCCAAGTGCGCAAACGACGAGTTCGCCGAGAGGCGCAAGGCCATGCAGGAGTTTTTCTCGCTCGTGCACCACTCGGTGCCTGACGAGGAGGACGTGGCCGAGACCGCCGGGGCTTCGGTGAGGCGCGCTGGCAGCGAAGGGGGAAGTCGATGACGCAAAACGAGAAGAGGAATCCCCCGATGGGAGGGGCGAACCTGCACGGGGTGCGTGCGGGCCTGAGCAGCCTGTTCAGCCCGAGCTCGTCGCGTGCGCCCGAACAGCACTCCACCTCGCTCACCGTAGAGCGCACCGAGCGCGGGGCGCGCATCGAGGGTCGCCTGACCTCCCCCATCGCGCGCGTGCCCGAGGAGATTCTGGCATGCCCGGGAATCACGGTGAAGGGGCGCAACATCAAGTCGCTCGCGTACACGACCGACGTCGCGGTGATTCGCAACTGCAATGCCGACGCCGTGCTGGCCGTGTATCCCTTTACCGGCGAGCCCATCATCACGCAGGCGCTGATGACCGTGGCCCAGCAGCCGCTCTTCGTGGGCGTGGGCGGCGGCACCACGACGGGGTCGCGCGTGGTGGAGCTCGCCATGATGGCCGAGATGCAGGGGGCGGCAGGCGTGGTGCTCAACGCCCCGGCGAGCGCCGAGACCGTGGAGAGCGCCATGGCGGTCATCGACATCCCCGTGGTGGCCACCGTCGTTGCCGACGACGACGAGGTGGACGACAAGATCTTGGCAGGAGCGGCCGTGATCAACGTGGCCGCAGGCGCACGCACGGCAGAAGTGGTCGCCGGCATTCGCGCCCGGCACCCCGAGATGCCGCTCATCGCCTCGGGCGGAAAAACCGCCGAGAGCATCCAGGCAACCATCGCCGCCGGGGCCGACGCCATCACCTGGACCCCGCCGAGCGCCCAGGAGCTCCAGCACGCGATGATGGCGCTTTACCGGCAAGCGTAGCAAGGCATTGGCTCCACGAGAACGGCCTGCCTCCCGCGAAACACCGCGTGAGGCAGGCCGTTTTTGATCACACCACCCGGGCGCACCCGGGCATCCGCAAAATCACGGCTCGCCGCCCCAGCCCCGTAGACGCGGGGGCGGGACGGCGGGGGAATGGCTCTTAGGCGTCGACCACCGAGGAGACGCCGAGAATCTCGTCGGCCTCGTCGAGCAGGGCGTTGCCCTTCTCGAGCAGGTCGTTGTACAGGTCGGGGTTGTGGGCGCCCTCGGAGTTCTCAGCGGCCGCAAAGTTCCAGTAGTAGCAGGCGTAACGCTGGATCTGCTGCAGGCGGGTCACCTGGTCCTCGGTGAGGCCGTTGGCAAGGGCGGTGTCCATGTCAAACACGAGGTTGCCGTCGGCGTCGGCCTTGGCCACCTTGTCCTCGAAGTTGAAGATGAACTGCTCGGCGCGCTGGCCCAGCTGGTGGGTGCGGCCGTCGATGTCCTCCTGGATGGCCTTGACCTCGCTGGTCAGGTCCTCATGGCAGGTGTTGCAGGAGGCGAGCAGCTCCTCGTTGTCGAGCGGGCTCTCGATGTCGTGGTTGGTGTACTCGACGCCGGTCTCCTCGTCAACGACGGTGCCCATGTGGCAGTCGGCGCACTCATAGCCCATCTGGGCCATGGGGCTGGGGTTGGCACCGTAGTTGAACTCGTACTCGGCATGGCGCACGGCGAGCATCTCGGCACCGGTGGAGGCATAGGTCCAGTCGGAGAAGCCGTACTCATCGTAGAAGGCCAGGGCGTCCTCGGCGTTCATGCTGGCAGTGCCGCCGTAGTAGGGGCTCACGGGCTCGCCGGACTCGAAGGGCGCATCTGACCCCTCCTCGACGGTGGGGGCCATGGAGTAGTCGCAGTGGCACTGGCCGCAAACGGCGCTCGTCACGGTGTCCTCGTTGAGGTCGTCACCCATGGCGCGGATCCAGTCCTCACGCAGCACGGCGTTGGTGGTGGGGTCCTCGTTCTCGTGGCAGTTGGCGCAGGAGACGTTCTCGGTGAAGGAGTCCTGGTAGTCCTGGATGGACTGGGTCCAGTAGCTGCCCTCGCCGTCGTAGTTGGCGGCGTCGTAGTGGACCTGGGGCGTCTTGCAGGCGTAGCACGACACCTTGCCCTTGGACTCGGACAGGTCGCCCAGGCGGCCGTTGTTGGCGACGACCCACAGGGAGTAGGCATGGCCGCCGGGCTCGGTGTAGTACTTGGCGTAGCCGTAGCCCTTGCCGAGGGTCTTGATCTCGGGGTACTGGTCCTCGTCGAGGAAGTTCACCTTGACGGAGGTGTAGTCGCCCTCGAGCAGCTCGGTGCCCACGGAAGTGGTGTCGGTGTTGCCCTCCTCGATGTACTCGCCGTACTCAAGCGGCACGTCCATGGCCGTCTTGAGGTAGGAGTTGTACTCGAGCGGGAACTTGTCGGCCCAGTAGGAGGCGTCGATGACGCCATACTCGTCGTACTCGAAGGCCGCGTCGGCGATGACCTCCTGCGCCTGGGTGTCCTCCGTCGCCTTCTGCTCCTCGGCGCCCGCGCTCACGGCGGTGATGCCCGCGAAGGCGATCATGCAGGCAAGGCAGGTGCCGGCAACGGCTGCAAACCTCATCTTGTTGGTGCTTTGCATGGTTTCCCCTCTCCATTGCGTGGCGTCTTCAGGCCGCACTGAACCAGGCCTGAAAGACTATTGCGAAAACTATATAAATGGCGCTGGGGTGTGTCTGTTGTGGGGACAACATGTCTCGATTTGGGCGGCGAAATCGGCGAACGGCCTTTGGATGGCTGGCCCCGTATGGTTACGGTGCGCGGGCGGCTGCGGGCGCGGCGGAATCCGTGTCGGCCCCTGGTATCGTGTGACGCGCGCAGGGCGGAGTGCGTCTTATAGGGCAAGGTTGGACGAACCCCATAGCGGGCCCGATAACGGCCCTGACAGAAAGAAGGCAACCCATGAAGTACGGCATCGATAAGAACGGGAAGACGTCGCGACTTGCCCTCCTCACCGGGGCGGCGCTGTGTTCGGCGGCGCTGTGCGCGGGAATCGCCTGCATGGCGCAGACGCCCATGCTGGCCGAGGCGAACGAGACGGCCGCCGTCTCGCAGCAGGCGCAGCGCTCCATCAACGTCAACGCCACCGACTCGGTGAAGGTCCAGCCCGACAGGGCCGAGCTCGTCTTGAGCATCCGCCCCCAGGCCGACACGGCAGACGCGGCGCGCAAGGCCGCTGCCAGCGAGCTCGATCAGATCAGCCAGAGCCTGAGCGGCCTGGGCATCGAGGCGGCGAGCATCACCTCGGGCCAGGTGAGCATCAACCCCGTGTATGACTGGTCCGAGTCCACCCAGAAGGTCACGGGCTACCAGGCGGATGTGACCGTCACCGTGAAGGACCTCACGCTGGAGCAGGCAAGCTCGGCCCTCACGGCCTCCGCGGCGGTTGCGGACACCAGCGTGTCCGGCCTCAACTATTATGTGAGCACCTACGACGAGCAGTACCAGAACGCCCTGGTGAGCGCCATGCAGGCAGCCCAGAAGAAGGCCGAGGTGCTGGCCGGGGCAGCCGGGGCCAGCGTGGGCCAGGTGCTGAGCGTGCAGGAGGGCACCGACTCGCAGGAGTATCGCTACGAGAAGGCCGTCGCCGACAGCACCGCCGTCGCGCTGACAAGCGAGGACTCGGCGGCCCAGGGCGCGGCGGGCGACATCGAGCTGAACCCCGGCGAGGTGGAGATCTCGGCCAGCGTCACCGTGACCTACGAGCTGCAGTAAGGCTCGGCTCGCACGACACAGACGGCCGGCGCGGCGGGGCTTGCCCGCCGAAGAGCCACACCGGTCACAGCGGCATGCTACCATGGGGCCGCACGCCACCGCCTCGCGCGGGGGCGTGCGGCTTTTTGCACTGTCGGCGCACGCAGGGGCGAGTCTGGAGTTCAGCCGTGGAAAAAACCGAGAAGGACAGGCCCCTGACCCCGGCCGAGGTCAGAAGGACCGAGGCCCTGCAGGAACTTTCCGCCACGTTGGAGCGTGACGGCTGGCGCCGGACGGACCTCACGGCAAGCTTGGAGTCAGCCAATGTGTTCGCGTGCGTGGCGGGCGGCCTTATCAGCGTGCCCTTCGTCGTGGCCTTCGCCTGCCTGTACGGAATAGAGCCGCCCGAAATCTGGCAGCTCGGCGCGTTTCTCGTCGCAAGCCTCGCGCTTGTCCCCGTGCACGAGGGCCTGCACGGGCTCACCTGGGCGTGCCTTGCGCCTGGTCACTTCGCGGCCATCGAGTTCGGCTTCATCAAGGAGTACCTCACGCCCTATTGCACGAACACCGAGCCCATGGGGCGCGGAGCCTACCTGGCGGGCGTGTTTGCGCCGTTCCTCGTGCTCGGGCTGGGGCTGGCCGGCGCGGCCCTTGTGCTGGGCAACGGCGTGGTGCTCGCACTGGGGGTCGCGATGATTCTGGGCGCAGGAGGCGACCTGCTTGTGGCGGCAAAGCTCCTGCAGCACGGCAAGCCCACGCCCGAGCAGCTCTGCGTGGACCACCCCAGCCAATGCGGCCTGGTGGTGTTCGAGCGCTAGAAAGGCGATGGGCGAGTCGCCCCTCCGATGAGCTGCCGCGCCTACGCCGCAGGCTCGGGGTCCTTGACGTCTTCCTCGTTGAAGTCCAGGGCCGAGGGGGTGTTCTCGGGGTAGCGCGCCCGGTACTCCTCGAACAGCCTGTCCTGGCCGCGGCGGCGCAGGCCCCAGTCGACGAGACGGCGGACGATGTCGTAGATGACCGCGAAGAGCGGGATGCCCACGACCATGCCCACGACCCCCCACATGCCGCCGAAGAGCAGGATGGAGAAGAGCACCCAGAAGCCGGAGAGGCCGGTGGTGTTGCCGATGATCTTCGGGCCCAGGATGTTGCCGTCAAACTGCTGGAGGATGATGAAGTACACCTCGAAGTACAGGCAGTGGACGGGGCTCTGGAGGAGCAGCAGAAGACCGCAGACGACGCCCGCGAGGATGGGGCCGAAGAACGGGATGATGTTGAGGACGAAGACGATGACGCTGATGAAGGCGGCGTTCTCGACCTGGAGCAGCAGGCAGCCCACGAAGCACAGCACCGCGATGATGAACGAGTCGATGATCTTGCCCACGAGGAAGCCGTTGAACATCTTGTCGGCGAAGTGGACCTCGTTCTCGATGATGTCGGCCCACCTCTGCGGGATGACGCTGTAGAGGATGAGCTTGGCCTGGGCGGCGAAGCGCCGGCGACTCGCGAGCATGTAGATGCTGATGAGGATGCCGAAGAACAGGTTCGTCACCACGGTGATGGCGTCGAACACATGGTTGCCCACGCCCGAGGAGATGACGGCCTGCATCGTGGCGAAGATGTCGCCGGAGTACACGGACTCCACCTGGTCGGTCAGGAACTGCGCGGCGCTGTCCCAGTAGTCCTGGATGGGGCCCCATTGCGCGAGGGCGTCGTGGACGAGGGTGGTGAACGTCTGCATCCGGTTCGGCAGCGTGGTGACGACGACGATCGTGGAGGCGGTGACCTGCGGCATGACGATGATGATGAGCGCGACGATGGCCGCAAGCGCTATGATCACCGACAGCGCGATGGAGAGGCCCCCCACGAAGGGACCTGCAGGCGGAAGGCCGCGCCGACGGCGGCGGAACGTGAAGATGTGCTCGAAACGGTTGCACAGAGGCGCCAGCAGGTAGGCGATGACGAAGCCGTAGGCAAAAGGTGCCAGGATGTGCCCGACAGAGCCGATGGCAGCGGCGATATGGGACAGGTTGAAGATGACGTAGGCCATCAGCAGGCAGATGCCGACTGTGCACACGCCGGTGACGCCTGCCTTGAAATACTTGACGTCGGCTGGGTTCCTCAACGCGGCACACCTCCTTGGAGAGTCGGCGGCCCGCGGGCGCCGGAGTCGGTTTCGAAGCGATTATCATAGCCCCGGTTTTGCGAAATTCGAGTCGGGATATACTACTTGCCCTAAAAACGCCCGAGCACGCCCGCGCATCGCATGGGTGCAATCGTACCCAGCGGCGGGCGTGTGCGCACAGACCCAGGGAAAGGCCACATATATATGAAACCGCTTGGCATTCGCGACATCATCGGCCCCATCATGGTGGGTCCCTCCTCGTCGCACACCGCAGGGGCGCTGCGCATCGCGAGCATGGCCCGCAACCTGCTCTCAGCCGAGCCCGTCAAGGCGACGTTTCGGCTGTACGGCTCCTTCAGCCAGACCTATAGGGGCCACGGCACCGACAAGGCGCTCGTGGCGGGCTTGCTCGGCATGGCCACCGACGACGTGCGCGTGAGGACCTCCTTCGACCAGGCGAAGGAGCGCGGCCTTGCCTTCGAGTTCGTGAGCGACCCCAAGACCAAGACCGAGCACCCCAACACGGTGGACATCGATGTGACGGACGCCTGCGGCGTGCGCGTGCGCGTGCGCGGCGTGTCCATAGGCGGCGGCGCGGCGGAGCTACGCGAGGTGGACGGCGTGGCCGTCAACATCACGGGCGAGAGCACGAGCCTCATCATCAGGCAAAACGACGAACCCGGCGTGCTGGCCTACGTGAGCAACGTGCTCGCGCAGGCGCGCATCAACATCGGCACCGTGAACCTGTACCGCGACCGGCGCGGCGGGGAGGCCATCGTGGTGATGGAGGTGGACGGCGAGATCCCCGAGTGGGTGAAGCAGACCATCTCGAGCTTCCCGGCCATCGTGAGCGCCCGCATCGTCCCCATGGACGACAGCCACGCCAGGCTCGACTCCGAGCCGCCCCGGATGAGCGTGCAGGAGGCGCTGGAGGCCTTCGCGCGCATCGACTTTGCCAGCGCTTGCGAGATGCTCGAGTATTGCGACGCGCAGGATTGCCCCTTGAGCAGGGCGTTTATCGACCGCGACGAGGCGTTGCTGGCGTGCAACGGCGCCGGGGCCGCGGGCACGGACGGCTACCTGGGCCATGCCCTGGAGGTCATGCGCGCCTCGGTGCGGCCTGCGGGCGAGCCCACGATGGGCGGCCTCATCGGCGGGGAGGCCCGCAAGGTGGAGGAGCTGGAGGCCGCGGGGACCGGCCTGGGAGGCAGGCTCGGTAAGCTGACCTCCTACGCCCTGGGCGTGCTTGAGACCAACGCCGCCATGGGGCGCATCGTGGCAGCCCCCACGGCGGGCTCGTCGGGCGTCATCCCCGCGGTGCTGCTCTACCTGCAAGACGAGCACGGCTTCTCCGACGAGCAGCTCAAGGCGGGCCTGGCAAACGCCGCGGGCGTGGGCCAGCTCATCGCGCGCAACGCCACCGTGGCGGGTGCCGAGGGCGGCTGCCAGGCCGAGGTGGGCTCGGCCAGCGCGATGGCGGCGAGCGCCGCCGTGGAGCTTCTGGGCGGCACCCCGCGGATGTGCTTCGACGCGGCGGGCATGGCCCTGGCAAACCTGCTGGGCCTGGTGTGCGACCCGATAGGCGGCCTGGTGGAGGCCCCCTGCCAGAAGCGCAACGCCTCCGCCGCGGCAAACGCCCTGGTGAGCGCCGAGATGGCGCTGGCGGGCATCCACGCCGACGCGCCGTTCGACGAGATCGTGGACGCCATGGCGAAGGTGGGCCGGTCGTTGCCCTACGAGCTTCGCGAGACGGCCCTGGGCGGCATGGCGGCCTGCCCCTCGTGCAAGGGCTGCGGGCGGTAGGATGAAACGCCTGCGCGTACGGCGAGCGGGGCGCGGGAGTGCCGAGTTGGCGAGCAGGGCGCAGGGCGCCTGCGCGGCGTGGGGGCGGCGCGGGCGTGCGGGCGACGGAACGCGCGCATGGGGGCGGCACGAGAGGTGAGTCCGCCTCGCCCGGCTACTCCCCCGCCCCGCGCGAGGTCTCGGGGCTCGCGGGAACCTCGGGCGCCTCGGGGCCGTCGCCAGCCGAGCCGGACCCCATGAGCGCCTCCCGACGGGCGGCGTGGGCCGCGCGGGCGGCGGCGTAGTCGCGGATGATGCGCTCGCGCTCGTGCTCGGCGTGCTCGGCGACCCACTCGGCATGGGCTGCACGGGCCTTGCGGGCGGCCTGCAGGTACTCACGACGCGCGGCCTCGGCTGAGGCGAAGGCCTCCTCCACCGCGACGTGGCCTGCGGCCGCGCGGTCCTGGGCCTTCTCCATATCGCGCACGAGGCGCCCCAGGACCACGTGGTCGTGAAGGATCTGACGGGCCTCGCCGTGCTCGAGCGTGACCTGCTTGGCGGCCTCCACCAGGTGCATGTCGGCCAGCGACTGGAAGGCCATGGCGAGCAGCGGCATCACGAGCACCGTGACGGCGCCTGCGCTCATGAGCACCGAGGCCGTCTCGTCGGTCATGGCGCCGGCGTTCACGGCCACGGAGGTGACGGCCACGATGATGGGAAGCGCCGTGGTGCAGTAGACGGAGATGGAGGCCCGGCTGCCTGCGGCCATGTCGCGCGTCTCGGGCGAGAGGCGAAGCGACACGAAGATGGGCAGGGCGCGGATGACAAGCAGCATGAGGATGAAGCCCACGAGCAGCGCCGGGTTGAGGGCGATGGCAGCCAGGTCGATCTTGGCGCCCGACACCACGAAGAACAGCGGGATGAAGAAGCCATGCGCCATGCCGTTGAGCTTGGTCTCAAGCGAGGTGTTCTCCTCGGGCACGAGGTAGCGCAGGACGAAGCCCGCCGCGAAGGCGCCCAACACGAGGTCGAGCTCGAAGAGGTCGGCGAAGGCCAGCAGGCTCACGAGCAGCAGGATCGCCAGGCGCACGTACGTCTGCGAGGTGGTCTGCGAGCCCTCCGTTATCCAGGTGTAGATGCGGCCCGAGAAGCGATGCACCGCCTTGCCCGCCAGGGCGACCGCCACACAGAGCGCCACAAGGGCCAGCAGGATCGCGATGCTGACGGCCTTGGCGCGCGTGGTGAGCAGAAGGGCCATCGCGATGACGGGCCCGAGCTCGCCCCAGGTGCCGTAGGCGAGGATCGCATCGCCCACGCGCGTACCCATGAGGCCGCGCTCGGCCATGATGGGCAGAAGCGTGCCGAGCGCCGTGGTGGTGAGGATGATGGCGATGGCGACGCCCTCGATGCTGTCGAGCGCGGCTATGCCGGAGACGTAGATGAACGCCGCGGCCAGGCCGAACGACACGACCCAGGTGTAGAGACCGTGACGGCCCTGGGCGCCCACGACCGTCTTGGGGTCTATCTCGAAGCCGGCGAGCAGGAAGAGGAAGGCCAGGCCGAGCTCGGAGATGAAGGAGATGGTCTGGTCGGTGGCGATGACGCCGGCCATGTGCGGCCCCAGGACGGCGCCCGCAAGCAGCAGGAACACCGTCTCGGGGACGACGCGCCCCGGCACGGCACGGGCCACGATGGGCACGAGGGCCGCGACGAGGGCGATTATCGCAAGCGAGAGGAAGTCGGCGGTCATCTTCGTCCAAACCGCGCTCGACGGAGCGCTTCGAGAAAGCAGAGCTGAGCGAGGCCCCGCGCGGCCGAAAGCCGGCCCGGGGCCTCGCATGCGTGAACCGCCGCGACGCGGCTTGCGCGGGCAGGCGTGCCCCTCAGAGCATGCGCCCGCACACAACCCGGCGCGGCGGTTCACGACGGCAGGAAGTCTTTAGGCCTCGGCGATGACCGAGATCTCGAGCACGCTGCCCTTGGGAAGCGCGGCCACCTGAACGCACTCGCGGGCGGGGTTGGAGGTGAAGTGCTTGGCGTACTCGGCGTTGACCTCGGCGAAATCGCCCAGGTCGGTGAGGAAGACGGTGGTCTTGACGACCTTCTCCATGGAGGAGCCGGCGGCCTCGAGGATGGCGGCGATGTTCTTGGCGGCCTGGGCGCACTTCTGCGCCACGGTGCCCTCGAGCAGCTCGCCGGTCTCGGGGACAAAGGGCAGCTGGCCGCTCACGTAGACGAAGCCGCCGGCCTTGATGGCCTGGGAGTAGGGGCCGATGGCGGCCGGGCCCTTGTCGGTGTGGATGACCTCGAGCATGGGAGAACCTCCTTGGTTGCGGTTGCAGGTTGCACCGCCCAGGGTAGCAAAACACGCAGGCGCGCGGCGTCGCAGGGAGGCATCGCTACACGAAAGGCAGGCTGGGCGTGGACGGCAGCGCGCAAGGCGCACCGCGACACCAGGCGCTACTGCGCGCGCATCCCCAGCAGCTCCAGGGCCTCGGCGCGCGTGTGCACGCCAAGCTTGGCGTAGATGTGGCGCAGGTGGGTCTTCAAGGTGTTGTGCGACAAGAACAGCTCGCCCTCGATGGCCGGGGCCTCCTCGCCTTGGGCGATGAGGGCGAGTATCTCGCGCTCGCGCGGGGTGAGGCCGCGCTCGGCGCTCAGGGCCTCCACGCGCTCGAGCAGCTGCTCGCGGGGCGTCCTGACCACAAGGCCGCTGGCCGCGTCGATGCCGCACACGCCCCAGTCGGAGGTGACGGAGCGCTCGGAATGCCAGATGAGCACGCAGCCCACCACCGCCACAAGGCCGATAAGCGCCACGAGCCACAGCATCTCGGAGACGTCGAGCACGCCCTGGGCGCGCATCCAGCGGCGCAGCAGGATGCCCGCGAACATGGCGGCCTCGCTGGCGGCACGCCCCGCCGCGAACACGCGGGCGCTCGGGATATCGCAGCGGTGGCAGACGTTTGCGAGCATGAGCAACACGAACAGGGCAAACGCCACATAGGAGAACTTCACGAGGAAGGACACCAGAAGCCCGGCCTGCTGGGAGGCCAACGGGATGAGCGCGAACGACACCACCGCCACGGGAAGGGTGACCCAGGCCAGGCAGCGCACGTCCACCTCGCCTGCGCGCGCGACGAATGCCACGAGCAGGGCCGCCCCGAAGAGCGCGGTGGCCATCACGCGGTGGACCGCCCCGACGCCGTCTATGTCTACCAGCAGCGACCCGGCAAAACCCGAGGCGAAGCCGGCAAGCGCCATGAGCACAACGAGCTTCCAGGGCACGGGATAGGACACGGGCGCATGCTGCCCCTGCAAGGCGCCGGGGGCCGCGGGCGCCTCGCACTCGGCCGTACGCCACACGCGCTCGCCGGGCAAGCGCGACAGCGAAACCGCCGCCATGCAGCCCGAAAGCGCAGGCAGAAGCGCCACGGCCGCACACGAGGCCGTGTAATCCATGCTCGAGCACACAAGCGCCACCGCCCCGGCTGCAAGGCAGCTCAGGGCGCCGAAGAGCAGGCAACGCGTGGCCCCCAGCTGCACGTAGGCCTCGGCCCACAGCAAAAAGAGCACGGCCCCGCCCGGCGCGCTGAGGGCGGCGAGCACGCCTATGAGGACCAGGGGGAAGTCGGGCAGGCCCGCCAGAAACGGCAAAGCGAGCGTGCCGAGCACGCACAGGGCGACGCTCACGACGCAGAACGCGCGATGCGAGGAGACGGGGCCGAGCCGGCGGCCCAGAGCGGCCACGACGACGAAGGTGCCCACGTCGCCCAGGCGCATGCAGTAGTCCACGACCTTCTCGGCAGGCGAGCCGTCTCGTGCGAACACGAACATGCCCGGCAGGTGCGTGCAGCACAGCCACGCCACGAAGACGCCCAGGCCCAGCAGGGCCCAAGGCAGGTAGGGGACGCCCCGGCCACCCTCAAGCTGGGCGAAGCTCGCAAGAAACGACGAGGGGCCCGCGGGCTCGGACTGCGCCGCATGCGGCTCGGCCGGGCCTGCGGCGCTGTCTGGTATCTGGGCACACGACATGGCTCCCCCTTGCCGGGCGGTTGGGCGCAAACAGGCGCAGTGTAGCCCGCGGACGCGCCTCAAACCAGCCTTCTCGGCAAAACGCCAGTTAAAAGGCGCAAGGTGATATGGGGGTGATTCGCCCGTCACACCTAGGACCGCGCAAGGAGCATGCAGTTCAGCCTCGCCTCAGCCTTTCGGACGGGGCGGGGATGCGCCACGATGCGCAGCAGCACCGGGTACGTGAGTGCGGGACAACCGCACGCCCGGGGTCCGTATGCAGGCGCAGGGAGCGCCGCAAGAAAGGGGCTTTGCAATGGAAATGACCCGTCGTAACTTCGTCGCCGCAAGCAGCACCGCCGCCGTCGCCGCCATGAGCGCGGGCGTGGCCCTGGCCGAGGAGACCAAGACCGAGACCGCCGAGGCGACCGAGGAGCAGGCCGCCGGCGAGACGCTCGAGGCCGACATCGTCATCGCAGGCGCAGGCGCCGCGGGCATGTTCGCCGCCGTGGAGGCCTCCCGCGCCGGCAAGAGCGTCATCGTGGTGGAGAAGGGCTCCTCCATCGGCATGGCCAACGGCGCCCTGGCCGGCGGCCCCTTCGTGGTCGAGTCCAGCGCCCAGAAGGAGGCCGGCATCGACATCACCGTCGACTACGCCTTCAACCACATCATGGACTGGTCGCACTGGTCGATCGTGGCCCCCGTGGTGAAGAAGTGCCTGGAGCTGTCCGGCGAGACCGTGGACATGTTCACCACCGAGTTCGGCATTGAGACCTACATGCGTCCCGATAACTACGGCTCGGGCTTCGAGTCGGTGCGCATCGGCTTCGGCACCAAGGAGCAGGGCGTGCGCGGCGAGGACCGCTGGCTGCCCCTGGAGCAGTGGTGCGAGGAGCGCGGCGCCCAGTTCGTGTTCGACTGCGCCCTTGAGAGCCTCATCGTCGAGGACGGCGCCGTCATGGGCATGCACTGCGTGTACGGCGACGGCACCAAGGTGGACGTGCGCGGCAAGAAGACCCTCGTGGCCACCGGCGGCTTCCTAGGCAACGACGAGATGATGATCGAGCGCTACGGCACCAAGGTCAACGCCCTGGGCAACACCCTGTCCGACGGCACCGGCATCAACTCCGTTGTGGCCGCGGGCGGCATGTACGGCACCCAGTGGGGCCTGTGCGGCAACGAGTTCACCGGCTCCTCCGACAAGGTGACCCCCGTCTACGACCGCAAGAACCCCGCCTTCTGCTGCGGCATCTACGGCGGCCTCATGGTGAACCACTTCGGCCGTCGCTTTGCCAACGAGGCCAAGTTCGCCAACTTCCCGCTGGCCATCGGCGGCGCCATCTCCCTGGTGGGCGGCACCTACTACTGCATCGTCGACCAGGCCTACGTGGACGCCCTTGAGGGCTCCGACGCCTACACCGTGAACGGCGCCGACCAGGAGGGTTGGCCCACCGGCAAGATGACGCTGGAAGGCAAGACGCTCTCCGACGTCCAGGCCGGCTTCGACACCGCCGTGGAGGAGGGCTGGTGCTACAAGGCCGACACGATCGAGGCCCTGGCCGAGGCCATCGCCTGCCCGGCCCTGGTGAAGACCGTCGAGGACTACAACACCGACTGCGCCGCCGGCGAGGATACCTTCATGGGCAAGCCCGCCTCCTTCATGAACGCCATCGAGCAGGGCCCGTTCTACGCGCTCGAGTTCCAGCCCTCCGGCTGGACCTCCATGGGCGGCGTGAAGACCAACGACCGCCTGCAGTCCATCGACCGCACCGGCGCCGCCGTGCCCAACCTCTACGTGGCCGGCGCCGACAACGGCTCCACGATCTCCACGCCCTACTGCGACTACGAGGGCACCTCGCTGATGACCGCCTACAACTGCGGCCGTCTGGCTGGCATGTGGATGAGCGAGGATATCGACGCAGAGGCTGAGTAGGGCTGGGCGGCTCCCGTAGGCGCGCGAGTCTCCTTCCGTGCTCAAACAGTTTCAAAGAAAAGGGGCCCGAAAGGGCCCCTTTTCTTTGAAAAACTGCGCCGGAAGGAGACTCGCGCGCCCTGCGCGTCGCTCCTACGGGTCAGGCCGTTGGGGGCTGGGGTGGCAGGCAGGCCGCCGGGGGTCGGGCGGCTTTGGGGGCGGGCGGGTGACGGCGGAGCGCGACGCCGGGGGTCGGGCGATGGGAAGGCGCGACGCCGGGGGTCGGGCGATGGGAAGGCGCGACGCCGGGGGTCGCGCGGCCGGCTGGCGGGGCCAGCGGCCTTGGGGTGGGCGATGGCGGGGGCACGGCGTTGGGGGTCGGGCGGCCGGCTGGCGGGGCCAGCGGCCTTGGACACGCGTACAGGTGGGTCGGGCGGGTACGGGGGTCGGGCGGGTACGGGGGTCGGGCGGGTACGGGGGTCGGACGACCGGCGGCAGAGGCCGCGGCCTTGGAGCGAGGGCTGGGGAAAGGGGCTATCTCGCGTCTGGGCGGGAGGGTCGCTTTAGATATGGCGCGGCGGGATAATGCGTGACAAACTCTGAGTGCGGGCGTGTATAGGGGTGATTGGCCAATCAGGGAGGGCAGCCGGGGGCGCAAGCGCCCGGGGTGCCTGAAGTCGATACCCGTATAGGACGAGGAGTGACGCATGCAGACCAGCACAGGGGGAGCGCCCCCGCAAAGGCGGGAGGTGGGCGGCGGCAGAGGCGGCGATGCGTTCGAGCGCATCGTGCATGAGCACGGCGGCGCGGTGTGGCGCCTGGCGCTTGCGCAGACGCGCAACCGGGCCGACGCCGAGGACGTCTTCCAGGAGGTGTTCGTGGCACTCGTGCGGCGCATGGCGCGCAAAGGGGCGGAGTTCGCCTCGGCCGAGCACCTGAAGGCGTGGCTGCTACGTGCCACGATGGACAGGAGCCGCGATGTCGCGCGGGCCGCACGCAGGCGTGGCGCACAGAGCCTCGATGAGCTGCCGGCAGAGGTGGCCGAGGCCCTTCTTCCCAGCACAGATGACCAGTTCACATTGATTGCGCGGCACGAGGAAGCGCACGAGCTGTGGCGTGCGGTGGGTGCGTTGCCCGCCAAGCAGCGCGCTGTCATCCACCTCTTCTACGTGGAGGAGATGAGCTGCGAGCAGATCGCCGCAGCGCTGGACATCTCCACCTCGGCCGTCACGTCGCGCCTCAACCGAGCCCGTAAGCAGCTCGGCCGCGCATTGAAAGGAGACCCCCATGACCTCCCTCAATTCCAGGACTCCCCTGCCCCAAGACGACCGTTGGGCCGAGCGTGCCCGCAACATCGAGCCCTCTGAGGCGCTCGTCGAGGCCACCGTCGTCGCCATGCACGACGCGCAGGCACAGTACGGCGCCCAAGGGGCACGTCGCCGTGCGCGCATCGGCAAGCGCGCGGCTTTCGCCCTCGGCAGCGACGCGGGCGATGCAGGCAGGCATGCGGCCTTCGTGCCTGGTAGCTGCGCGGGCGATGCGGGCAAGCAAGCAACCTTCGTGCCCGGCAGCGGTACACACGGTGCAGGCAAGCGCGCGGCCTTCGTGCCTGGTAACGGTGCGGGCGATGCGGGCAAGGGCGGCTGGGGCAGGCCCTCGGCGCTTCCGCGCTCGCGCGGGGCGGCGCATGCGGGCACCGGCGCGCAGGCGCCCGCGCTCACGCGCCGCAGGTTCGTCGCGCTCGGCGGGGTCTGTGCGGCCGTGGCGGCCGTGGCCGTCGGCGTGCCGCTCGCCTGGCGCGGCAACGAAAACGCAGGCGCGCCGCTGTCCGGCTCGCCCACCTTCGGCCTGGCGATAGCGCAGGCGACAGAACCCGGCAAGAGCGTCGTGCTGCAAGCCAGCGACGCGAGCCTCATGCCCCTCGCGGGCGCGAGCGGTTTCCGTGCCCTGGAGCTTGCCTTGAACCTGTCGTGCGTCGGCGACAACATCGACACGCTCACGTTCTCGCTGCTCAACGTGCCGACGGAAACCGTCTACGGTACCCATCCCTTCGAGCCATCGGAGAGGACGTGCGACCTCGTGGGGTTTTACAAGGAGATCGACCAGTCGCTGCCCGTTGAGCAGCGCGACGCCTGGAGCGCGTCCCTCAGCGAAGACGACACGGGGACCACGAGCACCCTCGCGGTCGACCTCGCCGCAGAACCCGGCTGGAACGGCTCGCGTCAGACCGACTACGGCACCGAGTATGACGTGCTTTCGGCGGCAGTGGGCGAGGACGACTTCTGGAGCCAGGACCCCGTGATGGCAGCAAAACACGACTGGCTCAACACCCGGGGCAGCGAGAACAGCACCAGCGACAAGGAGCAGGAACTCCTAGACACCTACACCGAGGCTTACGCCCAGGTCAGCGCGACTGAGCAGGACGCCATAGCCTGGGCGCGCACGTGCTGGATATCCAGCGCCGTGCTGGCGGCTGCCAACCTCAAGCAGACGACGCTGCAGGTAGAGGCCGGCTTTGCCGATGGCACCACGCTCGCCAAGCGCTACCGCATCGGCACGGTGGACAATTTCGAGGACGTCATGGGCGCACGCTTCGACGCCCTGTACGACCTGCGCTCGGAAGAAGTGGTCGACCTGAGCTACCGGCTTGCGCCGTTCTACTACTTCCTCAACGAGTACCACGACGCCTCCGAAGACGCGCGCCTGAGCGCACCCGCCTTCACCATCACCGACGTCACCGACATCGAGGACGCGGCGGACAGCAAGTAGGGAAGAAAGCGACGGGCAAGCCGTACGTCCGACGCGCTGCCACTACAGCGGCGCAGGCAAAGGCCTTGCACAGTTGGAGCGTCCGAGCTTATCGGCATTCCTTCAGAAACGCGCGACCGGTGCACCGCGGCGGGTTTTGCGGCCGCGGTGCACCGACATGTTTGCAGCGCGCATCCCAAATGCCGGGAACGGTGCCTGAACATACGTGCCAAGCCAGACGCCGCACGCCAGCCAGCATGGACCCTGCACGTTTGGGCGGCCCGGCTGAGGCTGCGTTTCTTCGGAAACCTGCGTGCAGGGGACGCCGCGACAGGTTTGCAACCGCGATGCCTCGGCATGTTTGCAGCGCGCATCCCAAATGCCGGGAACGGTGCCTGAACATACGTGCCAAGCCAGACGCCGCACGCCAGCACGGCCGCGCCACCCCGGCTCATTCGCCCACGCCGTCTCACGCCTGGGCGGCGCGGGCATCCACCAGGTCGATGAGCTCCTGCTGGGAGTGCACGTCGAGCTTGCGGTACACGCGTTTGACGTGGGTCTTCACCGTGTTGTACGAGAGCGTGAGCTCGTCGCGGATGTGGTAGCCGTTGTGGCCGCGCGCGAGCATCCCGAGCACCTCGCGCTCGCGCTCCGTAAGGCCGCACTCGCCGGCCAGGGCGTCGCAGGCGCGCTCGATGAGCTCGTCGCGCGAAGGCACGGGCTGGGCAGCGGGCTCGGGCAGGGGCTCGGCGGGCTCCACGCCATTGATGGTGTCGGTGAAGCTGAAGCCGCGCAGGCCCACGAGCACGTAGGCAAACAGCGCAAGCACCGCCGCGCTTGTGACGAGGATGGCAGCGTTGGGCCGGGCTGCAAGGAGCGCGTTGCACAGATGCCCCAGGTCGGCCCCGATGAAGGTGCCGGCGGAGGAGGCCGTGGCCCCGCAGGCCAAGACCACCAGGGCGCCGGACATGTTGCGCGCACACAGCGCCGCCATGGCCGTCCAGGAGAGTATCTTGAAGCAGCTGTCGCCCGCATACAGCAGGCTGTTCGCCGCCGCAGGCACAGACTCCTCGTCCATGGGGGCCACCAGAAAGCCCGCCACCACGAGCAGCGCCGCGAGCACGAAGAGGACGTCCTCATGGTGGCCCTGGGCCTTCGACAACGCGAACCACGCGACGACCCCCGCCATCACGACCACCTGCAGATAGCTCGACAAGGGCGTGTTCTGGGCGATGCGCAGCGACAGGGCGAAGCCGAAGGCCATCGAGAACATCAGTATGAGCACATAGACCTGATGGCCCGGGGAGAGAAACGAGCGCGGGTTTGAGAGCGCAAGCAACTCGGCACCCTGGCCCTGCGAGACGGACTCGATAACGGGCGAAGCGCACCTCCAGAGCAGCGCGAACTCGGCCGCTACCATCAGAAGGCCCGCCACGACAGCCGCCTCGTAGCTCGGCGTGGGCAGCAGCAGCGGCAGCGCGTCGCCGGCGAGCGTGGCGCAGGCGACGCTGATCGAGACCCGGCGGGCGTCGCCCACCAAGGCAAACGCCACGCCGTTGAAGTAGTACAGGCTCGCGTCGCCCAGGGCCATGAGGCACAGCCCCGCCGTGACACCGAAGGCCGAGTGGGGCAGCGCCAGGAGCAGACCCGCGCCGGCGAGCAGCGCCGCAAGGGAAATGGCGAGCATGGGGCGCGGGCGCAGCAGGCGCGGGCGCCGCATGCCGGCGAGCAGCACCACAAGGGCCACAAGGATGCCCACGCCCGTCTGGAACTCGCGGGCCAAGGGGAACACCTCGCTTGTGGTGGGGAAGATGGCGTTGTTGAGAAGCCAGGTCTGATAGGACCCCAACGCCAGGGCCACTCCCGCCGCCATTGCCCTGCTCATGCCCCCCGATCCCCCATAACCCTGCCTCTAACTGCGCAAACGCCAATATACCACCTCATGGGTGACTACGGGGCGAGGCCTGCGGACTAAGGTTTGCCGACGTCGCGCCGCCCCGTCGGGCTGCGCAAACACATCCGAGGGCCCGCATGCACCAGGGGGTGCACGCGCTTTTGGCCCACCATCATGAGAAGGGGAATCTGAGATGGAACTGACCCGCCGCAACTTCGTAGCCAGCGCCGCCGCGGCCACCGCCGCCCTGGGCGTGGCCGGCACCGCCGTGGCCGAGGAGGCAACCGCCGCCTCTGAGGACGCCGCCCAGAGCTACTCGCAGACCCACGAGCCGCCCACGTGGGGCACCGAGCACCTGGCCGACATCGACTGGCTCGGCACTGCCCCCGAGGTGGCCGAGGCCGACATCGTCGAGACCCGCTCCACCGACCTGCTCATCATCGGCGCGGGCAACGCCGGCATGGTGGCCGCCGCCACCGCCGCCGACGCCGGGATGGACTTCGAGATCTGCGAGAAGACCGCCCTTCTGGGCACCACGCGCAACTGGTGGGGCGTCTGCAACTCCACGCAGTGCAAGGAGGCCGGCAAGGAGGCCGACCCCATGTTCATGCTCAACGACCTCACCCGCTACGCCAACGGCAAGGTGAACCAGAAGGTCATCAAGAACTGGATCGACAACTCCGCCGAGATGAACGACTGGCTCGTGGCCCTCATGGACGGCTACGGCTTCGACGTGTACTTCGAGACCAACACCGGAAACGAGCAGGGCGCCGGCGGCTGCCACTACTTCTGCGCCCCCACGCAGCACAACTTCAACGCCCGTGAGGACCAGCCCGAGGAATACAAGAACAAGACCCGCAACGAGCTGCTCGAGATGTACATCGCCAACTCGGGCCACTCCATCAACTACCAGTACGACCTGGTCAAGCTCATCCGCGAGGAGGACGGCCCCGTGACGGGCGCCATCTTCTCCACCAAGGACGGCTACGTGCAGATCGACGCCAAGAACGTGCTGCTCACCTGCGGCGGCTACGCGGGCAACTACGAGATGCTCGAGGCCCTGAACCCGCTCGTGGTGCGCGAGACCTGCGCCACCGACGCCTGGACCTTCAACACGGGCATGGGCATCAAGGCCGCCATGTGGGTGGGCGCCGAGCGCGACATCGAGCCCATGGGCATGATCTGGGACCGCGGCCTCACCAAGCCCGGCACCCCCTGCGGCTTTGTGCGCGACGAGGAGACCGGCGGCTGGAAGTTCGCGGGCTCGGGCCAGTTCAACCCCGCCAGCCAGCCCTTCCTGCGCGTGAACGCCGAGGGCGAGCGCTTCATGAACGAGTCGGGCCCCTACGATTGGAACAACAACTGCTCCAGCCAGCAGACCTACGGCACCGTGAACACCGTGTGGGACGCCAACTTCTGCGACGACGTGGTGAAGTTCGACAAGCTGGGATGCGCCAGCCTCACCATCATCCTGCGCGACATGTACTTCGCCGAGGGCGGCACGTTCGACCAGATGGCCGAGGAGGGCACCCTCGTGAAGGCCGACACCCTGGAGGAGCTGGCCGAGGGCCTGAACCTGCCCGTGGACACCTTCCTGGCCACCGTGGAGCGCTACAACGAGCTGGCCGAGGCCGGTGTGGACGAGGACTTCGGCAAGGAGGACTACCGCCTGTCCACCCTCAAGAACCCGCCCTTCTACGGCATCACCTCGGGCGGCTGCATCCTCTCGACCGGCGACGGCCTCAAGATCAACGAGCACATGCAGGTGAAGGACACCCAGAACCAGGTGATCGAGGGCCTCTACGCCGCCGGCGACTGCTCGGGCAGCTTCTTCTCCGGCGTGTACCCCGAGCTCTACCCGGGCCTTGCCTGTGGCCGCACGATGACCGAGGCGCGCCAGGCCGTGAAGTTCATCGCCGGGGAGTAAGCCCGAAGGCGACACTCGGGGGCGGCCTGTGGGACGTCCCCGGGCGATGGAATGATCTGATCGACGGCGTTGCGGCCGGGCTTGTGCGAATGTGCGGGCCCGGCCGTTTTCATGCGCGGGGACAGCGGCATTCGGGCATTGCGGGATACGCGCGAGCCCTCGCTTGCAGACTCGGGAATACCGACTGAAAAAGGCGGCGCCCCCTTAACCGGAGACGCCGCCTTTGCACGGAACCGTCGATATCGCTCACCTACAGCGAGCCGCTCATCTCGATGAGGCGCTGGGAGACGCGGGTCGTGACCTCGATGTAGTAGTTGAGGTCGGCCGCGGAGAGCGTGGACTGGTCCACGTCGTCGATCTTGTCGAGCCACTCCACCTCCTGCTGCATGAGCGTGGAGTAGTCGCCGAGCATGGAGGAGAGGGCCGCGGCGTCGCCGGAGCTGGCAGTGGCGCTGTAGTTCTGCATGAAGTCGCAGTAGCCGTTCATGAACGTCTCGTAGCCGTCCATGAGCTCCTTGAACTCGGGGGTCACCTCGCCGGAGTCGGCAGAGGCGGCCGCCTGGTCGGAGGAGGCGTCTGCCGCAGGCTGGGCGGAGGCGTCGTCGGAGGACTGGCCGAAGGTGATCTTGGCGAAGGGGGCGATGGTGCAGTCAGAATCGTCCGTCTTCAATATATAGCCCTCACTAAGGGTCACCTTGAGAGTCTCGCCTTTATACACGCATTCGAAAATGGCAGTATCGTAGCCCTGCAGCTTTTCGGCGCTCTCGTACACCCTGACCGCAACATATCCGCCCTCCTCTTGAACCAGGGGCGCAATCACATAGTCCCCAGCATCAAAATCAACGCCGGCCACATACTGTCCAACAGGAATGTACGCCGCGTTGATGCCGCGTGCGAGCTTCTCCTGCGCGACGCGCGCCTCCAGCGCCACGAGCTCGTCGTCGCTCAGGGCCGCGAGGTCTACGGCAGCTGCGGTGCCGGCGGCCGGCTGGCCCTCGGCCTCATCGGCCAGCGCGGGCAGCGCCGTCCACGCGGCCATGCCCGACGCGACCGCGCCCACAAGCCCCGCCGCCACGAGGTTGCGGCGCGACATCAAAGCCTTGTCCTGACAAGCCATGGTACCAGCCCCTTTCAGTTGCCCTACGACAGAACGCCCTCATCGTAGGCCGGGCCTTGGGCCAATTCATCAGCTCCCAACTGAATCTTTCCGCGGCCAAGGCGGATATACTGCCCGTGAAAACGACAGCCGGGTGGGAGGCCACATGACGAACACGGACGCAGGCGAGGCGCAGGGAGCAAAGGGGCGCGCAGAGAGGCCCGAGGTGCTCACCGAGGATTTGCTCAAGAGGCTCCTGGCCGCAAACAGCCTGGAGAACTACCTGGTACAGCCCGAGGTGAAGGCGCACCAGCTCACCGGCTACCTCGTGGATCTGCTCGAGGGGCGCGGCCTCAAGCGCGCCGATGTGGTGCGCGGCTCGGGCCTCAACGCCACCGTGGTGTACGACATCTTCTCGGGCAAGAGCAAGCCGGGCAAGGACAACGCCGTGATGCTCGCCTTGGGCCTGGGCTGCGACCTCACCGAAACGCAGCGGCTGCTGCGCCTGGCGGGGGCGGAGCGGCTGTGGTGCAAGGACCGCCGCGACGCCATCCTCATCTGGTGCATCGAGCACGGGCTGAACCGCGAGCAGACCGACGACGAGCTCTATCGCCTGGGCGAGCGGACGCTTCTCAAGACGGGCAGGCTGCGCAAGAACGCATAGCCGCCCGGCCGGGGCTGCCGGCCCGCCTCGCACGCCACAAACGCCGCCCGCCTTGTAGAGATTGGCCCGCAAGCGGCTATAATCAGCTGCCAACTGAGGAACGATGCCCCCGCCGGGGATACCATTTTCCGACTATTCGCGGGGCAGGAGGCATTTTTTGAACGAAGGGCAGGTCATGCACGCCATGTGCATCGACGACGTCTACCACGTCGACCGCACGCTCGCGCAAGGCCCGGGCGGCACCACCGAGCTGGTGAGCGTCGGCACCGCCGGCCCCTTCGTGCGCAAGAAGATTCCCCCGCAGCTGGCGCACCGGCGCGTGTGGGCCACGCTCGCCGAGTGCTCTAGCCCCCGCCTGCCCAACGTGGAGACCACCTACGAGCTGCCCGATTGCTTCGTGGTGGTGTACGACTACGTCCCGGGCGAGACGCTCGAGGATCGCGTCTCGGGCAAGGGGCACCTCGCTCAAGACGAGGCCGTGCAGCTCGCGGGCCAGATATGCGAGGCCGTGCAGGCCCTGCACGAGCACGGCATCTTCCACCGCGACCTCTCCCCCACCAACATCGTGATCGCCGCCGACGGCGCCCACCTCATCGACCTGGGCATCGCTCGCATGCACCGCGAGAACACCTCGCGCGACACCACGCCGCTGGGCACCTACGGGTTCGCCGCGCCCGAGCAGTACGGCTTCGCGCAGTCCGACGAGCGCACCGACGTGTACTCCATCGGCCGGCTCCTGGGCTACATGCTCACCGGCGAGAAGCCCAACGACGAGAACACCGCCTACGACGACGCCCTGGCAGACGAGGGCCGCGTGCCCGCGCGGCTGCGCCGGGTGATTGAGCGCGCCTGCAACTTCGAGCCGAGTGCACGGTATCAGGCGGCCTGCGACCTGGCCGCGGCGCTTGCGGGAGACGACGCCGTGCCGGCCGCGGGTGCGGGTGTCACGGGCGCGGACAAGTCGGCATCTGGGGCGGGCGCTTCGGTCCGCAAGAACGATGGCGACCCGAGCGAGGGGACGGCGGACGCGCGGCAAGCCGCAGCGCCGCAGGCCCAGCGCCCGTCCGGCAGCCGAGGCCATCTCGCGGCGGTGGCCGTCGCGTTCCTGCTCGCGCTGTGCCTGGGGCTTGGCATCGGCTGGTACACGAGCTGGCGCGACGCCGAGTCCCTGCACGAGGCCGACACGTCCCAGGAAGAGGAGACGCAGCAGGCCGAAACAACCGAAGACGCGACATCATCGGACGATGACAGGGCCGACGACGCAACGGCGGACGACGACGGGGACTCGGCCGCGTCCTCGACACAGGCCGCCACGGAAGACAAGGCGGCATCCAAGCAGGCTGACACATCCGCAGCCACGGCGAACGATGTCTCACAAAGCACCGCCACTAGCCAAGATAGGAAGTCCGACTCCAAGCAGGCGGCATCCGAGCAGGCCGACGCGAGCGACGCGGACGACGGCTCTGAGGACGATGCTGCCGGCTCAAAGGCCAGCTCAGCGACACTGGGTGCCTCCAGCGGGGCCGCGGTGCCGCGCGACCAGTCCCTTACGAGCGAGGCGGCCACTCAGGGGGACTCGGGCACCGACACATCCGCAGCCACAGCGACCAACGCGTCTCAAAGCACCGCTGCCGCGGCCACCCCTGCAGCCTCGGGCACCACGATCACACCCGCCGCCAGCGGCTCAGAGGAAGGCCTGCAGCTGGGCCAGACGCTCTGGACGATGGGCGACAACGGCTACATCAACGTCGCCATCGAGTTCGTGAACACGAGCTCCACCCAGAAATACATCGCCCCGCAGGCCCACATCACGGCGCGCTCCCAAGACGGCTCCGTCCTGCTCAGCGACGACGAGGGCATCATGTACGCCCTCCCTGGCAGCTCCTCATGGAAGTACGCGAGCCGCTATGTGGGGCAGGAGCCGGCGAGCGTGGAAATCACCCTGGATGACTCTGCGCTTTTCAAGACGTCAGGCTCCGCCGCCCCCGCTTACTCCGTGAGCAACGTGCACTTCGTCACCGACTCGATCGGATGGGCGAGCATCACCGGCGACGTGGCCTGCACCCAGGACGGCAGCGTCTCCGGCAGCAACCGCCTGGCCCTCACGCTCATCTTCCGCGACGCCGACGGCAACTTCGTGGGCGGTGCGTTCGGCGTGGTGGACCGCCCCGACTACGGGCAGAGCCAGGCCTTCTCCATCATGCTTCTCGGCAGCCTCCCCGACTACGACTCCTACGAGATCTACGCGCAGGTGTGGTAGGGGGCGGTGGAGTATTCAGTCCGCAGCTGAGGAATTTCATAATCGCTCGTTTCACAATGGCCCTGCTCGTGTCCATCAATTCGGCATATCAAAGGAGCAGGCATCATGGACAACAGCATCTCGAGAAGGACTTTCCTCACCCTTGCGGGCTTTTCTGCCGCAGCACTTTGCCTTCCTGCAATCGCGCACGCCAAGTCGGAACTCCCAGCAGAGGGCACCTGCGGGAAAGACATGACCTGGTCGATTGACTCCGACGGCAACCTGACCGTCTCTGGATCAGGCAAGATGGACAAAGAGCCAGGCTGGCTTGATTTCAAGCACGACATCGTCTCGGCAACGATTGAGTCGGGCGTGGAGACGATTTGCGATAACGCCTTCGAATACTGCGACGCCATGGAGAGCATAAGCCTCCCCGACACGCTCACGCGCATTGGCGACAGGGCGTTCTATTACACCGAGAGCCTGGTAGAAATCGCCATGCCCGCCTCGTTGCAGAAGATCGGGGAGTATGTCTTCTACGGAAGCGGGCTCACAAAGGCGGCCCTCGCAGACGGAACGAAAGAGATTCTTGAGAACGAGTTCTACTGCGCAGAGAACCTCGAGGAGGTCGTCATTCCCGAGGGCGTTAAAGAAATCGGGTCCCGCGCTTTCTACTGCTGCGAAAGCCTCGAAGAGATTGCCCTCCCCTCAACGATTGAAGCCTGCGGTGAGTATATCTTCTACGGCTGTGCCCTCGAAAAGGCGACCATCGCAGAAGGGGCGACGATCATCCCAGAAAACCTGTTCTATTGCGCCGAAGACCTGGAAGAGATCACCATCCCCGAAGGCATTACCGAGATTGGCGACCGCGCTTTCTACTGTTGCGAGAGTCTTGAGGAAATCGCCCTCCCCTCTACCCTCACCGAGGTGGGAGAGTACCTGTTCTATGGTTCTGGCCTGACGAAGGCAACACTTGCCGACGAGCTGGCGGCAATACCGGACAATCTCTTCTACTGCGCCGATGACCTTGAGGAGGTCGTGATTCCTGACAGCGTTGAGACCATAGGCGAGCGCAGTTTCTACGGATGCGACCATCTCAAGGAGATCACGCTGCCGGCTGCGGTCACCTCCGTCGGCGAATACGCGTTTTATGGCTGCAGCAAGCTAAAGCAGATCAACTACTGCGGCAGCGCGGAAAACTGGGACAACATCGCAAGCGAGTACGGCTACGGGCTTGAGGATATAAACGTCACCTGCGATTACGTCAAATAGGCCATAAGCCAACCAGCGACAACGACTCTCCGGGCACAATTGCGGTCGGCGAGCCCCGATTGATGCGATAGCGCGCAATCGGGGCTCGCCTCATATACAGCAAGTCGGCCCAGCCCTTCGGCATTCCACGACGATTGAGGCGGCAGAGCGGCGCGTCGAGAGCCAGGTAGCGTCTCCAGCCTCGAAAAGGCCCTACCTTCCTCCTGTCATCTCGGCATACTCCACCAGCATGACATTGCCGAGCTCTGAGGCCCTGTCTACGCAACCCTGGGTAAAGCCGGACTTTGAGAACAGCGCGTAATAGGGCCTTCGCGGTTTGAGGGCATGGGTCTTCTCAACCAGATCATCCAGCACCTTCGAAGAGACCTGGTCGTTTCGCCATTTACACTCACAGAACAGCATGTCCCCCGCATCGACGCCGCAGCCGACGATATCAACCTCTGCCTGACGGCCTTTGCTGCCGTCATGCCACCAGCGTCCCATGTCGCGCAACGTAAAGGGAATTCGGTCGTAGCCGTCGCCCCAGAGCCATTCCTTGCACATGTTCTCAAAGGCGTAACCCATAAGCCCTTGCAGGCGCTCGCATGCCCAGTCAAGAGCCGGGCCGACCCTGCCTGCGTCGATCATGGACGAGAACGGCGGTATGCAGGCGTACCACAGACGAAGGAACTGATCGGAGATGGACCACGACCCCTGTCTGGTCGAAACCTTCTCCCCAAACGGCATGTCTTTGCTCGCGATTCTTTGGTCCTCGAGCACCTGGAGCATCTGGCCGCAGCGGGCGTAGTCTACGCCGGACGCCTGTGCGATCTCGTTCTGTTTCGACGCCCCCGCCCCCATCGCGGCCAGAACACTCCTGTAACTGCCCTGGCTGCGCAGATGAGCACGGTCGAGCATCGCGTCAGGCTCGCTGAACAAGAAGCAGTTCGGGTCGAGAACGTTTTCCTCGAGGTTCTCCCGGACCGACAGGCCGTCTTGGAATTTACGGTGATACAGGGCGACCCCTCCCAGCGCCCCGTAAACCTCGGCCTGCCAGACAGGGTCGCACCCTGGATGCAGGAGCCTTGTGTCCGCGAAGGGCAAGGGGTCAACCTTGATAAGAGCGGTATTGCGGCCGTGCAGCGGACTGTGTTTGCCAAGGACGTCCTTTTCCATATAGGAAACCGAGCTTCCGCAAAGAACGAGCATGAGCTGGCTGCCTCCTTCAGCCGCACGATCGACCGCATGCTGCAACATCGAATCGAATGAGGGAACGGCCTCGGAAAGATATGGGTACTCGTCGAACACGGCGACGATGCGCCGCGTTTTCCCCAATTCAAAAAGGCGATCCAGGGCGGCCTGGAAATCGGAATAGGCAGCCTGCGCCGATGCGGGAGACGCGTCGCGCTCCAACAGTGCAAGGGCCCGGCTGAACGCGTTGAGGTTCGCCGCGGCGGAATCCTCGAGACAGAGCATACGAAACGTCGGCTTGTCAGCGCAGAAGGTGTTCAGCATGGCGGTCTTGCCCACGCGCCTGCGACCATACACCACGACAAACGAGAACTCCTCGGTGCCGTACTGTTTTGCAAGCGTTCCGAGCTCGCGCTTTCTCCCGACAAACATGAGGCTCCCATCAAAACAAGGTACATATTAGCAAGTCATAACTATAGAAGGTATAACTTGCTTTCGCAATATCGGAGGGCGCACGGTGCAACTTGATCCCCGCTTCCATGCATCGCGATGCCGATAAAAACAGCGCCACCCTATCGAAAATGCCCTCAAGAAGATGAGGGCTTGGCCATGCATAACCGGCGACCGTAGCATTGAGCCTTGTCATCCTATTCCATTGCCCTGCGCTCCGGCCACAAAACCCACGACAAAAATTCTTGGCAAACACCACCTTCTACCAGGCCCTTCCCCGTCCATCGTCCTTTTCGTCCAGAAGTGCGCGAGGCGGTTTTCGGGGCAATGGACGTTTGAGACGGAGGGACGCGGGCGGCATCGCGGCAGATTCGGACCCTTTCGCCGATGGGCAGGGGCGGTGGGCGCGGCCTAGAGTGCGGAGCTGTCAGCGCAGGGCGGCACGGGCGGCACACGAGCGTCCCCCACACCTGCGAGAAAACTCGCACGCCGGCTAGCGTCGGCGCGGCACACAAAGGGAAGGACGCACATCATGGAGACCATCACCAGGAGGAACCTCGTCAAGGCAGCCGTCGCGGGTAGCGCGCTTATGGCGGCATCCGGCATCGCGGCCCAGTCCGCCCAGGCTGAGCAGGCCGCAGGCGAGAAGGTCTTCCTGCACCGCGGCTACGCAGCCCCGCACGGCGACAAGTCGTTTGCCCAGGTAGTCGTGGCGCTCGACGAGGCCGGCAGCATCGTGGCGGCCAACATCGACGAGTACCAGTTCATGGACGCCACCACCGAGGGCATCACGCCCGTCCCCAACGCCGCCGGCATGGGGGCCAACTTTATCGAGGGCGTCACGCTGGTCTCCAAGGCCGACAACAACGACGTCTACTCCGCGCTCATGGCCGACCACGGCGGCGCCACGCAGACCTGGGCCGACTCCATCGCGGCCATCGAGGCCTTCGCCGCCGGCAAGACCGCAGGCGAGCTTGAGGGCGTGGACACCGTCGCCGGCTGCACCCTGGCCGACGCGGCCGGCTACCTGGGCGCCATCGCCGCCGTGGCACAGGACGACACCCTCGTCGCCGAGGGCACGGGCGACCTGGCCGAGGCGGCGCTTGGCCGCGCCACCTTCGCCGCGCACGGCGGCAAGTCGTTCGCCAGCGCCGTGACACTCGTGAGCGCAGGGGCCATCGCGGCAGCCAGCATCGACGAGTTCCAGTGCATGTCCGCCGACACCGAGGGCCTCGTGCCCGTCCCCAACTCCGAGGGCGAGTTCGGCGCCAACCTCGTCGAGGGCATGGAGCTGGGCTCAAAGTCGCTCAACAACGCCTCCTACAGCGCCCACATGACCGAGAACGCCGGGGCCACGCAGGACTGGCTGACCTCCATCGACGCCGTGGAGGCCGACCTCGTGGGCCAGAGGGTCGACGCCATCTCGGGCGCCACGCTCGTCGACGCCCGCGCCTACGCGTTCGCCGCCGTCAAGGCCGGCATGAAGGCGTAAAACGGCCGTCGCGCCGCACGTTCGACCGGCCCCGCCCTGCTCGACAGGCGCGTGCAAGACGCAAGCTCCACACGCACACGCGCACACCCGCACACATCCGGCAAACGGGGCGGCTTCCTGCATCCCCCACATCGCCCCGCACGCCCATGCGCAGCGCCCCGGCAGCCCCACCGGCTCCGGGGCGCTGCGCTATACTGCGAGGCATCTGTTTCCCGCGAAAGGCCATCTTTACGTGAACCGTCCCGCCAAGCCCGTCTCATCCAAGCAGATAGCGACCTACGTGCTGCTCATCCTCATGTCGATGGTGCTGAGCTTCATCGAGGTGCCGATGTTTGCCGACCTGGCCTGGCTCAAGTACGACCCGTCGGGCATCGTCGTGGCGCTTGCCACCCTGCTGTGGGGGCCCTGGCAGGGCGCGGCCGTCGCGGCGCTCTCCTGGCTTCCCCATGCGGCCATCAGCCCCCTGGGCGCCGCCATGAACATAGCAGCCTCCGCCACGCTCGCGCTCGTACTGGGCGAGGTCTGCCGCACAGGCGCCACGCCTACCCGCATCGCCGTGGGCGCCGCGCTCGGGGCATGCCTGGCGGCTGGTGTCTCCATCTGCCTCAACTTCGTCGTGACGCCGCTCTACCTGTCGGCGAGCTATGACGAGGTCGCTGCGCTCGTCGTGCCGTACCTGCTTCCCTTCAACCTGATAAAAGCCCTGGCAAACGCCGCCCTTGCCGCGCTTGCATACCGCGCGCTGCGCCCCGCGCTCGACGCCGAGGAGCAGGCATGACGGCGCACGCCCGCCCTGCTCGCGCCCGTGCCAGGCGCGCCTTCTCCACGCTGAGGCCCTGGGAGACAGCCGCCCTGCTCGCCCTCTTCGCCAGCCTGCCCGTGTGGCAGGCCCTGCTCGACATGCTCCCCGGCCTGCACGGCCAGACGGGGCAGCTTGCCTGGCAGACGACGCCCTATTTCGTGCCGGCCGCGCTCTCCGCTATGGGGTGCGCCCTGGCGATTCTCTTCGTCTGCCTGCTCAAGACGGCCCAGGCGCGCATATCCACCCGCCTGCTCATCGCCGCTGCGGGGCTCTACCTGGCAGGCAACGTGGCCGTCGCCGCCCTGGCTTTCGGGCCGGGCGCGGCAGACGAGGTCCCCACGGCCGTCTCAGCAGTCTGCGGGGGCGCCTTGGGGGTGGGCGGCGTGCTGTTGTGCGCCGGATGGTTCCTGCGCATCCGCTGGTCGGACACGCGTGGGGCCCTTGTCGGCGTCGTGGAGACGTGCGCGGCCGCCTTCGCCGTCCATGCGGCCCTTCAGCTGCTCGGCCCGGGGCCCATCCCCCAGCTCGTGCTGTGCGCGCTCGCCGTCCTCGGCACGCTCGGGTCGCTTGCCTGCCTGCCGCGCTGCGAGCAAGCCGCCGGTGACGTGCCCGAGGTCCCGCAGGAACAGGCCAACTGGTGGGACGTGTTCGGCCGGCTCGACGCCTCGCTCATGGGCGGGGGCGACGAGTTCGCCGCGCCGATGTCGCGCGGCCTGTTCTTCGTCGCGTTGCCCCTGCTCATGGGCCTTGCCTGGATCTCCAACGGCATCGCGGCGGCGGACGTGTCGCACGGCCCGGCCGAGGTGCTCCTGGGCAGCGGCGCGGCCTGCCTGCTCGCGGTGCCGCTCGCCACGCTCAAATCCGACCGCGCGCTCATCACCACGGGCTTCCGGGCGCTTCTGCCCTTCGTGGCGCTCGCCGCGCTCACCGGCGGCACGTTCGCGCCCGACGGCGTCCGCATGCAGCTGCTCCATGTGGGGATCGTCGCGTACTGCACCCTGTACTCGCTTCTCATGGGTGCGCTCATCCTCAGCATGCCGGGACGCATGAGGTCTTTGGCCCTGCCGTGCGCCGGGCTCATCTCGCTCGTGGTCAACCTCGCGGCGCTGCTGGCCGCAGCCCCCTCCGAGGGCACCGCGGCCACGGCCGTCCAGCCCCTCATCGCCGCGACGTGCCTGCTGGGGTCGGCGGCCCTTCTGCTCACCACGCCCGGGGCGCGCATGTGGGCGCACATGATGGACCTCATCCCGCTCGAAGACCTGCAGGCGGCGCCCGCCGGGCCCACGTTTGAGGAGCGCGTCGAGCGGCTCTCAGGCGAGTACGGCCTCACCGCCCGCGAGGCGCAGGTCCTGCCCGCCCTCACCCGCGGCCACGGCGCGGCGTTCATCGCCCAGGAGCTCGGCGTCTCGGAGAGCACGGTGCGCTCGCATCGCACCAACATCTACCGCAAGCTCGGCGTGGGGTCGCGCGAGGAGCTCATCGCCCTGGTGGAGCAGCCCGAAAGCGACGAGGAGCACGTAGAGGCGTAAGACCGGGGCAGGTCAACGGTCGCTCGCTCACGGTCTGCGCCGTGTGCGGCAGGAAGGCCGGCGCAGGCGCGGCCAAGGCCTAAGGCTCAGCCAAGACCCTGACACCGCCGGCGCCCGGATGCGCGAGGACCCCTCGTCACATCCGGGCGCCGGCTTGGGCGCTTCGGGCGCTGAAGAGAGACGCCAGCTCATCGTGAGAGTGAACGCCCAGCTTGACGTAGATGCGGTGCTTGTGGCTCTTGGCCGTCTGGGTTGAGACGAAAAGGCGCTCGCCCACTGCCGCGCTGGAAAGCCCGGCCACGAGCATCGGCAGCACCTCCGACTCGCGCGGCGACAGGCCGTACTCCTGCGCCATGAGCGCGCAGACGTCGTCGAACCCCGGCGCACGCACGGCGACGGCACGCGCCGGGGTATCGTCGTCGGCAGAGTCGGCGCCGCGGGTGGCACGACGCAGCAACGCGACATGGACGGCGCATAGAAAGGCTAGGTACGACAGGGCGACCATGGCGCTGGCGGCAGGCCCGTCCAACACGCCCGCACCGACGAGCCCCACGAGGAACGCCCCGAGGAAGAGCGCCAAACCCGTGCAGGCAAGGGCGGCGGGGCTGCCTGCGTCGCGCGCGGTGAGGACGGTCTCGGCAAGCATGGCGCCGACGAAGATCGCCTGGGTGAATCCCGCAATGACCACGACGGCAACCCCAAACCCCGCCAAATCGCCGACGATCCAGGTGAGCACGCCCAGAGCCCCCGCAAAGAACAGAAGCGCCGAGATGCCATGCGCAGAGACGACACCTCTCGCGTGCGCCAGGCCAAAGACAAGCAGCGCGCCTCCCGCAAGGACGCGCCCCACCGTGGCGAACGCGACGGCGGCCCCGACTTCGGTCGCGGCCCCCTGCGCCCAGCCCAACCCAAGCGACAGCGCACAGATGCAGCCGCCGACGAGGGGCTGCCAGTCGTAGCGCAGCTGGGAAAGCCCTCGTCTCTCGCCTCCCTGGGCCCCGACCGCGCCGGCGGCAGCGTCGCCTGCCGCATCGCCGGGCTCGCAAGTGCGGTCCGCACCAGCGACACCTCCACCCGACAGGCGCAGCGCGGCATAGGGGCACGGGGCACAGGCCGCCATGACGAGCGCCACGAGGCACGTGCCGTACGCCGCCACCGGAAACGCGCACGACGCGGCGCTCACCGCCACGGCAACAAGCAGGGCGGCCGCGATGTGCGAGAAGAGGTCGCGCACGGCAATGCCGGCAAACGCATACGCAGCCCCATAGAACTGCAGGGCGGCGGCCACGCACAACAGGACCGCCACCGCCGCCGGCACCCATGCGGCCTGCACGCAGATGGCCAGTGCGCCGCCGATGAGGGCAAGACCAGCCGCCACGCCGGCGAGGCCGGCCAGCGCCCGCACCCCGCCGCCCTGCCTGCGAGGTAGAAAGCCGAATGCCAGGCACCCAAGCGCCAGGACAAGCGCCGAGAGCACCGTCTGCCCCCGGGGGTCCAACAAAAGACGCTCGCCCGACGCCTGCGCCGTAAGGCCAAACGGCAGAAATAGCAGCATCAGCAGATACGACAGCGGGCCGGCCATCGCCAGAACCCGCACGGCACACTCGGTGCCCCCGCCGCGTTCCCTCATACGGCACTCCCCCATGCGACCCCCTCGTGAAGTGTTTCTCGAACTGCGCATGTTACCCCATCCTACATGCGGTTTTGCGCTGCTTTCAACCCCAGGGGTTACACGGCCGGAGCGCTTTCACCCTCGGCGGCTGCAGCTATCTGCGGGCCCCAGCACCACTCTTGAGACAGCGCCGGACACACCCGGCACAAACCGTCTGAAAGGAAGTACGAACATGGATGCATCCCTGAGCCGTAGGTCATTCGTCACGGGCGTCACCGCCACGAGCGCGCTGGGCCTCGCCGCCGCGGTGGCCTCCAACGTGCAGGCCCACAAGGCGCTCGCCGATGAGGGAGGCGCCGACCCCGACGCCGTGGAATGGCCCGGCTCCCCTCTCGACGTCTCCACGCTCGACATCGCCGAGACCCTCGACTGCGAGGTGCTGGTCTGCGGCCTGGGCGCGGGCGGCTCCATCGCCACGTGCCGCCTGGCCCAGCTCGGCGTGGACACCATCGCCATCGAGAAGAGCTCGGTCCACGGCAGCGTGAAGACCTTCATCTGCGCCGTCGACGCCGCCCCGCAGGTAGAGGCCGGCTGTACCTTCGACAAGGACCGCATCGCCAAGGAGCTCGTGCGCTATGCGAGCGGCTACGCCAACCAGCGCCTCATCAAAAACTACCTCAACGAGAGCGCCGACATGGTGTCCTGGCTCGACGAGACCTTCGCCGACGACGGCGTGAAGTGCTACGCCGAGACCGACGTTGCCGACGGCAAGCACGACATCTTCGACCTGTGGCCTGTGCAGGTGAGCTTCAGCATCGACTATACCGCCGAGGTCCAGGCCAAGATCGACGCCGTCGACTCCCCCAACCCCGACGCGAAGATGGCCGCCGCGCCCGGCATCGCCGACTTCGCCCTGGAGCACGCCGAGGCAGACGGCGCGCGCATCATGTACGACACGCCCCTGATTCAGCTGGTCCAGGACGAGTCGGGCCGCGTGACGGGCGCCATCGCCCAGCGCGAGGACGAGTCGTACGTGCAGATCAACGCCAGCAAGGGCGTCATCCTGGCCACCGGCGGCTACGAGGCCGACCCTGACCTGCTCGCCAAGCTCAACCCCGCCGGCGCCAAGCTCGGCGGCGTGGCCATGACCCAGCCCGGCTGCAAGGGCGACGGCATCCGCGCGGGCATCTGGGCCGGCGGCGTGAAGGACGCCAACCCCACGCTCATGACGTTCTCACGATCGGCCCTGCCCGTGGACGCCGAACCCGGCTACCCCTACCAGGGCGTCACCTGCTGGATCGGCGACCAGCCCTTCCTGAAGGTGAACACGAAGGGCGAGCGCTTCTGCAACGAGTGCGCCCCCTACGACTGGCCCCTGCACGCGGCCACCATGGAGCCGGGCCACAAGGTCTGCTCCATTTGGGATGCCAACTACCAGGAGCACATCAAGACCTTCCACACCCTGGGCTGCTCGCGCATCGACCCCTCGCCCGACCAGCCCGACCATGAGGGCATCGGCTTCGAGGCGCTCGAAGGCCAGATTGAGGCCGCGACCGAGGCGGGCTGCATCGTGACGGCCGACACCATCGAGGAGCTGGCCGAGAAGCTCGGCATGGAGCCCGAGGTGCTCAGCGCCACCGTCGCGCGCTACAACGAGCTGTGCGAGGCGGGTGCCGACGACGACTTCGGCAAGCCGGCGCAGGACCTGCTGGCCCTCACCACGCCCCCGTACAGCGCCGCCTACTTCGCCGGGCACGTGCTATGCACCATCGATGGCCTGCAGATCGACCCCGACGGGCGCGTCATCGACGCCGAGAAGCAGCAGCCCATCGAGGGCCTGTGGGCCGTGGGCAACTGCTCGGGCAGCTTCTTCTCGGTGACCTACCCCGAGCTGCTGTGGGGCAACGCCAACGGCCGCACCTTGACCATGGCGCTGCACGCCGCCAAGCTGTTGGCTGAGTAGCAAGGCGTCCGAAGCGGCAAGGTCACATCCCCTGCCGCGGCAAAGCAAGAATCGAGGGCCGCACGTCCGCTCAGAGGCGTGCGGCCCTGCACGTATTTGCCGTGCGACGAGACAGCCGCCGGCCCACCTGGAACGAACCGCGCACCACAGCGGCAAACCTCACCCCCATCCGGCACCGCGCAACAAGGGCGACATGCCGTTCGCCGAATGGACAGATTGGGGATTGTGTCGCGTGGGCGCAAAGGATAATAATCGGCGCGTCCTATTCGCTTAACCCGCTTAAAAAAAGAAATGGGGAGCAACAATGGCATACGTTACCAGGCGTTCTTTCGTCTCTATGGCGGCTGTTGCCGCATGCAGCGCGGCGGCTTTTGGCCTTACCGGCTGCGGCGAAACTCAGGAAACCACGACTACAGAGCAGGCATCCACCCAGGAGCAAACCGCAGACGTGACCACCTACAAGGTGGGTCTGTGCAACTATGTGGATGACGCCTCCCTCAACCAGATTTGCGAAAACATCCAGTCCCAGCTCGCCACGCTCGGCGAGGAAAAGGGCGTGCAGTTCGACGTCGACTATCAGAACGCCAACGCCGACGCCAACATCATGAGCCAGGTCATCTCGAACTTCCTGGCTAACAAGGTGGACATCATGGTGGGCGTGGCCACCCCCGTGGCCGTGACCATGCAGGCCCAGACCGAGGAGAACCAGATTCCCGTCGTGTTCTCGGCCGTGACCGACCCGGAGGGCTGCGGCCTGGTCGATTCCAACGACGCTCCCGGCCACAACGTCACCGGCACCTCCGACGCCCTCAACACCGAGGCCGTGTTCGGCCTCATGACGGCCGTCAACCCCGACCTGGAGAAGGTGGGCCTGCTCTACAACCAGGGCGAGGACTCCTCCACCAAGGCCATCGAGCAGGCCAAGGCCTACTGCGCCGACAAGGGCATCGAAGTCGTGGAGCGCACCGGCACCAACAACGACGAGGTGCTCCTCGCGGCCCAGCAGCTCGTGAGCGACAAGGTGGAGGCCATCTTCACCCCCACCGACAACACCATCATGACCGCCGAGCTCTCCATCTACGAGACCATCAACGAGGCCAAGATCCCGCACTACTGCGGGGCCGACTCCTTCGCCCTGAACGGCGCCTTCCTGGGCTACGGCGTGAACTACGCCAACCTGGGCATCGAGACCGCCAACATGGTGGCCTCCATCCTCATCGACGGGGCCGACCCCGCCACCACCCCGGTCATGACCTTCGACAACGGCATCGCCACGGTGAACACCGAGACCTGCGAGGCCATCGGCCTGGACTTCGCCGACGTCAAGGAGGCCATCGAGCCCCTGTGCACCGACGTCAAGGAGATCACCACCGCCGACGAGTTCTAACGTCTCGTTAGGTTCAGATCTTCGGGAATGTTCGGCGGGTCGGCGCGCTGCCTTGCGTCGGCCCGCACTTTTGTTTGATGGCCCCGGCCACGAGGAGTCCCTATGCTCGAAACCCTTTCCGGCCCGCTCATGACGGCGTTGGAGCTGGGCCTCATCAGCTCGCTCACCGTCTTGGCCCTGTTCCTGAGCTACTCGATGCTCAACATCTGCGACCTGTCCACCGACGGCTGCTTCACGCTGGGCGCGGCGGTGGGCGCCGTGGTGGCGCTGTCGGGCCACCCCTTCCTCGCCATCCCGGCCGCCATGGGCGCCGGCATGCTGTCGGGCCTGGTGACCGCCATCTTGCAGACGAAGATGGGCGTGGACAGCCTTCTGGCCGGCATCGTGGTGAACACGGGCCTCTATTCGGTGAACATCGCCGTGATGGGCAACTCCTCGCAGGTGAACCTCAACAGGGTCGACACCGTCTTCACCCTGATGGCCGACCTGCTCAAGGGCACGCCGCTGGCACCCTTCTCCAAGCTCATCGTCATAGCCATCGCCGTGGCGCTCGTCATCGTGTTCCTGTCGCTGTTCCTGCGCACAAGGCTCGGCCTGGCCATCCGCGCCACGGGCAACAACCCCGACATGGTGCGCTCCTCCTCCATCAACCCCGTCTTCACCATCATCGTGGGCCTCGTGATCGCAAACGCCTTCACCGGCCTTTCGGGTTGCCTGCTCGCGCAGTACCAGAAGTCGGTGAACATCGACATCGGCACCGGCATGGTCACCATGGCGCTCGCCTCGCTGCTCATCGGCCAGGGCTTCCTGGGCCGGGGCCGCATCCCGGTGCGCGCCGTGGGGTGCGCGCTGGGCGCGTTCATCTTCCGCCTGGTGTACACCATCGCGCTGCGCTTCAACATGCCCGCCTTCATGCTCAAGCTCGTCTCGTCGGTCATCGTGGTCATCGCGATCTCGGCCCCCTACCTCAAGACGCGCTATCCGGAGTTTCACAAGAAGCTTGCACGGCGCCTGGGAAAGGACGGCGAATAGCCCATGCTGAGACTTGAGCATCTCTCCAAGACGTTCAACGCGGGCACCGGCGAGGCGAAGCTGGCGCTCAACGACCTGTCGCTGCATGTGAAGAAGGGTGACTTCGTCAGCATCATCGGGTCGAACGGCGCGGGAAAGTCCACGCTGTTCAACGCGATCTGCGGCTCGTGGCTGCTCGATTCGGGCCGCGTCGTGCTCGACGGGCAGGACGTGACCTTCCTGCCCGACCACAAGCGCGCCCGCCAGATCGGCCGCCTCTTCCAGGACCCGATGCGCGGCACCGCGCCAGGCATGAGCATCGAGGAGAACCTGGCCCTCGCGGCCGGGCACGGCGGCTGGCTCAGCTCCATAACCAAGGCCGACCGCGAGGCGTTCCGCGAGCACCTGGCGCTTCTCGACATGGGCCTGGAGATGCGCATGGACAGCAAGGTGGGCCTGCTCTCCGGCGGCCAGCGCCAGGCGCTCACCCTGCTCATGGCCACGTTCCAGACCCCGAAGATCCTGCTGCTCGACGAGCACACGGCAGCCCTGGACCCCGCCACGGCCGAAAAGGTGCTCGACCTCACGAAGAGCATCGTCGCCGAGCGGGGCCTCACGTGCCTCATGATCACACACAACATGCAGTCGGCCCTTGAGCTGGGCAACCGCACGATTATGATGAACGCCGGACAGGTCATCTACGACGTGGAGGGGCCTGAGCGCTCCCACCTGACCGTGGCCGACCTGCTGCAAAAGTTCAAGGACCAGTCGGGCGCGGCGCTCGACAACGACAGGATGCTGCTGTCGTAGAGGGTGTGGCGGCGGGCCTTCAGCAAGGTCGCGCAGCCTACAACGCACTGGGGGAGGGCCTGCCTCGATTGGCAAGCCCTCCCCCATTTGGTTCAGAGATCCGGCACCCTAGGCGCCGTCGCGCACTAGCTCGTCTTCTTGCCGAAGGCGGTCATGAGGCCGCCGATGATGGCCTGGGAGTCGATGGTGGCACCGGCGATGACGTCGACGCCCATAGTCTGCTGGTCGATGATCTCGCCCGTGAGCTCGTCGAACTGCTCCTCGCTCATGAACATGTTCTCCGCGCCGTCGCCCAGGGCGATGCCCACGAGCTGCTTGTCCTTGATGGTGAAGATGACGGTGTAAGGCTCCTCCAGGCCCTGGACCTCGACGGGGTAGTCGCCGTCGGCGGCCTCAGCCCACGGCTCGCTCACGCCGCCGCCCTCGGAGGGGTGCAGGTCGGCACGGCCGCCGAGCATGGTGTCGATGGCGGCGCGGGCCGAGCAGATGGCCTCGTGCAGGTAGGTGCCGTTCTGGTAGAGGTTCGACACGAGCGAGCCGATCTCACCGGCGGAGTACAGGCCCTCGATGGGCTCGCCGTCCATGTTGAGCACCTCGCCCGTAATCTTGCGCTGGGCGCCGCCCGAGCAGGCGGGCATCGCGGGGAACTCCTCGATGGCGTAGAAGGGCGCGGTCTCGATCTTGGCCATCGTGGCGATGTCGCGGCCGAAGTCGGCGTCGGCGCCGGCGTCCACCATCTCGTTGAAGTGGTCGATCTCGTTCTTGAGGTTCTCGGGGTCCTTGCCGATGAGTTCGGCGAGCTCCTCGATGGTGTCGGCCTTGACGATCCAGCCCTTCTCGACCTCGACGGAGTTGTCGGCGCTCCACGCGTAGGGGTTGCGGCAGCTCACGGGCCAGCCGATCCAGCTGTTCACGAGGGGCTGGGCCTTGCAGCAGGCGTCGTCGAAGATGAGGTGGACGGGCTGCATGCGGGCGATCGGCACGTCGACGTAGGAGCCGTGCTCGTAGTACTTCATGTGCTGGCGCTGGTAGGTGCGGGCCTCGTCGTAGTAGCGCGTGCCGTCGGCAGCGACCTCCATCCAGCTGCCCTGCGTCATGTAGAACTGGCGGATGAAGGTGGTGTCGTAGTCGGGCACCTTGATGCCATGGAAGTAGCCGCAGCTCATGGTGTGGTTGTCCATGTGCCACATCTTGGCACCGATGGCCATCTCCATCTTCACGCCGTCGCCGGTGACGTAGGGCGAGCCGGCGTTGTAGATGGTGGCGCCGCCGTTGAAGTCGCGGTACATCTGCACGTCGCCCTCATAGCCGCCCGTGGCCAGCAGCACGCCCTTGTTGGCCTTGACGTAGACGACGCTGCCGTCGGGCTTCTGCACGCCCACACCGTCGACGCGGCGGGTCAGGGCGTCCTGTACCAGGCAGACGACCTGGTGGGAGTAGTTGGGCTTCGCGCCGCGCACCTCGGCCGCGGCCGCCATGCCGTTCCAGCAGCCGCCGTTCTCGAAGGGCACGCCGCCGTCCTTCTTGCGGAAGTGGCCCGTGGCGCCCACGAAGTCGGCGCCGTCGAGGTCGGGGAACTCGACGAGCAGGGTGCCGTAGCGCAGCGCGCCGCCGCCCGAGTAGCCCACCTCGTAGCCCGCAGGCTCAAGGGCGCCCTGGATCCACTCGATGTCGCTGGAGAACTCGGTGGTCAGCCACTCGAAGTCCTCCTCGGGCACGGGGTTGGGCTCGTTCATGGCACGCATGTAGGTGCGGAAGGTCTCGATGTCGGCGGGGTCGGGGAAGATGACGCACTGGCCCGACGCCACGGCCTGGCCGCCGGCGTTCTCCTCGTCGGACTTGTCGTAGATGACGATGTCGACGTTAGGGTCGATCTCGACGGCCTCGACGTAGGCGGTGGTGCCGGCCATGCCGTAGCCGACCACGACGATGTCGTGCTCCTCGTCCCATGTGACGTTCTGCGTGGCCTTGACCCAGGAGCTCGGGTCCTTGTACTGGCCGGCGGCCTCGTCGGCGCACGCGACGCTGGCGGCGCCCGCCATGCCCAGGGTTGCCGCGCCCACGGCGGCGCCCTTCACGAGGTTCCTGCGGGTCATGCTCTGCTTGCTCATGGTAAGCCCCTTTCGACGCGCCCGCCCCCTTAGACAGGCGCGACCTCAGCTCGACGCCGCTCCCCTTGTGGCCGCCCGGCTACGTCCGGGCGACGCAAGCGACGTCGTTGGCTCCTTTGTACGCCGCCTGGCGCGGAAGGCACATCGCCTGCACCCTCCCGCTTGACGGCCGTGCGCATCGCCTCCCCATCCTCCATTCGGGCGGAGGCCTCGGCGGGCTTGACTTTTGAGCTAGGCATCTGAGCTGGCCGTTTGACACGAAAAATCGCATACGGGCACGAAGGAGCCCGAATCGCAAGACCGTGCATTCTGCAACCTCACCCGCGCGGGGGCGTTTCCTAAAATGCTGGCAGGGCAATGAGGCGAGCGGCCGCACAGCCGCGCCGGACATGCCCGCACGCGGGTTGGAGGCCCCTATGGACACGCAGGAACGCAACGATCGCACGCAGCGCCGCACGGGCGAGGTCGTGGAGGCGGCGCTGCGCTGGGGGCTGCCGGCGTCCCCCTTGTTCCTCATGATTCTGATGCTGCTGGCCCACGCGCCCTATGCCGCGCCCATCGTGGAGGCGGTCTGGTTCTACCTCGCCTGCATGGGAGGGGCGCTCGTGAGCCTGGCGGTGCTGAGCCGGGTGCCGCTCGCCGGCGCCGGGCTGCGCACATGCTGCGTCGCGGGCGGGTTCGCCCTGGAAGCCTCCTGGCTCGTGCTGCTGGCCGCCGAGCGCGTCGCCTCCGCGCCGCTGCTGCTGGCAGGCTCGGCCCTGGCGGGCCTGGGGTCTGCCGCACTTCTGGTGCTGTGGCTCTCGGCCGGGCAGACCGACTCGCTGGCCTGCGAGCTGGGCAAGCTTGCCTGCGCCTTCGGCACCGCCTACGTGCTCTACACGCTGTTTTCCGTCATCCCCCACGGCGGGGCGGTGAGCTACCTGTTCCCGCCGCTCATCTGCGCAGGGCTGCTGGCGCTGTTCGCGCGGGATGGCGCCGTGGCGCAGGCGTGCGGCGATGGGCAGCTGGGCCGGCCCCGCATAGGCCAGTGCCTCGCCGTGGCGTGCCTGCTCGCCTGCTTCGGGGCGGGCTTTGCCGCGCTGGGCTTCGGCGCGGCGCTGGTGGAGCAGGGCGCGGGCCTCATCGCGGTGGTGCTAGCGGCCTGCACGATCGCAGGGGGCGGCACCGACGAGCCGCTGCGGCTCATCGCCATGCCCGCCGTCGTCCTCTCGCTGTGCTACGCGGGGCTGGCCGGCGCCGGCAACGCCTTCGCCGTCTTCCTCATGGGCTGCGGGTGCCTCGTCATCTGGCTCTACCTGCAGCATCGCTTCGGGCGCGGCACGCCCCACCGCACGAGCACGCGCGAGATCGCCACCCGCCTGACCTTCATCGCCCTGAGCGCGGGGGCGGGCATGGCCTTGGGACATGTGGCCCTCACGGCTTGCGGCCTGGCCGAGACGCAACGCTCCCTCGTGCTCGTCGCCGCGACGACGATCGCGTGGCTTGCCTGGCAGCTTGCCGACCTGCCCATGCGCGAGGGCGCAGCTGTGGCGGCAAGGGGTGCGGAGACCGTGCGCGACGCAGAGGTTGCGGGCGGCCCAGACACCGCACCGGATCAGCCTGTGCTTGAAACCCCTGGGCAGGACTGCCCCGCCCCGGACGCCCGTCAGCTCGACCGGCTCTACGCCCTGTCGCCGCGCGAGACGCAGGTGGCGCAGCTCCTGTGCCAAAACCGCAGCGTGCGCTACATCTCGCGCACCCTCGGCATGGCCGACAGCACCACGAAGACCCACGTGCGCCACGTCTACGAGAAGGCCGGCGTCCACTCTCGAAGCGAGCTGCAGCTCGAGACCGAGCGGCTGTCGCGCGTAGGGTCGGCATAGGCATCCTCGGCGCGCCCGCAAGCGAACAGGTTCGCCGTCCTCTCCCTGACATCCCTGTCGTGCCTGCACCGCAGGCCGACTGGCATGAAAAACCTCCCATTCCTCGGACTTTACTTTCCTTGTCCAAGAAATGGGAGGCAGTTCAAGGCTACGTCGGCCGCGCAGTATGAGATGGGCAACCTTGCAGTATCGCCGTCGGCCCGATGAGATGAAGGCGCCGCCTGCTTGCTCTACGGCGACGCCTGCACCACCTGGCTAGAACGCAAGGCCGCTCAGCTGAATCGCGAAACCCCAGACGATGCCGATGAGGTAGAGCACGCCCAGGATGGCGAGGTTCTGCTTGGTGGAGCGGTTGGCCGAGAAGAGCACGAGCAGGCCGATGCCGGCAGAGACGAGCAGGCCGGCCATGGTGGCGCCCAGGTCGAGCACTCCGGCGAGATAGAGCTGCGTGATGGCCACGCTCGCCGCGCAATTGGGGATGAGGCCCACCAGGGCGCTCAGCAGCACCGACACGCCGCGCTCCGAGGAGATGGCCTCGGCCAGCACGTCCTCGCCCGCAAAGCCCAGGATGAGGTTGAGCACGAGCGTCACGAGGAACACGAAGACGGTCACCTCAAGCGAGCGCACGAGCGTCTCACGCACCACGCCGCCCCAGCCCATGTCGGCCCCGCAGGCACAGCCCGGCCCGCACGTACCGGCCGCGAAGGCCACGGCGGCGGGGTCGGTGGGAGCGGTGGGAGCGCTGGGGGCGCCCTGCGCGGCGTCGGGCGAGACCGCCGGGGCAGCCTGCGCGAGCCCGTCTGAGCCCGCCTGGGCGTCGTCCGCCCCGCCCGCAGCAAGCTGGGCACGCGCGCCCGCCTCGATCTCGTCGAGCGTGGGGCCCTCCTCGTCGTCTGCCTGGGAGAGCAGGGCGTCGAGGTCGAAGGCGACGCCGTCGAGGGTGGCCGTGCCATCGGGCGAGATCACGAGGACGGAGCCCGACTCCAGCTCGAACTCCTGCGGCTCGGCGGGGGCGTACTCCGCGCCCATGCCCTGCACCTTGAGGCCGAGCACGCGGATGGCGAGGTCGACCAAGAAGCCGGTCACCATGCCCAGCGCCACCTTGAAGAGCACGAGCTTGACCATGAGCGCCGGGTCGGACTGCTGGGCGATCATGAGGGGCAGCATCTCGTCGGAGGTGGAGAGGAACACGGCGAAGAGCGTGCCCAGGGTGAGGACGCGACCCGCATAGAGCGTGGCGGCCGCGGCCGAGAAACCGCACTGGGGCACCGCGCCGAGCAAGGCGCCGATGGCGGGACCGGCCGCGCCGGCGCGCGCCACCACCGAGCGGGTCTGGGCGCCGGCCTTGTACTCGAAGGCCACGAGCACGAAATACGTCACGAGCAGGAAGGGCACGAGCCTGAGCGTGTCGAGGGCCGCGTCGGTCAGGCAGTCGATGAACATGTCCAAAACAGCGAGTCCAATCTCAAATCGAAGGGTCGCCCAAAAATGTAAGTCGAGCGTGCCTTTTTGCGAGCCAAAGCGCCCCCATACCATCAAACATACACGGAATTTCACTGTTTTACCTGGTAGATGTGCATATTCTCATATGAGCAGGCGTGCAGACGTTTTACCGATTGACGGCTGCGCACTGGTTTTTGCCGGGTGCGGGCCGCTATACTGAACCGGCGCAAAACGCGCATCGGCCACACAAAAAGAAACGGGTCGCCATGATCTTCGTCGTTCTCATCGGTCTGGGAATCGTCATCGCAGCCGTGGTGCTGCGCCGCGCAGGCGTCGGCATGGGCGACTCCGACGCGCAGCCCGACTCGGTGTACGAGATCCTGGAAGACGAGGCGCGACCCTCCTCGCTGGGCAAGCTCGTCTCGAAGATGACCTGGCACAACGCCGTCCCCATGCCCGACAAGACGCCGGGCTGCTTCGTCATCCTGACCTACCCCTCCAAGAAGGACCTCAAGGCCTCGCAGGCCTCCTACACCCACGCGCTCGTGGGCAAGTCGGCCAAGGACGAGGCCGCCGTGGCCGCGCGGCACCTCAGCGGCGCAGGCAGCCCCACCATCGCCCGCGACCTCGAGGCGAAGAAGCCCTTCCTCGTGGCGCTGCTGGCCTGCGAGGACTACGGCATGGACGTCGACGACTGCGAGCGCGCCCTGCGACGCGTGTTCGACGACGGGCGGCTCATCAAGACCGTCCCGGCCAAGAAATAACGGGGGTCGCGATGCTCGAGCTTCATGTGCTCAGGAGCGGCAAAAACGGCTCCTGCTACGCCGTGCGCCCCCAAGGGGCACAGGAATTTGTCTGCGTGGACTGCGGCATCACCGCCAAGACCTTCGTCGAGGCGTGCTCGCAGGCCGGGCTGGTACCGTTCAAGCTCCAGGCCTTCCTGATCACCCACGCCCACGGCGGCCAGGTCAAAGGCCTCAAATCCACGCTCACCTGGCTCGCCAAGCGCGGCGTCACCCCGCCCCTCCACGTGGCCCCCAGCGTGCTCGAGGCGTCCCGCGAGCTGCAGGAGCTGTCTGGGCTGTACGAGGTGTGCGAGCTTGAGGCGCTTCGTCCCCTCGATGTGGCGCGCATGCATGTGCTGCCCTTCCGCACCTTCCACAACAACGAGGACAAGGGCGGCTGCTACAACTTCCGCTTTGAGGAGCTCCCGGAGGCGCAAGGCCACGAGGTGCCCGACTCCATGGCGATCCTGAGCGACGCGGGCGTGCTGAGCAAGCAGGCCGCCTCGGCGCTTGAGCACACGCGGCTCATCGCGGTGGAATGCAACTACGACCCCAAGACGCTCAAGACAGCCGCCGAAGCCAACAAGTCTGTCAGCTGGGCGGTAGACGTGCGCGGCAACTTCTCCAACGAGCAGGCCGCGACCGTGGTGCGCGGCTTTGCCTGGGAGGGGCTGCGCGACGTGGTGGCCATGCACCTCTCGAGCGATTACAACACGCCTGAGCTGGCCATACGTTCTCTGGAAGAAGCCGTGCGCGCATCGGGATGCGACGCGCGCGTGACGTGCTCGAGCGCGGATGCGGTCGTGAGTGTGCTGTCGCGAGAGGCGCAGGATGCTGGCGAGGAGCCGGAGGCGGCCACGAGCGAGGCGCCCGCTGAGCCGCAGACGACCGCAGCCGAAGTCCCCGCTGAGCCGCAGGCGGTCGCCGCGAACACTGCCGAGGGGACCCAGGACGACGCAGCGTGTCCGGACGACAAACGCGCCTGCACGGCCCCGCAGGCGCCCACGAGCGACGAGAGTGCCAGCCAAGGCACCGCGTGCTCCCTCGCTGGGCCGCAGGCAGTCGCAGCCGAAGTCCTAGCTGAGCCGCAGCCAGCCGCGGAAAACGCCGCCGAGGCCACCTGCTTCGAGGACATCCTTCCCTTGCCCCAGGCACGCGAGGCCGGTCTGGTGGATGCCGCGGGCCTGATCGCGACCTGGGAGGCACAGGGCCACACGTGCAACCCCACGCCCGACGAGCTCATCGACGCGCTCGCCGCCTTCGGCATGCTCGACCCGCAGGACCTCATGCCCACAGACGCAGGCGTTGCCGCGGGCATCTGGGTGGCCTTCGACCCCGACGACCCCGCCGGGGCGCTGCGCCCGGTGTTCTCGCTTGCCTGGGCCGCGCAGATTCGCGAGCTGATCGAGGGCTAGGGGCGACCGGCCAACCTCGGCAAGGCGAGGCAGGCCGGCACAGGCAGACAAGCCGCAGACAGCGCAGAACAGCAGCCCGGCTGCGCACGTTTAAAACGGGCGAAAGAAGGCTTCCCAAAGAGGCACATCAGCGTCGGCCAAACTCACCCACGTACAACAAACGCGGGCGGCGAGGCCGAAGCCCCGCCGCCCGCGTCATTTCAATCTCGCTGCCAGTCGCTAGTCGCGAATCTCAATTCCTGAGCTATCGAGCACCTCATGGGTGTGCGAGCGCATCCAGTTGTAGGCGTCGCCGCCCAAGGTCGCCAGGAGCGTGTCGTTGGCGGCGTCGCTCTCGCTCATGCCGCTCACGAGGCGCACGTAGTCGTCGGGCGTGCCGTCCTCGCTCACCGTCCAGTACTCGATGAGGGGCGTCCACGCCAGGTTCTCGATGCGCACCGTGCCCGTGGCCTCGAGCACGATGTCGCAGCTGAACATGCCCGAGAGCACCGTCTCGGGATAGGTGGTGTAGCTGCTCACGAAGTCGCCCAGGCCGTAGACGCACGGCATGGTGCCGCCCGAGGAACGCGTGACGTACTCGAACTCCTGGATGACGTGGGCATGGCTGCCGATGACCAGATCGACGCCGGCGTCGGCGCAGGTCTGGGCGATGTGGCGCTGCCAGTCGTTGGGGACGCTCGTGTACTCGTCGCCGCCGTGCATGTACACGACCACGACGTCGGACGCGGCGCGGGTGGTGGCGTAGTCCTGGGCGAACTTCTCGTCATCCCAGGGCACGGCGTAGTAGTCGTTGGGCAGATCGCTCAGCTCGTAGCCGTTCTGACCATAGGAGTACGAGAGGAATCCCACGCGGATGCCGTTGCGCTCCACCACGTGAGTCTGCTGGCGCTCCTCGTCGCTGGCGTAGGTGCCCACCACAGTGAGGTTGGGGAAGTTCTGCCACACCTGCAGCGAGTGCTCGATGGTGCCCGTCCAGTAGTCGTAGGTGTGGTTCGTGTTGGAGCTCACCACGTCGAAGCCGGCGTCGGACAGGGCCTGGGCCACGGAGTCGGGCGTGTTGTAGCTGGGATAGCCGCTGTAGCTCCAGTCGGTGTTGCCGCCCATGACCGTCTCCTGGTTCACGAAGGCAAGGTCGTAGGAGCTCACCACCGAGGTGATCTCGCGGTAGAGCGGCGAGAAGTCGTACACGCCGTCGCCCGTGCCCGAGCCGCCCCACATGTCGGCGATCTCGAGCGTGTTCTCGTTGGCGAGGTTGTCGCCCACGGCGCAGAAGCTGAGCTTTTTCTCAGTGCTTGCAGCGGAGGTGTCGGCAAGCGTGGCGGCGTCGGAGGTCAAGCCCGTCGTGGTGGTACCGAGCTGCGGGGCCGCGGAGGTCACGAGGTTGCCGCCGAACGTCTGAGAGGCGGCCTCGCCGGCGTTGCCCGAACCGGCGACGCAGGAGGCGATGGCCACCACGATGGCCACAAGCACGACGAGCGCCGCCGCGCAGGCGATGATGAGCGGACGCCTGTCGCGCCCGGGAGCAGGACGTGTGCGCGCGCCGGGCTTGGTGGCCGGGCCGTTGTCGTAATAGGCGGTGCGCCCCACGCTGGAGTACCCTTCGCCGCCATACGCCTGATACCTTGAGCTTGAACTGCGCGGCTCCCTGCGGTAGTCGCCCCGCGCCTCGTCCCCATAGGCCCCGCGCCCGTACGAGGCCGACCCCGTGTCCGGGCGGCCGTCGTAGTTGGAATAGCGCCCGTCGCCGCCGAAGTCCTGGCCGGGACGCGTCGTCTCTCTCATGCGCAAATCCTCTCGCATACATACCGGGGTCGTGTCACACCTGGGCGAAATTCTATCGCTTAAAAGCCCTTGAATTCACGTCATTCCCAAGCACGCCAAAACGGGATTTGGCGCCCTTGATTTGCGGCTTCAGCCGAACGCGCAGGAGCACCTCTCGAATTGCACCGCCGGCGCCTTCTCATCTATCATGTGCGCCGGCAAGAAATCGACTGGAACGGGGCTGCGATGAGGTTCACAGGCAACAACGACAAGCTGGGGCTGGGCAAGGTCAAGATCGCGGGCGACCGCGTGGCCAAGGCGGCGCAGGACAAGACCGAGGCGTTCCCGCTCGGCGTGCGCGGCATGGTGCCGCTCAGCACCATCAAGAAGGGCGGCGGCACGCTCACCGTGTTCGTCTTCAAGGACGCCGCCGACCTGGAGACCCTGCAGGGCGTCATCGAGCGGCTCGACGCCCTGATGAGCGAGGCAGAAGGCCTCGCCGACTGCACGTTCGGCCAGTTCGAGGACGTGCGCGTGGGCGTGAAGAGCCCGGGCTTCAAGTTCTGCTATGCCGAGTACGCCCCCGTGGACAAGCGCGGCTTTGCCATGGCGACGCCCGTGCACCTGCGCGTGGAGCAGGACGGCCCCGAGGGCGAGCCGGGCGACCGCAGCGCCACGGTCGAGTTCGACGCGCAGGGCCGCATAGCGCGCGCCGCGGTGGACACCGTGCGCGAGGGCGGCTACCGCTACCGCCTCACCGCCATGCCGGACGGGCCCGACGGCGAGCTTGTGGTCCACAAGATCGAGACGCTCACGCGCAAGGGCGCGGCGAAGCTGCTCTACAAGCAGCGCTAGGGCGCGACCCGCAGGCATGGCGCCCGCTCAGCCGGAAGCACCCCGACCATAGTCCGCACGTACGCAAAAAGCCCGCACGCCCCAAAAGGACGTGCGGGCTTGCCTTTTGGCCGAAAGTCCCAAGCTCAAGTTCAACCAAAAGGTGAAGGATGCCCTTGCGGGCAGTCGCTTCCTTACTTGCCGGTGGCCTTCGCGGCCAGGGCCTTGCCCACGAGGCGGCCGAACGTCGCGCAACGGCCGGCGTTGAGGCCGGCGGCCAGGTTGGGGTAGGTGCCCGCGTAGAAGTTGCCCTGGTCGTTGCCGATGACGTAGACGCCCTCCATGGGGGTGCCGTCGGCGCCATAAGGCTGGCAGTCGCGGTTGGCGATGATGCCGTCGAGCGTGGCCAGAGTCAGGCCGCCGCACTTGGTGCCGTAGAAGGGCGCGGTGCGCAGCGCGGAGAGGCGGAAGGCCTCCTTGCCGAAGTCGGGGTCGTGCTGGTTGTCGAAGTTCGTGTTCTGGGCCTCGCAGGTGGCCAGGAACGCGTCGACGTCGGTGATCTCCAGCTTCTGGGCCAGCTCCTCCAGGGTGTCGGCCTTCTGAATGAAGCCCTGCTCGACGAGGGACTCGATCTCGACGGAGACGTTCTCCTCAAGGTTGTTGGGCACGGCGTCGTGGTCGGCGCCCTCACGGTAGACGAGCGTGGAGCAGCCGGTGGTGTGGAAGCGCGTCACGTCGGCGATCCAGTTGGAGTCCCAGACCTGGTGCCAGTAGCGCAGGCCCTCGGGCTGCTTGCCGATGGCGTGCGTCACGAAGTCGTACGGGGCGCTCTCGTTGTGGAAGCGCTGACCGGCGTGGTTCACGCGCAGGAAGGGCTGGGAGCTGAAGAAGAAGTAGCCGTAGTCGCCGAAGTGGCTGTACGGGTCGCCGATCTGCTGGTCGTTGCGCAGAAGGCCGCGGTTGAAGACGAGCGAGGTGTGCACGGAGTCCATCTTGGCGCCGGCCCACAGCAGGGCCTTGATGCCGTCGCCCTGGCAGGAGGGGAAGGCGTCAAAGCAGCTCAGGCCCGAGTAGGTCTGGTACTGCAGCGCCTTGTACATCTCCTGGTTCATGGCGTAGCCGCCCGTGGCCACCACGACGCCGGCCGAGGCGTTGATGCGGATGTAGGCGCCGTCGGCGTTGGTGGCGTAGATGCCCTTGCAAGTGTTGCCGTCCATGATGAGCTCGACCAGGGCGCACTCGAAGCGCACGTCGCAGCCGTCGAAGCTCTTGATGTAGGTGTTCAGGAACTCGGCGACCTGAGCCTCACGCGCAGGGTACTCGCCGTTGGTGCCGTGGCCGGTGGGCCACTCGGCATAACGGGTGCCCTCGGGCATGTTGTACTCGAGCTGGACCTCCATGCCGTTGTTGTTGAGCATGGTCTCGTACCAGTCGACGGCCTCGCCGGAATTGTCGGCCCAGATCTTCACCAGGCCGGAGTCGATCTGGCCCAGGGCGTAGTGGTCCATGTCGTTGACGATGTCGGCGACCTCGATGAAGGCGCCCTTCTCCTGCTGCTGGCGGGAGTTGACCGAGCCGATGGCGGAGCTGCGGATGTTGTTGCCCACGGTGTTCTTCTCGATGAGCAGCGTCTTGGCACCGTTCTCGGCGGCGGCGCAGGCGGCGAAGTAGCCCGACGAGCCGGCGCCGATCACGAGCACCTCGCACTCGACGGTCTCGACGCAGTCGGAGTCGGACACGACGGGGGCGGTGCCCAGCCAGGCGGGGACGTCGGCGGCCGCGGTGTCGGCGGCGGTCTCGGTCGCGTCGGTCGTCGTCTCGGCAGCGGCCTGGTCGGCCAGGGCCGTGGCGGCAGAGGCGGCCACGGTTGCCATGGCGCCGGCAGCGGCGGCGACAAACGTGCGGCGGTTCATAGAAGCAGTGCTCATGCGTGTTCTCCTTCATATGACGGC
>CAVEWV010000006.1:0-10509 GCA_963619535.1 Acutalibacteraceae bacterium | reverse complement strand
CGCTACCTGAGCCTGGGGCTTCTCTGGAGCTGGATGTCGTGTGCCTGGACGGCAGGCGAGGGCGCCCAAGGGGCCGACGCGGGTATCGCCATCTTCTCGGGACAGGCATGGCTGCCGTCGGCGATTTTCGTGGTGATGGGCCTGTTCGGCCTGCCCGCGCTGCTGCGCCACCGCGCCCGCCTGCCGCTGTGGCTGGTCGCCCTCTTCGCGCTGGCCACCTGCGCCGGCACCGCCCTGCGGCCCCTTGCCGGCGACGATGCCGCCCTCACGCTCGCGCTCGGCATCCTCACGGGCTTTGGGTCGGCCGGTCTGCTCATAGGGGGCACAGCCGTGCTCGCCAGGCTCGACACCGAACGCATCGAAACGGTCTTGCCAGCAAACGCCCTGGTGGCAGCCGTATGCGGCTTGCTCTATTCCGCCATGCACGACGCAGGCAGCCTTGCGTTCGCCAGCGCCCTGCCCCTGCTTGCCGGCGTGCTCCTCGCCATGGCAGTGGCCGGTCAAGACTCGCCGCAGGACTCTTCGCTCGCCTGCGACGGGCGAGCCGGGCAGAACGCGGGCCAGGCCACGCGCGCCCCGCACGGCGAGGTCGCGGCCGCCCTGCTCACGAACCTCGCGGCGTTCATCGCGATATGCTTCCTGGAGTCGTGCCTGCCAGCCAGCCTCGTCGCCCGCTCCGACACGCTTCTGTCGCTCGTCACGGCCGCGGCGTCGCTGGCGCTCATCATGCTCGTCATCGGCAACTCGGTGCGCGTGGATGCGACGCGCCTCTACCGCTGGGTCATGCCGCTGCTGGCCTGCCTTCTGGCCGTGTCGCTCATCGGCGGGCACACGATCGGCACGGCAGTCTACCTGATCAGCGAGATAATCGACTTCTCCCTGCTCGTGCTGCTGGGCATGTACTTCGTGGGCCTCGCCCACACCGGGCGCATGGGCGGCGTCATGGCCGCAGGCCTGTGCTACGGGTCGTGCCAGCTGGGAGTGCTCCTGGGCAACCTGCTCGGCATGGGGGCGGCGGGCGCGGAAAACGGAACCCTGCTCGCCACCGTCGGGTGCATCTGCCTGGTGTCGCTGACAGGCGCGCTGCTCCCCTGGATCGCCTCGCGCGCAGGGGGCGCCAGGCAGGCGGGGACGCAAGTCGCCCGCGCCGCCGAGGGGGCCTCGCAGCCCGCAGACGCCGACAAGCCCGGCGAGCCCAACGCCCTCGACGCCGCCTGCGACGCCGTGGCGAGCGAGTTCGGCCTGTCGGCGCGCGAGCGCGAGGTGCTGGCGTTCCTCGCCCGCGGACGCACGCAGCCCTACATCCGCGAGGCGCTGCTGCTCTCCAAGAACACCGTGAGCTCGCACGTGCAGCACATCTACGCCAAGCTCGGCGTCCACTCCAAGCAGGAGCTCATCGACCTGGTGGAGGCGCGGGTTTAGGGAGTTGCGGGAGCCCGCATGATTCACCCGTACGCGTGAAAACCGCCAACAGCTGCGCGGCTTTCCGCCGAGGTCCTGCCGCAAAATAGGGGTTCGCTTACCGTCGATTGGGCCCTCTCCCAGCCCCTACGCCTGCTCGATCGCGCACGTATGGCACTTGGTCTTGGGGTCGTAGGCGATGCCGCACAGGATGGCGAGCTGCTCGGCCGAGGTGCCGCGGAAGGCGGCGGCGTAGTCGCGCTCGCGGATCTGGGCGACAGCTTCCTGGGCCGAGGCGCCCCACTTGAGCTCCACCACCACGCCGGGTATGTCGCCCGCGCTCTTGAGCGGCACCATGAGCAGGTCGGCGTAGCCCTTGCCGGCCGGCGCCTCGCGCACGATTCTGTAGCGGCGCATGGCCGAGTAGAACGCGAGCCTCAGCGTGCAGGCCAGGTCCTCCTCGTGGTTGTAGGCGATGATGCTGACGGCGTCGGTGTGAGCCTGCTCCACGCCGGCCGCCACCGCGTCGGCGTCGCCCGCGATGAGGGCACGCAGCAGCTTCTCGGAGGCGGCGATGCTGCGCGCGACCTCCCCCCAGCCCTTGTCCTGCGTGGCGTTGGCGTACTCGCCCGCCACCTCGCGGTTGGGCACGAACACCTCGCCCGTGGCCTTGTCGTAGGCGAGGTACCCCAGGTGGATGAGCAGCGTGAGCACGTCGTCGGCGCTGTTGAGCGTCGTCATGTCGTTGGAGTAGGTCTGTGTGTTCACCTCGATGCGGCCGCCGCCCATGAGCTCGACCACCTTGCCGTGCAGGCCGTCGAAGTCCATGTCGATGTACTTGCGCAGGGCCTCGAACGTCTCGGTCTGGGTCCAGAAGCTGGAGAACTCGCCCGACTGCATGGCGCGCACCACCGAGCGCGGCGCGTAGACCTCGCCCACCCCCGGCAGGCGGTACCCGTCGTACCAGGCCTTGCATTCGCCCAGGTCGCGCCCCCATTCCTGGCACAGGGCGACCACCTCCCCGGAGGTGAAGCCCATGAAGGGCGCCATCTCGAGCGGATCGACCATGCTGAACTCGTCGAACATGTTGAGCGCGGAGTGCGAGCCGTACTTCTTGACGGGCAGGATCCCCGTCATGTAGGCGAGCGCGAGGAACGGCTGGTCCTTGAGCCAGGCGCGCAGGAAGTCGAGGTAGGCCTTCTGGGCCTCGTGGTCGTCGGCGCTCTCGCGCATGATGCAGTCCCACTCGTCGATGACCACGACGAACTGGCGACCGGTTTGGGCGTAGATCGAGCCGAGGACCTCCACCATGTCGTTCTCATTGCGGAATCGCAAATCGCGATACTCGAGCAGTAGGTCGAACAGAATCGCTCCCCGCAATTCGTCGAGCATTGCAACGACGTTGTGACGTGACTTGGTCCAAAACAGCTGCATGTTGAGCTTGAGCACGTCGTAGCCGTTGCGCTGCGCGTCAAACGAGGGGTCCGAGGCGATGGCGAGGCCCGCGAACTCGGCGGCGCCGTCGACCGTGCGGTCGTAGTAGGCGCTAATCATGTTGGCCGCCATCGACTTGCCGAAGCGGCGCGGCCTGCTCACGCACACGTAGAGGTGCTCGGTGTTCACGACGGAGTTGAGGTGTGCGATGAGCATGCTCTTGTCCACATAGGGGTTCGAGTTGCGCCCGCGCCTCAGAAGCCCCGGCCCCGGGTTGAGGAAAACGCCCATGCAACGCCGCCTTTCTTCACGTACTTCGTGTGCCTGCAATGATACCCCGGGGTAACGCTCGCGCACCTGAACAGGCAGGACATGCCGGGCAAACCATAGGATGCAGAGCCGGGAATACCCCCGAGATAGTCATTATCGCCGCCGCTGTCGCCTGGTGGCGATAATGCCGATTGCCTGCGCTTCGGTCGAGGACGATGCCGCCCGGGGTCGCCCGCCCTACTCCGGGGGCATCTCGGAGGGTTTGCGGCGCGAGCGGATGAGGTCGTGGGGGCGCAGGGGGCGGTCGCAGGTCATGCAGTACGTCTCCATCTGGCGTGTGACCACGTCCACGGGGACGGGCGCGAGCGCGCCGGCCGCGTCCGCGGCGCAGGCAGCGGGTGCCACGACGTCACCAGTCTGACCTGCGGCGCACATCGAGGGCGCCCCGACCTCGCCGACGCCGGCCTTACCCGCGGGCAGCCAGCACAGGTCGCGCACGCGCAGCGGCTCGCTCGCACGGCCCGGCGAGAGCACCTCCAGCTCGCTTGCGCAGTCGAAGCGGTTGCGCGCGCGGAAGGCCACCTGCCAGGAGGATTCGCCCGCAGCCACACCCTCGCCCACGCACGCGCACCCGGGCATCTCGTCCGCAGTCGCGCCCGCGTTCTCGCCAGCGACCGCGCCCGCGCTCCCCTGCTCGCAGGCCAGAACCTCGGCCACCCACATCCACTCGGACTGCGATTGGCGCAGGTAGGGGGCCTGGTGCGCAGGCCCAAAAAAGAACCCCGTGCCGTAGGGGTGGTGCGACACCGTCTCCAGCTCGCCGGCAACACGGGCCGGGTCCTCGCCGTCCAGCACGCGGCGGTACGCCCCCGTGACGGTCGCCGCGTAGAACGTGCCGCGCCCGCGGCCCTCCAGCTTCACCGAGTCCACGCCCGCGGCCTCAAGCTCGCCCAAGTGCGCCAGCATGTTGAGGTCGCGCGAGCTGAAGAGGTAGGTCGCCCGCTCGTCTTCCTCCAGCGCGAACTCCTCGCCGGGGCGCGAGGGCTCCTCGAGCTTCCACTCCCAGCGGCAGGGCTGTGTGCAGTGGCCGCCGTTGGCGGGGCGGCCGTTCAGAAAGTCGGAGATGATGCAGCGCCCCGAGTACGACATGCACATGCTGCCGTGCGCGAACACCTCAAGCTCCAGGTCGTCGGGCAGCTCGGCGTGCATGGCGGCGATGTCGGCCAGCGACATCTCGCGGGCGCACACCACGCGCTTGGCCCCCAGCGCATGCCAGGCGAGCGCGGCGGCGGAGTTGCACACGCTGGCCTGCGTGCTCACGTGCAGCTCCACCCCGGGGGCATGGCGGCGGGCCAGCGAGAACGCCCCCATGTCGGAGATGATGAGCGCGTCGACGCCGGCCGCCTGGGCGGCCTCGAAGAACCCGGGCAGCTTAGCCAGGTCGGCCTCGTGCATCACCGTGTTGCAGGCGAGGTGCACGCGCACCCCGCGCTCGTGGGCGTAGCCGCACGCCCAGCCCAGGTCGCCCACCTTGAAGTTGGAGGCGCGCCGGCGCATGCCGAAGCGCTCGCAGGCCAGGTACACCGCGTCGGCCCCAAACCTGACGGCATACTCAAGCTGCTCTTTTCCACCTGCCGGCGCCAGAAGTTCCACGCTATTCACTCCGCTCAAAAAACGTGCGCAATCTGCACATACGCGCGCGAACCATAACAGTATCGTCACAAACAGCTATTATGACCCACTGTGCTGCATGCACGAAAGTCCTGTGACACCAGCCCACAAAAGGGCTGCTATCGGAAGGAAGGGAAATGGAGAAGCTCTTCAAGCTCAAGGAGAACGGCACCTCGGTCAAGACCGAGATCATCGCCGGCCTCACCACGTTCATGACGATGGCCTACATCATCGCCCTGAACCCGAACCTGCTCACCAGCTTCAGGGCCGGCGGCGACGATCTGTGGAACGCCGTGTTCCTGGCCACCTGCCTGGCCTCGGGCATCGCCATGATCTGCATGGCGTTCTGGGCCAACAAACCGTTCTGCCTGGCTCCCGGCATGGGCCTCAACAGCTTCTTCGCCCTGGTGGTGACCCAGATCGCCTCCTTCACCGGCGCCAGCTACGTGGCCTCGTTCCAGGCTGCGCTCATCATCGTGCTCGCCGAGGGCATCGTGTTCTTGGTGCTCACCCTGTGCAACGTGCGCGAGAAGATCGTCGACGCCATCCCCTACGGCGTGCGCACCGGCATCGCGCCGGCCATCGGCCTCATGCTGCTCAACATCGGCGTGGGCTCCAACGCCGGCGTGTACGACTCCAACGGCAACTGCTACTACGTGATGCGCGACTTCTTCGGGTCGCTGTCGGCCACCACCGTTGCCACCAACATGGGCGACGCCTACCCCACCATGGTGCTCACCGTGGCCACCATGTTCATCGGCCTGTTCGTGATCGTGCTGCTGGCCAAGCGCGGCTTCCGCGCCGCCGTCATCCTCGGCATGCTCGTGGCCTCCGTCATCTACTGGGCCGGCGAGGCCCTCTTCCTGGGCGTCGACCCCTTCGCGGGCCTGGAGAACGCCTCCTGGCTGCCCGCCTTCGGCGCCATGGCCGACCTCACGCTCTTCAAGTTCAACTTTGAGACCTTCATCGATATGGGCTGGTTCACCGTCGTCACGCTCATCATCACCTTCTGCATGATCGACATGTTCGACACCATCGGCACCCTCGTGGGCACGGCCTCGCGCGCCGGCATGCTCGATGAGAACGGCAAGATGCCCCAGATGAAGCAGGCCATGCTCTCCGACGCCGTGGGCACCGTGGTGGGCGCCTGCACCGGCACCTCCACCGTCACCACCTTCGTCGAGTCCGCCTCGGGCGTGGAGGCCGGCGGCCGCACGGGCCTCACCTCGCTCACCTGCGGCATCCTCTTCCTGGCCTGCATGTTCATCGCGCCGATCGCGGCCATCATCCCCGCCGCCGCCACCTCGGCCGCCCTCATCTACGTGGGCTGCATCATGCTCGCCGGCCTGAAGAAGATCGACCTGGACGACCTGGACCAGGTCGTGCCCGTGGCGCTCATGCTCATCGCCATGCCCGTCTCCGGCTCCATCGGCCACGCCATCGGCATCGGCCTCATCACCTTCACCGTGATGAACGTCTGCTCGGGCAAGGCCAGCAAGCAGTACATCCTGACCTACGTCATCGCCGCCATCTTCGTGGTGAAGTTCTTCCTGGTGGCGTAAGTCCCCATCGCACGGCACGTGCGGGGCTGCGCGCCCCGCACGAACGCAAGGCGCCCCCGAACCTTCGGCTCGCAAGCTCGCAGCTCGCGGCCGGGTTCGGGGGCGCTTTTGTGTGCCGGAAGACGTGCGGGGCCGGGCGGCGAGCCGCGCCGGCGCTGGTGCGCTAGAAGTGGTACCCGAAGGTGTCGCTCAGCAGCACGTCGAACTCGAAACCGTTGTCGATGAAGTACTGGATGATACGCGGCAGGGCCTCGACCGTGGTGTCCTTGGCGGCGGAGTCGTGCATGAGCACGCAGCACGAGTTGCAGCCGTCGGCCTCGGAGATGGTGTAGTTCACCAGGTCGTCGGCGGCGTGGTCGGAGCCGTCGCCGCACGAGACGTTCCAGTCGAAGTAGTGGTAGCCCGAGGTGTTCATCTTGTCGATGATCTGGGAGCGCACGGCCGCGTTGAAGTCGTTGACGCTGCCGCCGGGGAAGCGCACGAGGGTGGGCGCGAAGCCGATCTGCTCGGCGATGACGTCGCCGCACTGGTGCAGGTCGGCCCAGTAGGCGTCCACGCTGGCGTAGACGGCCTCGTAGTCGTGCGAGTAGGTGTGGATGGCCACCTGGTTGCCCTGCGACCAGATGCCCGGCAGCTCCTCGAGGCTGCCGCAGGTGCCCTTCACGAACCACGTGGCCTTCACGCCGTAGTCGTTGAGGATGCCCAGGATGCGCTGGGTGTTGGTGGAGGGGCCGTCGTCGAAGGTGAGGAAGCACACATGCCTGCCGGGGAAGTCCTCGTTGAGGCTGTTGCTCGTGGCCATGCGCTCCTCCTCGGTGCGCAGGACGCACGTGGCGCCGCTCGCGCTCACCTGCTTGCCGGCCTCGGTGACGGTCGAGGCCGTCGTGGAGGCCTGCGCGGCGTCGGCGCTTGCGCTCTGCACGTTGGCGGCCGCGCCCGTGCCGGTGGAGTCGGCGATGACGGCCTCCTCGGGCACGGCCTCGGCAACCACGGTGCCTCCCTGGCCGGCGCTCTCGCCACAGCCCGCGAGCACGAGGCTCGCCGCGCCCAGGGCCAGGCCGCCCAGGGCCGCGCACGCCTGACGGCGGGTGATCGGCCGCGCCTGCGCGTCGGCCCCCGCATGGCCGTGGGCCTGGGCCTGCGCCGTCTCTTCCTCGATGCCCCTCATGTTCATGATCGCCAACCTCATACCTTTCTACCGGCGGCACCGCCGGATACGCTTACAGCCAAAGCCCCAAACCGAAGAGAACGCCCAGCGCGTAGGCGCACACCACGTCGCGCGGGTAATGGACGCCGCCCATCACGCGCGCATACGCCATGACGACGCCTGCCGCCAGGATCGCCGCCCCCACGGGCGCGCACGCGCGCAGCCAGCACATCCCGATGACGACGATGGAGAACACATGCCTGCTCGGGAAGGAGCTCCCGCGCATGTTCTTGCTGATGAGCTGGTTGAGGCCGCAGGCCTCGTAGGGCCGGGGCGCGTCGATGCGGCCGCGCACGGCGCTCACAAGCACGAAGCCCACTCCGGGGATGAGCACGGCGCGCAGCACCTCGCCCAACGAGCCGGACGCACAGAGCCACCCCCACGCGAGCCACACGACAAGCGCCGGATAGAGCGCATAGCAGGAGTATTTGAACGCCACGCACGCCCTTCCGAGCGCCCGGGCGCGGCGCACGTCCTGCTGCCACCAGGAACTCGCCTGCGCATGCCAGGCCTCATAGCCCTCGGGGGCCGTGCGCAGGGAATCGAGAATGGACGCCACGTATGCCAAGCCTCCCGGTTGTGCCACGGCGCCGCGAAGGCGCGCGGATGCAGCTTGCTTTCAGGAATGCGAAGTATATCCCCCACATGTGGAGAGGGCGCGGGGATGGGGAGGACGTGGGAGCCGACGATCGCGGGCGGGAAGCGAGACGCGGGCGGGAAGCGGAGCGCGGGCGGCAAGCGAGGCGGGGCGCGGGCGGCAAGCGGGGCGCGCGGCAAGCGAGGCGGGGCTCCCCAAAGCGGCCGGCCGGCGCCCTTCGTGCGCGGCCCGGGCGAAGGCCCCGCGCACGCAAAGGGGCCCGCCCTCCGGCTTGCGGAAGGCGGGCCCGAACGTCACGCGTTGGGAGCCGCGTGCGTTATGCCACGTCGGCCACGAGGGAGTCTGCGGCCAGCTTGCCAAAGACGACGGTGTCGACGACGGCGTTGCCGCCCAGGCGGTTGGCGCCGTGGATGCCGCCCGTGATCTCGCCGGCCGCGTAGAGGCCCTCGATCTTGTCGGTGCCGCCCTCGGCCATGACATGGCCGGCGGTGTCGATGGTCAGGCCGCCCATGGTGTGGTGCACGCAGGCCTGGCGCGGGGTGGCCACCCAGGGGCCGTTCTCAAGCTTGCAGGAGAACAGGGTGCGGCCGAGCTCGTCGTTGCCCGTCTCCACGGCCTCGTTGTAGGCGTCCACCGTGGCCTGCAGGGTCGCCGGGTCCATGTCGAGCTTGCCGGCCAGGCCCTCAAGCGTGTCGTCCCACACGATGTAGCCGTTGTCGTTGAGGTAGTCGAAGGTGAAGCCGTCGGCGGAGCGCCAGTCGGGGCTCGTGATGTCCACATAGCCCGCGCCGTCGCCGCTCTCAAGCATGTAGAACATCTTGTCGGGCTGGTCGAGAACGCCCAGGCAGATCTTGTCGCGGCGGCCGTCCTCCTGCACGAAGCGCTCGCCGTTCTTGTTAATGAAGATGATCTGGTCGGTGCCGTTGACGTCGCGCGGCGGGTACTTGGTGAGCTGGCCGTTCTGGACGTTGCCCAGGTAGAGCAGCTGGATCTGGTCCATGTCGGTCAGCGAGCAGCCGGCAGCGGAGGCCATGGTGATGCCGTCGCCCTGCGAGCAGGAGAAGCGGTTGGTCGTGGCGACCTCGGACAGGTCGGGCCACTTGCCGGTGGTGTTGTTCTCCTGGACCATCTTGCCGTTGGCCGCAAAGCCGCCGGTGGAGAGGATGACGCCCTCGGCGGCCGTCACGGTGAAGCTCGTGCCGTTGTGGTTGTCGGTGGCCACGACGCCCGTGACCTTGCCGTCCTCCACCACCAGGTCGGTGGCGGTGGCCTCGTTGACCAGCGTGATCAGGTCGCTCATGGCCTCAAGCTGCGTGCCGTAGGTGGAGATCATGCCCGTGCCCATGGCCATCTTGGAGGTGTGGGTGCGCTGCCACAGAGAGCCGGCGCCCTGGCCGATCTCGTCGTAGAACTCCATGCCGAGGTCCTCGAGCCACTCAAGGCCGTCGTAGGCGTTGTAGGTGAGGACCTTGACCAGCTCGGGGTCGGCCACCATGTCGCCGTTGATCCAGGTCTGGAGGGCGTACCACTCCTTGGTGTCGAACAGGTCGGTGCGGCCGGAGGCCTTGTACTCGTCCCACTGCTCCTTGACGGCGGCCTGCATCTCCTCGAGGGCGGCCTGCTTGTCGGGGTCGTCGGAGGTGGTCTCGAGGGCCTTCTCGATGGTGGTCTTCACGGCGTCGGTCATCTCGACCTGGGACTGCATGTCCTCGTCGGGGCAGTTGTAGATGGCGCCGCAGACGAGGGTGTCGCCGCCGCACTCGCCGTTCTTCTCGATGATGATGACCTTCTTGCCCTGCTGGGCTGCGGCGATGGCGGCAACCAGGCCCGCGCCGCCGCCACCGGCGACCACGACGTCGGCCTCCATGTCGGTGTAGGCGGGGTACTCCACGGCCTCACCGAAGCTCGCGGGGTCGCCGCCGGCCTGCTTGATGCAGTCCTCGACGCAGTTGACGAGCACGGCGGAGGTGATGGTGGCGCCGGTCACCATGTCGACGGCCACGGAGTTGTTGGCCACGATCTCCTCGGGCAGGCGGTCGATGGGCGACTTGCCGATGGAGGTGACGACGTTGCCGTTCTTGTCGAGCAGCTGGCCGCCGATGCCGGGGGTCTCGGAGTTGGGCGAGACGGTGACGTCGGCGATCTTGCCGTCGGTGATGGTGACGCTGACCTCAAGGGCGTCGTTCATGGCCTGGGCGGATGCCGTGTAGGTGCCGTCCTTGATCTCGGAGGCCGCGGCGTCGGCCAGGGCCATGCCGGAGCGGCGAGACAGGATGGGTGCGGCCAGGGCGGCGGCGAGCATGCCGCCGACGACCTGACGACGGGAGATGGACGTGCCCAGAGCGGTCATGGTGCGATTCATAACG
>CAVEWV010000005.1:68236-69454 GCA_963619535.1 Acutalibacteraceae bacterium | reverse complement strand
TTGTTTGCGGGAGCGTGGCGTGTTTCGGTGGACAGTTCGTCTTGAGTTTCCAGGGGAGGTGCGCGATTTGCTAGCATGGCTCGGGCTGGCGCGGACGTTGGGGAGGGTGCATGTCGCAGGATTTGGCTGTAAAGGTGCTCATCGTCGCCGTTTTGGCGCTCATAGGGGTGCTCTTCTACCTTGCCTGCTCGCTCATCAGGGGGAAGCGTCGGAGGTTTCTGTATGCGCACAGCGCCGCGATGCAGGCCATACCCAAGATCAACGCCCGCTACGAAGGATGTTTCCGCGACTACCGGGAACGTTATTCTTACCATGTCGAGCTTGACTCGAAGCAGAAGTTCGACCGCTTCGACGCTGAGGCCTATTTGGCGACCATAGTGCGGGAAAGCTTGTCTACCTGGGAAGATGCCTTGAATCTCGCTTTCTCCAACGCGTCTGTCTATGACAGCTACTGCACGGAATGCGACCGCGTCCTGAAGCGCAGCGTTACCCCCAAGCAGGTGCCGTGGTATCTGCTCTCGCGCAAGCGATACAGGCGCTTCGAGTGCGCGCAGTTCCGCTCCCAGATGCTCGACCCCAAGCGCCGCCTCGTCGTGCGGGTGTCCTGGTCGTATACAAGCCCCGCCGGTCGCAACAGCTATGCGGATACCCGGAAGTTCGGCGCATCCAAAGTCGCGGGCTTGGTGGAGCGTGCCCATGACAGGCAAGCATACGAGGAGAGTGCCAAATATCAGCGCGGCCTCATCACACAATCGGTGCGTTTCGAGGTGTTCAAGCGCGACGGGTACCGCTGCCAGATTTGCGGGCGTGATAGGGCCGACGGGGCCAAACTGGTGGTGGACCATATCGTCCCGGTGGCGAAGGGCGGCAAAAGCACCATGGACAACCTTCAGACCCTGTGCTTCGAGTGCAACTCGGGCAAGAGCGACCGCAGCATGTAGCGTCCTGCTTCCCGCAGGCCCGCTGGGCGCGCTTTTAATTTGGAGACGCCGCAACGGCGCCGCTTTTCGTTGGCGAAGGACCTAGCGCCTTTGGTATGGGCGTCGCCGCAATCTGAATCAAGCGTCATGACACTAGGGCATCTACCAGGCAAATGACGAAAAGGCTACGTCCCTTTTCGTCATTTTACGTCCCTTTTCGTCATTTTGCGGGCGCGGACGGGATGCGATGGGGGCTCCGTCCGCGCCCGCGTTGTGCGTGCGTGGGTTGTTGGTCGTG
>CAVEWV010000005.1:21016-68226 GCA_963619535.1 Acutalibacteraceae bacterium | reverse complement strand
CCTTCAGACCTTGTGCTTCGAGTGCAACTCGGGCAAGAGCGACCGCAGCATGTAGCACGCGGCTTCCTGGCGGTTCGCCGGGTGCGCCTTTAATTTGGAGACGACGCAACGGTGCCGCTTTTCGTTGGCGAAGGATCCAGCGCTTTGGGCGTGTGCCGCCGCTATTTGAATCAAGCGTCTCGCCACTAGGGCATCTACCAGGCAAATGATGAAAAGGCTACGTCCCTTTTCGTCATTTGGCGGGCGCGGACGGGATGCGATGGGGGCTCCGTCCGCGCCCGCGCTTTGCGTGCGTGGGTTGTTGGCCGTGCGCTTTGGCGGTCGGTGGGGCTACTTGCCCTGCTCGGCCAGGATGACCTCGAGCGGGCGCTGCAGGGTGACCTCGACCTCGCTGCCTGCGGGCAGGAACGACTCCTCAAGCGGCAGGAAGAACGTCGCGTCGGTGCGGGCGATGGTCTGCGGCACGCCCTCGTGGCGGCCGATCTCCTCGCCGCGCAGGCCGCCCTGGCCGTCGTCCACCAGGTGCATGCGCACGAGGCGCTCCATGGGCTTGGGCATCTTCACGTCGAAGCCCAGGGTCGCCTTCACGCGGGGCTTCTCGCACACGGGCGTGCCCCACCACTGGGCCACCAGGCCGCGGATGAGCCAGTCCATGCAGAGCCACGTGCCGATGACGGGGCCGGGCACGTTCACCACGGGGTGCCCCTCGATGAGCGCCATGCCCACCGGGCGGCCCGGCACGCAGCGCACGCCGTGGTGGAAGTAGGTGCTGCGGGCCTTGAGCATCTGGGAGTTGTAGTCCTCCGAGCCCTTGGAGGAGCCGGCGTTGACGATCACGATGTCGGCCGCCTCAAGGGCGCGGTCGAGCGCCTCCTCAAGGTCGGCCTTGTCGTCCTTCACGAGGGGATAGCAGATGGCCTCGCCGCCCCACTCCTCAACCATGCCCGAGACGAGCAGGCTGTTGGCCTCGATGTTCTGGCCGCGCTGGGGGCGTGCGCCCCACTGCACGAGCTCGGTGCCCGTGGGGACGAAGGCGACGCGCGGGCGGGCGTACACCTTCACCTGGGCGTATCCGCCCACGGCGGCGCCGGCCACGGCCTCGGCGGAGAGCTTGGTGTGCGCGGCCGCGATGAGCGTGCCCTTCTTGGCAAGCGAGCCGCAAGGGGCGACGTCCTGGCCGGGATCGACGTGGTCCACCTCGGGGGCGAAGACGGGGTGGCCGTCCTCGGCGAACGTGACCTGCTCGATGGCGACCACGGCGTCGAAGGCGTCGTCGAAGTCGTCGCCCGTGTCGGCGCGGGCGTAGTCCACGCCTGCCACCCAGGCGGAGGTGTCGGGCTGGCCGTTTGCGAAGTCGGCCGAGCGCACGGCCACGCCGTCCATGCGCGAGGAGCGCACCACGGGCAGGTCGTACTGCACGTACAGGTCCTCGGCGAGCACGCGGCCGCGGGCATGCGCCAGGTCGACCACCTCCACACGCGGCTCGGGCTTCCAGAGCTCGCGGTAGTTCTCAAGCGCCTGTGCGCGGGTGAGCGCCTCGTCGTAGTTGAAATCCATGCTGTGCTCCTAACGTGATATGCCCGGAAACGTCGATCAAGTGCGATTGCCTCAATTGAGGGTGCAATCTTGCTGTGGCTAGGCGAGGGCGCAAAGCCGGGCGGACCGCTCGCCTGCCGCCTTCCTAGCGCTGTGCGCTTGGTACGGTGGGGCGAGCGGAACTGGATGGGGCGTGTGCCGTCGTGCCGATGCGCTCCATGATAGCCGACTCCACCGCCTTGAGCGCGGCGTCTCCGGCCAGCGTGCGCGCCTGCGCGGCGTGCAGCGTGCTGGAGGTGGCCTCGTGGGGGAGCGTGGCGAGCGCGCTGTCGGCAAAGCCCGGCAGGCAGGCGAAGAGGGGGTCGCCGACCCAGGCAAAGCCGGGATGGGCGCCTGCCCATGCGATGAGCTCGGCCTCGCCGACCTGCGAGAGGTCGCCGGGCTGGGCTAGCGAGGCTTCCGCGCCGAAGCGCGTGGCGACGGTGATGGCGGGGGATGGGTGATTGGCGCGCGCATGGATATCGTTGATATGCGTTCGTAACGAATTCATAGCGACTTGCTCGCCGATGAGCAGGATGGGGTCGGGGAGGGTTGGCAGGTCCTGGGCCGCGGCTGTCGCTTCAGTCGTCTCGTTGACCCGTGTGACGGAGGCACACGGGTCGGGGGCCGTGCCGACAGCGATGGCTTGCGCACATGCGCCGGCTTCGCGGCGATTCGTTGAGGCATGGACGTCGGGTTTGGCAGCGCCTGCCGTGCAATCAGTGCCGACGAAGCGGCAATCGGTCGCAAGGGCACATTTCACCTGGTCAAGGATGGCGTGTGCATCGTCGGCGCACCAGGGGCGACCGATGACGTACGGTATCCCGAAGCGCTCCTCTAGCAACTGAGCCGCCGCAAGGCCCGACCACGCCACGACGACGCTCGCATCCGCGCTGCCTGCGCGGGCGACATCGGCCGTGATGTATTCCGAAGCTGTAACGAAATCAATCTGGGCACCCGCACCCTCAAACCAACCGATGCAGGCGGCCATGTCCTCCTCGCATTGGAAATCCTGCGGGCCCAGGCCGAGGATGTTGATGTGCGGGCCATGCTGTGCCCCACGAGGCATCTCGGCCCCGACGGCGGAATCGCAAGCGGGTGTCTCTGCCAGCGCCTCCGTCGCGTCGCGGCCCGCACCCTCTCGTGCCCCCTCGCGCGCAAAGCGCCCGAGCAGCGCGGCGAGCGCCCTCGAGGCGCCCTGCTCGTACGTCTCGAAGCCGCTCGTCTCCACGCCCAGTGTGGGCAGCCCCGTGGCCTCCTCTACCTCGCAGGCGATGCCCGCAAGGTCCATGCCCGTCACGGCAGGCACGGGGGTGCCGAGCAGGGCGACGCACGAGACGCCCAGCTGGCGGGCCATGTCGGCCGTCTGCTCGATGAGGCGCGACTCGTCCCCAAGCGTTGCCTCGAGCGTGCGCAGCTGGGCCGAGAAGGTGGTCTTGCGCCGCCGCGCCCAACGCGGCTCGTCGTATTCGGTGTAGTTGCGCGTGCAGCACCCGGCGTCCACCAGGACCACCAGGCAGTCCAGGCCGAACAGCACGCTCGCGGCCCCGGAGTAATCCCCTGCCGCAGGGGGCAGGTACAGCGACAGCCTCGCCATCAGACATCCCACCTCTCGTGCCGCCCCAGGCAGGCCGCCATGGCGCGCATGAGGGCGCTTATGCCCTGGTAGCCGAAGAACCCCTCGTCGTGGTACATGTCGGGCGTGTGCTCGGCGCGCAGAAGGAACGCGGCGTCGCGCCCCAGGCAGATGCAGCGCCGGGGTATCCCCAGGCCCTCCATGGCCTCGATGCCCTGCTTGGTCACCACGGCCACCTCGGGGTGGTCGCGCATGAGCCGCTCGCGGGCCGCCTCGTCGTTGCCCTTGGAATGCAGGGCGAACACGGCCGCCACGTTGAACCCGGCCTTCATGAGGTCGAGCGCCAGCGAGAAGGGCATCATCGAGGCGCTCGTGTCCACCACCACGGGCATCTGCCCCACGGCGTCGAGCGCCTCGCGTGTGGCCGCAAGCGCCTCGGCGCGGGCCTGGGCCAGAAGGGTCTGCGCGTGCTCGGCGGCCTCGCCTTCCCCCAAGCCCAGCCGCGCGGCCAGTGCCTCATAGCGGGCGGCCATCTCGTCGGGGTCGTAGCATGCGGGCCAGTAGAGCCAGCCGATGCCCAGGCGCTCCTCAAGCTGGCTGCATACGCTCTGCGCGATCGAGGTCACGGCGAGGTCGAGCTGGCTGCGCGACATGCGCGCGTACTGCTCGAACGTCTGCGACTCTACGAGGCTGCGCACCTCGCACACGCCCGCTGCCTGCAGAAACGCGCGCATCTCGCAGTCGTGCGGCAGTCCCACGAAGCCGCCGACCACGTTCACGCCCGAGTCGCGCTGGCCCTGCCCGGCCGGCTCAAGCGCGTCGTAGTAGGCGGCGTGCATGCTGGCCGCCATGCTCTCGCGCATGTCGTTCGCCACGGGGTTGATGTGGGAGAGGAAGAAGCGCGTGTCCGGGTGCTCGCTGGACAGCTCCTCGAGCAGCGCCTGCGCGTCGGTGCCGATGAAGTCGTCGATGCAGTTGACGTAGAGCATGAGCAGCCGCGGCCGGGGATGGACGGCATCGAGCACCTGGGTCACGGCGTCGTGCACCATGCCGATGTAGTCGCCCAGGGCGATGTCGGCCTGCGTGAAGGTGAGGAAGGAGGAGTGGCCCTCCTGGCCGTTTTTGAACGCGCGGATGCCCTGCCGCCGGCCGCACGCCATGGGGCACAGGTAGAGCGCGTGGCTCTCGGGGATGCGCAGGACCGTCTTCTTGCGGCCGTTGTCGGGAACCTGGTAGGTGAGCTGCGACATCACGAGCACGCTCCGCCCGCGTCAGCCGGGCGGCCTGCGGCCGATGGCCCGCCGGCGCCTGCCGGGCAGCCAGCTTTCGCGAATCCGCCTGCGCTTGCCGGCCAGTTTTCGTCTGCGGGCCCACTAGTCACGCCCTCGCCGGCTGCCGATTCGCTCGCCTCGTCCAGCATCCCCGCGTCGCGCTCAACCTCGTCGGCCAGGGCGCGGTAGCAGGCGGCCTCTTGGGAGTCGGGGAAGGCGGCGACCACGGTGGCGCGCAGCTCCTCGGCCTGCCCCACCACGCGCGAGCGGGGGATGCGCGCACGCACGCAGGCGCCCTCCTCCTCGCAGAAGCGGGCGATCTTCTCATCCTCGTCGTCGACGTTGCGCATGTTGGCGATGAGGCCCGCGAAGCGTGCGTAGCCGCGCTTCTGGAAGCCCGCCAGGGCGTGCATGATGTTGCCCGCCGCGTAGAGCGACATCATCTCGCCGCTCGTCACCACCATGGCGGCATCGGAGTACTCGCCGCGCAGCGGCATGGCGAAGCCGCCGCACACCACGTCGCCCAGCACGTCGTACAGCACGTAGTCGGGTTGGTACACCTCGAAGGCCTTGAGCTGCTTGAGCAGGTCGAACGCCGCGATGATGCCTCGTCCTGCGCATCCCACGCCCGGGATGGGGCCGCCTGCCTCCACGCAGAGCACCCCGTCGTCGGCCTGGCGCACCACCTCGTCGAGCGTGGGCGTGCCTCCCTGGCGCATGCGGTCGAGCACCGTGGGCACGGGCGTGCCTCCGGGGTGCAGGGCGCACGAGTCCGACTTGGGGTCGCAGCCCACCTGCATCACGCGACGCCCCTTGGCGGCAAGGGCGGCCGCCAGGTTGCACGTGGTGGTCGACTTGCCGATGCCGCCTTTTCCATACACCGCGAGCCTGTACATCGCACTTCCTCTCCCCAAAAAGCCGATGGCGCCGTTTTCGCTCAGCGGGCAATCATACCCGAGGTTTTATCGCACTGTCCTGCAAAAGCAACGGGCCGAGCCCTCGCGATTTCCCGCGACAGCCCGACCCGCCTGCCCGCTAAAAGCAAACCGCCCCTCACAACGCGCGAGGGCGACGCGTACCGCAGCACACCAACCCCACGCCCCGCGCATGAGCTCCCGCAAAACGAAGCGAGAGACGATTTGCCCACCCTCTAAAAGCAAATCGTCTCTCGCAAGGCGCGCGGGAGCGATGCGTACTGGTGGTACGTGAGCTCCCGCGGAACGCGGCGAGAGACGATTTGCCAGCAAACTCCTACTTCTCGGCGTAGTGGATGATGGAGTTGACCTCCTCCTCGCTCATCTCATACACGAAGAAGTGGCTGTAGAAGTACTTGATGTCCTCGGCCAGCTCCTCCTCGGTGTACAGCTCGGGGTAGAGCTTGTTCATGGCCCACATCACGGTGAGGGGCTGCTCCACGGTGCGGTTGCCCCACACGTGCGCCACGGTGGGTACGACGTAGACCTTGCCCTCCTTCACGGCGTCGAGGTCGGCGATGTTGGCGTCGGCGTAGATGGCGTCGGTGTCGGTGTTGGAGGAGAAGATGACGGCCGGGTTCCAGTCGAGCAGCTCCTCCATGGTGTACTCGAGGGAGTTCTTCTCATGCGTGTCCTTGGTCACGCTGCGGCCGCCGGCGGCCTCGATCCACCACTCGGAGATGATGTGGGGGTTGGTGAGGCTCTCGACGTCGCCGTAGATGCAGGCCACGCGGGCATCGTCGTCGGAGATGTCCTTGGTGCACTCGGCGGCCTTGGCAACCATCTCGTCGAAGTAGGCGATGTAGTCGTCGGCCACGTCCTTGCAGTCGAGCACCTCGCCCATGAGGGTGACGGCGGTCTTGACGTCCTCGGTGTCCTTCCAGGCCAGCACGATGCAGGGGATGCCGTTCTGGTTGAGCTGCTCGGCGGTCTCGTTGGTCATCGTGATGCACAGGTCGGGGTTGAGCTGCATGGTGGTCTCGAGGTCGACGCCGTCGGCGGTCTCCACCACGGGGCCCTCGGCGATCTGCGGGGCGAACTTGTACTGCATGGCCCACTTGTCGTTCTTGGTGAAGTTGGCGGGCATCTCGTTGACGATGAGGCTGCCCTTGCCCATGCACTCCACAAAGGCGTTGAGCACGCCAACCGAGCCGAAGGTGGCGATGCTCGTGATCTCGGCGGGGATCTCCACCTCGTAGCCGGCCATGTCGGTGACCTTGCGCTTGCCGTCGCCTGCGTCCTCGACGCCGACGGTGAACTCCTTCTTGGCCTCCTCGGCGCGGGCGAGGTTGACGCCGGCGCAGGCGAGCACGCCCGCGAACGCCAGGCCGAAGGCGCCTGCGGTGAAGGAGCGGCGGGTAAGCTGGTTGATCATAGGACCCTCCCAAGGGTGTCGTGTGCGCCGGGGGCGCACGTGGATGTTCGCCTGCGCCCGGCTGCGCGAGGGCAGCTGCGGGCAGGCATGCCGCACAAGGCGCGTGCGGCTATTCCGGCCCGGGGGTCGCCGTCGGGGCGCCCTCGAGCAAGGGAATACAGGTCTTGAACCATTCGTCTCCCACGCGGGCCTGCGTCACGCAGACCGGCGTGTCGTAGAGCGCGGTGAGGCTCTCGCTGGTCACCACGTCGTCGGGCCGGCCGAGCGCCTGGATGCGCCCGCCGCTCATGAGCGCCACGGTGGAGCAGGCGAGGAACGCGTGGTCGGGGTAGTGCGAGGTCATGAGGATGCGCAGGCCCTCGCCGGCCAGGTGCTTGATGGCCGCGAGGATCTTCACCTGGTTGTGGTAGTCGAGGTTGGCGGTGGGCTCGTCCATCACGAGCGTCTTGGCCTGCTGCGCCAGGGCGCGCGCCACGAGCACCATCTGCTTCTCGCCGCCCGACATCTCCTGGTAGAGGCGGTCGGCCAGGTGCGTCACCTGCAGGCGCTCGAGGGCCGCCTCGACGGCCTGCTCGTCGTCGGCGTGGTGCCCCGAGGCGCCCGACAGGTGCGCCACGCGCCCCATGCGCACCACCTCGCGCGCCGTGTAGGGAAAGGCCAGGCTCGAGTACTGCGGCACGTAGGCCATGTGCAGCGCCCGCTGCTTCACGGTGAGGCGCGCCATGTCCTGCCCGTCCACCACCACGCTGCCCGCCCGGGGCTTCTCAAAGCCCAACATGCAGCGCAGAAGCGTCGTCTTGCCCGTGCCGTTGGAGCCCAGAAGGCACAGGATCTCGCCGTCGTCCAAGGTGAACGACACGCCCTGGAGCACCTCGCGGCCGCGGGGCCGATAGGAGTAGTGGATGTCGGTGACCTCAAGCATTACTCCCACTCCTTCCTGGTGCGCACCAGCAGGAACACGAACACCGGGGTGCCGATGAGCGCGGTGAGCACGCCCAGGGGCAGGTCGGAGAAGCAGCCGCGCACGAGGTCGTCGATGAGCAGCAGGAACAGGCCGCCGATGAGAAACGAGCTCGCGATGAGCTTGGGGTAGGAGGCGCCGGTGAGGGCGCGGGCGATGTGGGGCACCACCATGCCGATCCAGCCGATGATGCCGGCGACCGAAACCGCGCAGGCCGTCATGAGGGTGGAGGCGACGATGACCACGCCGCGCACGAGGTTCACGTTGACGCCCATGGCCAGGGCCTCGTCCTGCCCGGCCGCCAGGGCGTCGATCTGATGGCGGAACACGAAGAGCAGCGCCAGCGACAGTATCACGGCCGGCAGCATCACCACCAGGTCGGTGTTGTCGCCCTTGTTGAGGCTGCCCATGAGCCAGAAGGTGATGGAGGGCAGCACCGAGTCGGTGTCGGCCAGGGTCTTGATGATGGAGAGCAGCGCCTGGAAGAAGCTCGACACCACCACGCCCGCCAGCACGAGCACGGTGAGGTTGCTGCGGCCGAATACCGCGCCGATGAGGTAGGCCGTGCCCACGGCCAGCGTGCCGAACGCGAACGCGCTCAGCTGGATCTCCCACCAGGCGCCGCCGTTGAGCATGGCCAGCGCCGCGCCGAAGCCCGCGCCTGCCGACACGCCCAGGATGTCGGAGGACACCATGGGGTTCTTGAAGACGGTCTGGTACGAAGCGCCCGACACCGACAGCGCCCCGCCGATGAGCACCGAGAGCGTGATCTGCGGGAAGCGCACGTTGGTCATGATGCGGTCGAGCACGTCGGTCCAGTACTGCTCGACGGGCATGACCTTGGAGCGCAGGATGTCCACGACCTCCATCACCGAGATGTCCACGCTGCCGATGAGGAAAGAGCACAGGTAGGCCGCCACGAGCACGGCGAGCATGATGCAGAACATGAGCGAGAACGGCGCGCGCCGGACCTCGCCGGCCTTGGAACGCCCTGCTTTATCAGGGGCGACGCTGGGCGCTTCAGCTGAAAGCTTTTCAGGTGATGATGGCGTGACGGGCTCAGGCACGTGGCCTCCCGAGGGTCGGTTGAGGGTAGGAAACACGTTTGAAAACATCCGTGCAAAGCTTCTGCACATTCAAACGGCGGTCACCGTACCCCGTACACCTGCAAACTTCCGTTGCAAATGCCACCTACGGGAATTAAGTTGTCTCAACGGTATGGTCGGGCGGCCGCAGCGGTGGGGGCGTTTCCGCGCGCGCTGCGCATGTTGCGGGGCGCGCGACGTGCCCTGCGGGCCACGTGCGGCGGGGGCTGATTGTGGGCGCCTCCAGGCCGGCCCGCGGCGACCTACGGCAGCTCGAAGTGGTTGCGCGAGTAGCGCACGAGGCCCTCGTCGCGCATGCAGCCCAGCTCGCGCGACAGCGCCGAGCGGTCCACGCACAGGTAGTCGGCCAGCTCCTGGCGGTTGTAGACGAGGTCGAACTCGCGCGCCCCCTGGCGCTTGGATTCATGCTGCAGGTAGGCGAGGAGCTTGGCGCGGATCGTGCGGCGCAGGCGCATGTCGAGCGTGGCGAGCAGCTCCACGTTGAGCTGCGCCAGCGACTTTGCCACGTTGGACTCCACGGCCTGCACCAGGTTGCGGCTCTTGCCGGGCGTGGTGGGGGCGCTGTCGTTGATGAAGATGAGGATGGTGCAGGCGTCGCGCGCAACGATGTCGAAGGAGGGGACGGGCTGGTCGCCGAAGAGCTTGCCGCAGGAGAGCATCTGCCCGGGCATGAAGAGGTGCAGGATGGAGCGGTTGCCCAGCTCGTCGTAGACGTACCCGTCGGCATGGCCGCTCACCAGGTAGGCGGCGCAGCGCCGCTCCGAGTCGGAGTTGCGGATGAGGTCGCCGGCATCGAAGGCGATATAGCGGGCATGCAGAAGCAGCAGGGCCTTCTCGCAGTCCCCTTCGTTGATCCCCTCAAGCAAGGGGATGTTCGGCGGGACTTCCCCCACCGACAGGATATGGCGCATGCAGTCCCTCCCAAAGGACTTCAGGCTGTGAGTCGTCGGGCGATTGTACCCCAAGTCGGCTCGAATGGGTCGGACCGTCCCGACAAGCCGATGTTTCGCCTACCGGCAGGGCGCATCGTCGTGAAGGCGAGGCGGGGTTTGCGGCAGGGCGCGCCTGGGCGGAGCCTGTGTGCGGCTTTTTGTGTCGAGAAGCCCCTGACAGGCGTCGAGGCGGGGGGTTTGCGTTTAAGGTTTTGCCGGAAAACCGCGCATGACCCGCGCAGACGCATGCGATTGGGAGGAGGTCGCCATGGCGCAGGCCCATTTCGACAGGAACCTCAAGCCGGGCGACGCCCGCGCGGCCCTTGAGCGCATCGCGGCCTCGAAGCCGTTCCGAGAGAGCCGCTTCTCCGGCGCGCCCTACGACGATGAGCCCATCTTGCGCACCGGCGGCGAGCTGCGGGCCTCCTCGGCCATCAAGACCACCGCCGACCTGCGCAAGGAGCGCGCGGGCTGGAGCGGCGGGTTTGCGCCCACAGGCGCCGACAGGCCTGCGGCTAACGAGCGGCCTGCCCAGCCCACGCCCATACAGCAGCCGTCGCGCCAGACGGGGGCCATTCGCACCACCGCCTCCCAGCGCGAGGCGAGCCAGAGGTGGAGCGGGTCGTTCCAGACGCGTCCGCGGGTGTATGGCGACGAGGCGATTCCACCTCGCGAGGGCGGCGCTGCCGGCATGCGCGACGCCCGCCCGGGCGGCGTGGACACGCGGGAGGCGCGCTTGAGCGATGGCGCAGGCGCCGCACGTGCGCGGGGCGTGCGGCTGGATGGCGCGTTGCCTCGCGACGCCCGCCCGGGCAGCGCCGCAGCCCAGGCCGGCTCGGCGGGAGCGGCGGCGCGGCGGGGGCAAGGCGGGACGGGTATGGCAGGCGGGCCCGTGCCAGGCGAGCGCGACATGCCGGCTCCCGCCCGGCAGTCTCGGGCCTACCGCATGATCCACGACCTCGCACAGCGCGACGATTTGCGCTATGCGCCCGCGTCCAAGGTGTTCTACGAGCAGGCCAAGCTCATGGCCGAGGTGGAGTCGCAGGCCGACGCGAGCGTGAAGTTCCAGTCGTATTTCCCCACCTACCAGGCGATGAGCGACCGTCAGCTCAATGCCTACCTCGCCTGGCGCACGGCCGCGCGCAAGGGGCAGATCGCCGCGCCCACGCCGAGCTTCGCCTTCGTGTACGTGTACGAGCTGCTCATGGGCATCGGCTGCGAGCCGGGGCTGCCCGCCTTCGAGACCCTGCGTTCCTTCTGGGACCTGTGGCGCGAAAGCGTCGCCGACCAGCCCCGCCTGCTCGACTTCTACCTGCGCTCCTGGTTGAGCGACTACGTGGTGTACCACGGCCTTCCCACGGCGCTCTTCGAGGAACTGCGCGCGGGCGGTGCCGCGTCGAAGTCCGACGTGGCCGACGTGTATGCGGCGGTTCCCGTGCTGCGCGCCTCCGAGCGCCTCGCGCTTGAGGGGGGGCATCTTGAAGGAGACGCTGCGCGGCAGACGTTCGAGGCGCTGTGCCGTGCCGCGTCGTTTCGCCTGTCGGGCTCCAAGTTCTACAAGGACTACCCCGACCAGACGGTGCAGGTGACCTGCCGGGTGTTCGAGCGCATGGCGCTGCACTGCGCGAAGCGGCGCAAGGTGGGTTTTGTGGAAGGGCTCTTCGGGCAGGAGGCGCGACGTCCGCACACCATGTTCTATGGCGCGGTGTTCCACGAGGCGCAGCCCCACCGCGACGCGACCTACCGCGTGAGCGAGTCGGAGTCGTTCGTGTGCCGCGACAACGCCTGGCGCCACAAGCTGCCCTGCACCGAGGACGCGCGCAGCTCCGAGCTGGGCCTCATGCTGCACGCGATCGACCACGAGATGCGCCGCGTGTGGGGCTACCCCAAGCAGGTGCAGGCCTACGGCGGGGCGCAGTTCATGAAGAACTTCGTGGACAAGGAGGCCGCCGCCGCCCATGAGGCCTGGCAGGCGGCCCAGGTGCCCCAGGTCAAGATCGACCGCAGCCTTCTGCGCGGCATCCGCTCGGCCGCCGTGAAGACCCGCGAGTCGCTGCTGGTGGACGAGGAGCGCGGCGAGGGGCTGGGCTTCGGCGTGCAGGCCGCAGGCGACGCGCGGGCGGAGGCGCGCAAGGCGGCGCCTGTGCCGAGGGAGGCGGCGCAGGTCCCCGGCGCCGCGCCCGCGCGGGGCGGGGCGGGGCCTGCCGGCTCGCGAGATGATGCCGCGCTCGCCGCGTCGCCCGCGACGCGCCCGGCCACCGCGCCTGCACGCGAGGCAGGGCTCGCGCCCGGCGCCCCCTGCACCCCCGCGCCCGTCTCGCCCGCGCCCGTCGTGCCCGCACCCGCCGAGGCGCCCTGCGGCCTCACGGCCTCTGAGCTCGCCTTCGTGCGCGCCCTTCTGGACGGCGATGAGGCAGCCGCGCGGCAGGCCGTGGGCGCGGGCATGCTCAGCCTTATGGTGGACGCGGTGAACGAGAAGCTCTTCGACGAGCTGGGCGACGCGGCGGTGGAGTTCGCGGGCGAGGTGCCCCAGCTCGTGGAGGACTACCGGCCCGACATCGAGGCGCTTCTGTAGGGCGTGCGGGACGACGCCCCCGCTTCGGCGGCGTTCGCCTCCGCCGACCAGCCGTGCCTGCCGTGGGGTGGCGCTCTTCGTCGCCTCACGCCCCGCGGCCGCGTGCCCGTTCGCCCTTGTCTTGCCCGCCGCGCCGCCTGTGTTGCTTTGCCCGCGCGTCTTTTTCTGCCCGGCTCGCCTGGTATCCTTGCGGGCGTATGTATGCTGCGCGCCCGCCGCGCATGGGCTCGTGGGAAAGGTCGTCGGATGAGCGTCAAGCAGAGCGTCGGGGCGCAGGACGCCCCCAAGGTGCCGCGCCGCATCGCCTCGGTTGTCATCAACTCGCTCAAGGGCGGTGTCGTGCCGCGTGTGGGCCTGCCCTACATCACCGTGGGCCGTGAGGCCGAGATAGCGGCGCTCCTGCACGACCTGCAGCTCGTGGGCGAGGGCGGGGCGTCGTTCAGGTTCCTCGTGGGCCGCTACGGCTCGGGTAAGAGTTTCCTTTTGCAGACTATCCGCAACCACGCCATGGGCAAGGGCTTCGTGGTGGCCGACGCCGACCTGTCGCCTGAGCGGCGCCTGCAGGGCACCAAGGGCCAGGGCCTGGCCACCTACCGCGAGCTCATCTCCAACCTTTCCACCAAGACGCGCCCCGAGGGCGGCGCGCTCACCCTCATCCTGGACCGCTGGATCTCCAACGTGCAGATGGAGGTGGCCGCGCAGGGCGGCTTCGACATGGCGAACCCGGCCGACCCCGCCTTCGCCGCCGAGGTGGAGCGGCAGATCTTCGCCGTTATCCGCCAGCTGCAGGAGATGGTGCACGGCTACGACTTCGCGCGCCTCCTCTCCCTGTACTTCCGCGCCCACCTCGACGGCGACGACGACGTGAAGGCCAACGTGGTGCGGTGGTTCCGCGGCGAGTACCGCACCCGCGCCGAGGCCAAGGCCGACCTGGGCGTGAGCATCGTCATCGGCGACGACGACTGGTACGACTACATCAAGCTCTTCGCGGCCTTCCTCAAGGGGGCGGGCTACGAGGGGCTCATCGTGCTCGTGGACGAGCTGGTGAACCTCTACAAGATCCCGAACGCCACGGCCCGGCAGTACAACTACGAGAAGATCCTCACCATGTACAACGACACGCTCCAGGGCCGCGCCAGCTACCTGGGCATCATCATGAGCGGCACGCCCCAGTGCGTGGAGGACCGCCGCCGGGGCCTCTACAGCTACGAGGCGCTGCGCTCCCGCCTGGCCCAGGGGCGCTTCGCCGGCGAGGGCCACGTGGACATGCTCGCCCCCGTGATCCAGCTCCAGCCGCTCACCCCCGAGGAGCTGCTCGTGCTCATCGAGAAGCTCTCCGACATCCACGCCGGGTTCTTCGGCTACGAGCGGGCCCTGGGTGAGGCCGACCTGGTGGCCTTCCTGCAGGTGGAGCTGGGCCGCGTGGGCGCCGACAGCCATGTCACGCCGCGCGAGATAATCCGCGACTTCGTGGAGCTGCTCGACATCCTGTACCAGAACCCCGCCACCACGCTGGAGGAGCTGGTGAGCGCCCCGGGGTTCGCCCAGCGCCCCGCCGCGCTGCCTTTCGAGGACGACGCGGCCCCCGCGGCCGGCGTGGGCGGCCCGGCCGCTGCGGGCGTGCCCCGCGCGAAGGCCGGCACGCCCATGCCAGCGGTGCCCGCACTCTACGACGAGGTCATCCAGCCCGCGGCACCCGCCTGGGCAACGCCGGCAGGCCCCGCGGCCCAGTCCGGCCCCGCGTCGCCCGCCGCGGGCACGCGCGTGGCCCCCGGGGCCGCCCCCGCCCCGCGCACGTTCGCCGAGTTCACCATCTAGGGGCGGCCCGTGAGCGTCTTCGACCGCTATGCGCCCTTCGTGCAGGACTTCATCTACGAGCACGGATGGTCTCAGCTGCGCGGCATCCAGGTGGCTGCCGCCGACGCCATCTTCAACACCGACGACAACGTCCTGCTCGCGGCCTCCACGGCCTCGGGCAAGACGGAGGCCGCCTTCTTCCCCATACTGTCGCTGTTCGACGAGGACCCGCCGACCTCGGTGGGCGCCATCTATGTGGGGCCGCTCAAGGCCCTCATCAACGACCAGTTCTATCGCCTGAACGACCTGTGCGAGCAGGCCGACATCGCTGTGTGGCACTGGCACGGCGACGTGAGCGCCTCGCACAAGGAGCGCATGCTCAAGCACCCCTCGGGCGTGCTGCAGATAACCCCCGAGTCGCTCGAGGCCCTGCTGCTGCACAAGCACGCGGCCATCCCCAAGCTCTTCTGCGACCTGCGCTTCGTGGTGATCGACGAGGTGCACTCGCTTCTGCGCGGCGACCGCGGCGGCCAGACGCTGTGCTGCATCGAGCGCCTCTCGCGCATGGCGGGCGTCAACCCGCGCCGCATAGGGCTCTCCGCCACCATCGGCGACCCCGGGCTCACGGGCGACATCCTCTCGCGCGGCACGGGCCGGGGCTGCGTCATCCCCCAGGTGAAGGAGCAGGGCCGCACCTGGCGGCTCTCCATGGAGCACTTCTTCATCACCGGCCCCCAGCCCGTGCAGGCCAAGGGCGGCCCGCGCACCCAGATCGCGGGCGGCACCCCCGCGCAGGGGCCGTCGCTGGAGCCCGCCAGCGACGTGGCGCCCGAGCACGCCGACCCCGGCATCGGCTACATCTTCGAGCACACCAAGGACGCCAAGTGCCTGGTGTTCGTCAACTCGCGCGAGGAGTGCGAGGCCGTGACCACGAGCCTGCGGCGCTACTGCGAGGCCACCGGTCAGCCCGACCGCTTCCTCATCCACCACGGCAACCTCTCCTCGTCGCTGCGCGAGAGCGCCGAGGACGCCATGCGCGACGACGACCGCCGCTTCACCACGGTGACCACCGCCACCCTCGAGCTGGGCATCGACATCGGCCGGCTCGAGCGGGCCTTCCAGATAGACGCGCCCTTCACCGTGAGCAGCTTCCTGCAGCGCATGGGCCGCACGGGCAGGCGCGAGCGGCCCTGCGAGATGTGGTTCGTCATGCGCGAGGAGGAGCCCGAGCCGCGCGCCCTCATGCCCGAGTGCATCCCCTGGAAGCTCATCCAGGGCATCGCGCTCGTGCAGGTCTACCTGGAGGAACGCTGGGTGGAGCCGCCGCGCACCGGGCGGCTGCCCTTCAGCCTGCTCTACCACCAGACCATGGCCACGCTGGCGTCGTGCGGCGAGATGAGCGCCGGGCAGCTCGCCAACCGCGTGCTGAGCCTGTCGTGCTTCGACAACATCTCGCTCGAGGACTACCAGGTGCTCCTGCGCCACCTGCTCAGCATCGACCACATCGAGCGCACCGAGGAGGGCGGCCTCATCGTGGGGCTGGCCGGCGAGCAGGTCACCTCGTCGTTCAAGTTCTACGCCACCTTCCAGGACAACGAGGAGTACACGGTGCGCTGCGAGTCCATGGAGCTGGGCACCGTGGTGAGCCCGCCGCCGGCAGGCGAGCTTCTGGCCATCGCCGGTCACGTCTGGCTTGTGGAGGAGGTGGACCACAAGCGCCACCTCGTGTACTGTACGCAGGTCAAGGGCAAGATCCCCGCGTACTTCGGCGAGGTGGCCGGCGACATCAACACCCACGTGCTCGAGCGCATGCAGCGCGTGCTCGCCGAGGACGCCGAGTACCTCTACCTCATGGGCAACGCCACGCGCAGGCTCGCCGAGGCGCGCCACCTCGCACGCGCGGCAGGCCTGGTGGAGGAGGGGTACGGCCGCGTCGTGGTGCCCACGGGGGCAGGCGAGCTGCCCGCGCACGCCGGCGAGGCTGCGAACGCGCCCGTGCCGGCGGCGCAGGCGGGGGAGTACGTGCTCGACGGCGCGCGCGACCTGGCCCCGGGCGAGTGGCTCGTCAACCTGGGCGGCGACACCTGGGCGCTCTTCCCCTGGCTGGGCACCTATGCCTTCATGGCGCTGGAGCGGCTGCTCAAGGTGAAGGTCGCCCCGCGGCTGGGTATCAAGGGCGTGCAGTCGGCCAAGCCCTACTACCTGCAGTTTCGCATGGAGGCCAGCGTCGAGGAGTTTCTCGCCTGCATGTGCGAGCAGGCCGAGGCGCTCCAGAGCCCCCTGGAGCTGGTGTACCCCGACGAGGTGCCGGTGTTCGACAAGTACGACGAGTTCGTGCCCGAGGAGCTTGTGCGTAAGGGTTTCGCCTTTGGCGTGCTCGACGTGGAGGGCATGCGACGGCGTGTGCGACAATGGGGGTAGCGGCGCGGCCGGCAACGCCGTCCGGCGCACCCTGAGGCCGCCCGCCCCGCCTGGGCGGGTTGTGCGAGGTCCGGCCCGGTATCCGTGCTTGACACACTCGATATATGATGCTTTATGACATGCAGGACATGCAGGATTGCGACGCATTGGGGGACTAGGATGAGAAGAGAGACGCTTGTCAATATCGTTGAGGCACTGAAGGCGGGCGAGCACCCGCACTGGCCCGAAGAGGACTTCCCCTGCTTTACGCGCGAGGCCATGATGGGCAGGAACTGCATAACGGTCCCGGGATTCGCCATGCTGATCGGGGGCTTCTCGGAGGCAGACATTCCCGTGTTCGAGCGTGCCATCAAGGCCATCGACGACGGCGAGCTCGGATGGATCGGCTTCAAGATCGTGTCCGACCCCGTGGCCGCCGTGAAGAACGTGGACAACGCAGTCACCAAGAAGTACGGCAAGGTGGGCTCGGCCGACGGCATGCCGCTCGTCTTCTTCTGCTCCGACAACGAGGAGATCGTGGCGAGCCGTCCCTACTCGCCGCGCGACTTCTTCCAGATGACCGACATCACGCGCGGCCCGGGTATGCACGCCGAGCAGTTCCCCGGCCTCACCTGGATGGCCGTGCCCACGTTCGACAAGGTGCACCTGTGGCTGATCGGCGCCTCTGAGGTGGCGGCCGAGACTGCGTCGCTTGCCCAGCACGTGGGCTTCAGGGTGACCGTGGTGGATCACGACTCCACCTTCAACAACAAGGACCGCTTCCCCGGCGCGGAGCGCGTCGTGCTCAAGGGCTCGGACTTCAAGGGGCTCAAGAAGCTTGAGTGCAGCCCGAACGACTACGTGTGCGTCCTCACGCGCGGCCACATGTACGACCCGGAGGGCTGCGTGTGGGCCACGCGCAACCACGCGCACTACGTGGGCATGATGGGCTGCAAGGACAAGAACAACACCGTGCACGACCTCGTGATCGCCCAGGGCGCCACGGAGCAGGACTGGGAGCGCGTGAAGCGCCCCATCGGCCTCAAGTTCGGGGCGAAGACCCCCGCTGAGCTGGCGATCGCCATCGTGGCCGAGCTGGTGGACGTGCGCTACCGCCAGCGTTATTCCGAGGAGGCGCGCGCCAAGCACGAGGCGAGCCTGGGGCGTGCGTAAGGACGCACGCACCGCGCTCGACGCCCAGGCGTGGACGTGTGCCGGGGCGCGCGTCGAGGTGGTGCGCTCGGCACGCAAGACACTTGCTCTGCAGGTGAGGGACCCGGGGTGCGTGGTGGTGCGCGCACCCCGGCGTGTCTCGCAGGCCAGTATCAGGCGTTTTGTGGCGCAGCACGAGGAATGGGTGGCTGCGGCGCTCAAGCGCGTGGAGGCGAGCCGCCGCGCGCGCGAGGACGCCGTGGCGCAGGAGGGGCTGCTCGGGCAGGACGACCTGGCGGTGCTTGCGATGCAGGCCCGCGAAGCCGTTCCCGCCCGCGTGGCGTACTTTGCACCGCGCATCGGCGTGAGTTACGGGCGCATCACGTTGCGCTGCCAGAAGACGCGCTGGGGGAGCTGCTCGGCCAAGGGCAACCTCAACTTCAACGTGCTGCTCATGCTCGCCCCGCCCGAGGTGCTCGACTACGTGGTGGTCCACGAGCTGTGCCATCGCCTGGAGATGAACCACTCGCCCAGGTTCTGGGAGCTCGTGGCCCGGCATGACCCGGCCTACAAGGAGCACAAGGCCTGGCTGCGCGCGCACGGCACGGCCCTCATGGCCCGCGCGGGGAAGTACGACTGAGGGGATCCGGGCGGCGCCTGGGGCCCGCGATTGCGGGAGACTGCAGGCGTCGGGCGGTTTGGATGTAGGACGAGCGAGGGAGCTGACGATGGGCATTCACCTGCCGGGGCGGCGTGACGCCTACCTGTACCCCAAGACGATGTTCGGCCCGGCGCTCGTGTACACGGTCATGTCCGAGGACGGCCGTGCCGTGCGGCTGCTGCGTGTTGGCCGAAGCGTGCAGTCGGCCACCTATGTGGACGAGGACGCCTACACCGAGCCGGTCTTCGACTACTACCTCGCCTTCGACCTGATGTTCGAGGCAAACCCGCGCATCAAAAACGTCCTCATGCTGGGAGGGGGCGGTTACGCCTATCCCAAGCACCTCATCGCCACCCGGCCCGACGCGCGCATCGACGTCGTCGAGATAGACCCCGCCATCACGGCCATCGCCCGCGAGCACTTCTTCCTCGACGCGCTCATCGACGAGTACGGCCTGGCGGGCGCGGGGAGTCGCGAGGAAGGGCGTGTGCGGTCGGGCGGCGCCCAACAGCCGGGCAGGCTCGGCCTCATTTGCGACGACGGGGCTCACTACCTGCGCGAATACGCAGGCGATGAGACTCGGGGGCGCTACGACGCCATCGTGTTCGACTCCTTTGCCGGCCGGCAGCCCGTCGCGTCGCTGGCGAGTGCGGAGTGCATCCGCGACGCGCGAGCCTGCCTGGCGCCCGGCGGGGTGCTCGTGGGCAACGTGGTGGCCGCGCTCGAGGGGCGTGCCTCGGCGTTTCTCGACGCGTATCTCGGGCGCCTGCGGCAGGCCTTCTCCCATGTGCAGGCCGTCCCCCTGTCGCCCGACGCGGGCAGGCAGCCCGACAACGTCATCGTGCTCGCAAGCGACGCCCCGTTCGAGATATAGCCGAGGCTTGGGCGAGATTGCGCCCGCGTGACCCCGTCGGTATCATCGCGGGGCAAACAACGAGGAAAGGCAGGCTGCGACATGGCGGGGAGCACACACGGCGCCGGCGGGGGCACGCCCAGGACGCGCAAGAGGCCAGCGGGACCCGCCGTGATGACCAACCGGGCCGCCCTGCGGGTGCTGTACGACCTCGCAGGCAAAAAGACCTGGTACATGCTGGGAAACGAGCTTGGCTTCCGCGTGGAGGACATCAACAAGAAGAACTATCCCTGGCCCAGCGACTTCGGTTGCCACGAGTACTGCGCCAAGTTCCAGGAATACGCCAAGGCCGAGCACACCTCGCCGTATGCCGCGCTCATCAAGGTGCGCGACTCGCTCATCGAGAGCAACGCGTACACGCCCGAGGTCGAGCGCCTGGTAGACAACGTGCTGCGCCCCGACAGCGACGAGGCGGCGTATGAGGCCGCGCTGCGCCGGCTCATGGAGACGATCATCGAGACGGCGCTTCCCTACAACAAGGTTCCCAGGGCCGTGCCCGCCGCCGCTCCGGAAGAGCGAGCGGGGCAGGCGAGCGAGGCGCCGGGGGAGCAGGCCGGCGGTGTGGGGCCGTGCGCCCAGGTCACGGCCGCGGGCCCCGCGGGCGCAACGGCTCAGGTGGGCGGCCTGGCGCAACCGTGCCCGCAAGCGGCGGCCGCCCCCGATGCGGGCTCCCAGGTCGTCTCCGATGCGCCCTCGTCTGCCTGGCCGGGCCCGGAGGCGTTCCTGCTCGATGGGCGCGGCGGGCAGGCGGCGCTTCGGGCCATCCTTCCCGCCGGCGTGCTCTCGGCCGTGGGTGCAAAACGGGCGATGCAGCGCGCCTGCGCGGCGCTTGCGGCCAACCCGGGCGTGGACGCGGGCATGCTGTTCGCCCAGTTGGAGGCCACGTTCAGCGCCGCGGGCGCAGGCTCGGCCGACGGTCGCAACCTTGCCCGTGCGCGGGGGCTCTACCTGCGCTATTGCGACGGAGACGCGGGCCGGGGCCTTCTGTGCTGCACGCTGCTGCACCTGCTGGGCCCGCAGGGCTTCGCGCGCGTCATGACGTGCCCGGCGACCCGCGAGCTCTTCGAGCGCTGACCCGGCCCGCCGACTGCCGACTGGTTTCGCCACGGCCGGCAATGCCCGCGGTCTCCCCGCGCTGTCGTCCCCCACGCGCTATCGTGTTACCTGTCATGTATCAACCGCGCTCCTTGCGCTCACAAGCTCGTTTGCCTGCCATGCCAGAAAGGACGCCTCCCATGCCGAGCCTTGCCGACCTTATCGACCTGCACCTCGAAGACCCTGACGACGAGGAGCGGGAGAGTCCTGCCATGCGCTACGACCTGCTTCGCAGCCTGCAGCAGGGCATCGACGCGGTGCCGGAGTTCATGAGCGTCCTGGACGCCTATGCCTACCTGTCCGCCATGCAGGACGAGCCCGGGCGGGGGAGGCGCTTCCGCGGGGTCGCGCGCGCCGTGCTCGACCCCGCCAACGAGATCTATGGCACGCCCGACGAGTTCTTCAACCTCATCAACCTCTACCTCACCGCCGGCGACTTCCACAGTGGCTGCGATTTGGCCGGGCGCGCCCTTGAGCTCTACCCTCACGACGTCGACCTGCTCTCGAGCGCCCTGCGCGCGGCCGTGGGATGTGCGCGTTTCGACGTGTGCGGCCAGGTGATCGCCCAGATGCGCGCCGTGCCCAAGAAATGCTGGAACTGGCGGGCGTTCCTCTTCCTCATCGACTATTACAAAACGTACCTGTGCGCCTGCGACGTGGAGGCCATCGACGCGGTGCTCGAGGAAGCCCTTGAGGTGGCCCGTGACTACCAGCGGATGCTGCCGCTCGACGAGCGTGGCTACGACTCCGAGGCGGAGCTTCTGCTCTATGCCAACAGGGTCGAGGAGGCCCAGGCGGTGCTTGAGCGGGCGATCTTCGGCACGGTGAGCATGCCCGACGGCTCGGCGGTGAGCCTGGTGGCGCCGGCCTGCTGCGTCACGATGCTCGACCGCGTGCTGGGGCAGAGCACCGACTACCGCCTGGCCGTGCGCGTGGCGCAGCGCGGCGTGCGCAACACGGCCCAGGAGCAGCCCAGCGCCAACATCGGCTACTTCATGTACCGCGAGGCGCTTGCCCTGGACGCCCAGGTGTGCGACGCCCACGACGACCGGGACGGCTTCCGCAACCTGGAGCGCGTGCGCGCGGCGCTCGTGGCCTATCGCTGCGCCTGGGGGATGCTTGAGGACCGCCCCGCATATCGCTCCACGATCGAGCGGCGCTATTCCATCCTGTGCCACAAGAGCGGCATCATGGACATGCCGCTGGAGGGCGACGCCCGGCGCGACTAGGCAACGACCGGGCGAATTGCCTCTCGCCGCGTTCCGTGAGGCCTCACGTACGAACAGTACGCATCGCCCTCGCGCGCCTTGCGAGAGACAATTCGCTTTTAGAGGGCGCTGGGCGGTTGCCTATCGGTAACGGGCAGGCGGCCGCAAAAAGCCCGCCTCGCCTTCATGGCGGGACGGGCTGGACACTGTGCCACCGTCAATCTCCCAGGTGCTGCAGGAACAGGCCCTCGTAGCGGGTGCGGACCTGCGCGAGGGCCTGCTGCGTCTCACGGGCGCTGCGGGCTATCTCGTCGCGCCCGGCCGCGCGGGCCTGCGTCGCCCGGGCGCCGCGCAGGTACCAGGACGACAGCGCGTCGTAGCGCAGCTGCTCCATGTCGCAGGCCCACTCCAGGGTGTCGGCTGAGTCCCGGGCCTCCTGCAGGGCCTGCGCCACGTCGCCGCGGATGGCCTCGCACAGGTAGCGCGCCTCCTTGGAGCCGGCCTTCGCCTCGGGAAGGTTGAGCTGGTAGGGCCCCATGCCCTCCTCGATGCGGCCCGCGGCCTCGTTGATGTCGGCCTCGGCGCTGCGCAGCCGCCGGGCGACCACCTTGCCGTCGCGCCCCGCGCGGATGGAGCGCAGGTAGGCGCTGTCGAGGCTGCCGTCGGGCTCGGCGCTCATCAGGCCGTGCCGGGCGTCGCGCCTGCCCATCAGCCAGGCGCGCACCTTGCCGCGCACGCGGATGGTGCTCTTGTCGGCCAGGGCCGTGCTTGACTTAGAGCTCATCGGAGTCCTCCTTTGCCTCAAGGCGCGCGATGGTGCGCTTGAGCGACTCGCGCTTCAGGGTGTAGGCGTCCAGGGCTTGGCGCATGCCGGCCCCCACCTCGGCCGCGAGGGCGCGGTCGTCTGACATGACCTCTCCCGGGCCGCGGCCCACGTTGCGGTCGAGCTCGCTGGCGGCGTCGATGCGGCGCTTGTAGCCCTCGGCCTCGTTGGGGGAGAGGCGCCCGTGGCGGTTCTGGCGGGCGCGCTTGCGCGCCTCGGCCACGACCTTGTCGATGTTGGGGGTAGAGACGGCCATGGGGGAGTCCTTTCTTCTGGCCTTTTGGCGAACTGACGGGGGTAGCCGCGCTGGCCTTACTTCGGCGGCCACAGCTCTAAGCTGCGGCGTTGCCGTGGATGACGACCACCACGCGGCGGTTCTGCTCGGCTGCGGCCTCCACGAGGGCGCCGCTGGCGTCGGTGTCGGGCACGTGCGTCACGTACTCGTTGGAGCCGGTGCCCAGGCCCTGGGCCGTGAGGCGCGCGGCGTCGATGCCCGCCGAGCAGACCATGGCGGCCACCGTCTCCGCGCGGGCCTGGGACAGGGCGGTCGTGTCGCCGCTCGCGCTCGCGCAGCAGCCATAGACGGTGGCGCTCGCCTCGGGGTGGTCGTTCAAGACCTGCACCACCTGGGCGATAGCCTGGCTTGCCGCCTGCTCGTCGGCCAGCGCGGCGCTGTCGGGCACGAAGGACACGCTTGCCTGCGAGAGTTCCACCACCTCGATCACGGGCTCGGGCTGCTCGGGTTCGGATTCTGGCTCGGCCTCTTCCTCGGCGGGGGCGGCCTCCTCGGCTTCCTGGGCCGCCGGGGCGGTGAAGTCGACGCTCATCTCGGGCAGCTCCACCACGCTGACGGTCTGGTTGCTCTGGGCCTCGATGCCGCTGCGCGGTGTGGTGACGAACTCCACCTGCGCCACGCCGCATGCGCGCAGCACCTGCTCCCAGAGGTCTTGCAGGTCTTTGAGCTGCGTGGCGTTGGGGCGCGCCTGGGCGCCTGCCGCGTTGCCGGCCCCATACACCTTGACCAGGTCGATCCCCGACAGGTCGGGCAGAAGCGGCGCGAGCTGCTCCACGAGCTGGGCGTGCATCTCGGCGCTGGTGGTGTCTGAGCCCGCGGGGGCGCTCACCCAGTCGGGGTGCGCGGCCAGGTCGAGCACCCCTGTGGTTGAGAGCAGCGACGAGAAGAGCAGCGCCTCGTGGGTGCCCGGCGCCTGGGACAGCGAGGAGGCCGCGACGCTCAGGGCCTCGAGCGGGTCGGTCTGGGACGTGCGGGCCTGGGCCGCGTCGGCCTGCGCGAGGAACGCCTGCGCCACGGCCTGGGCCTGCGCTGCGCGCTGTTGGGCGTTGGTGGAGGCCGCCGCCGCGCTCTGCACGCCGCCCTCCAGGGCCGTCTTGGGGTCGCCGTCGGCCACCACGACGTCCACCCAGCCGGCCGAGGTGCTCGCCAGCTCCAGCTCCTCCTGCACGAGCGTGTAGTCGGCCTGCTCCTGGTTGGCCACCGGCGACACCACGAGCGCCACCGAGGTCGCGCCGTCGGTCTCGTCCGAGCAGCCCGCAAGGCCCGCGAGCGCAAGCGCCGCAAGCATGCAGGCCAGAAGGCTTGCCAGCCTCGTCTTCATGCCGATCTCCCTTCTAGCAGGGCCCGGACGGTGCCGGGCGCGGTCAGTATTTGTACGTGAGCAGGTCGATCTCGGCCTTGGCGGCTGCGGCGGCCGCGTCGATGGGCGAGGTGGCGTCTCCCTCCTCGAGCCATTTGACCTGCTCGGTGAGGTAGCCGATCTTGTAGTTGCACTCGGCGAGCTCGGCCATGGCCTCGCGCTTGGGGTCGTGGCGCAGCTTGGTGAGGGCATGGGAGAGGGCCACCGTGGCCAGCATGCACAGCATGGTGATGAGGGCGAAGGCGGCGGCCGTGAGGGCCACTGTGTCGCCGCCCGTGGAGCTGATGGCCTGCCCGGCGATGCCCTCGGCCGCCACTGCAGAGCCGCTGCTCACCTGGCCGATGTAGCGCACCGCGCCCACGCCCACCGACACCGCGCAGGCCGTGAGGGGCAGCACGTACGACCAGGGCTTGCGGCAGCGCGCCCCGATCGCGGGCAGCACGAGCACCACCACGGCCGCCACGATGGCGCTCAGCAGGGCCTCGATGCCGCCGATCAGGCCCTTTGCGCGCTCGGCCTCGCTCGCAAGTCCCGCCCCGGTGATGTTGCCGCCCAGGAGCAACTCCATGGCCGAGTACGTGAGGAAGAGGTCGGCCAGCTCCGCCACCACGATGGCCGCCACGCCGAGCTTGACGTATGCCGGGGTGCGCCCGCGGATGCCGTCTCGCAGGGAGTCGGCCACGTTGACCCGGCGGATGCGCCCGCCCATGGCTAGTCCTCCTGGCGGTCGGCGCGGTCGGCGTACACGCGGGCGATGTAGTCCACGACCTCGGGATACATCACCTCGTCCATCCAGGCCAGCGTCGGCTTCAGGGCCGCCTCGATGCACTCGGGGCATACCTGGTCGATGTCGAGGCGCATGGTGAGCTCGCCGTCGCAGGCGTCGAAGCGCACGTCGACGATCTGCTCGTCGTCGCACTCGAACTGGAAGCGCGCAAAGCCGTCGCGCGCCTCATAGGGGATCTGGATGCTCGGCGTGAGGCGCAGGTAGTCCTGGCCGCCGCCCACCTCAACGGTGACGCCGCAGCTCAGGTGGGGCATGCGATAGATGGCGTACACGGCGTCGTCGCCGGCGGGCAGATAGGTGGCGCCTGCGATGGTGGCGCCGACGAGCTTGGTCTGGTTGGTCTCGGCACGGTACAGCATGGGGGTCTCCTTAAGGGTGGTGTGGTTGGTTGGTGGGTGTGTGGGTGTTTCAGCTGGCTGCCTGGCATGGCGGTCGGGATGCTTGGCACCTCGGTCTTTTGGGACGGCGCCGACATGGGCTGGCGGGGACGCGGGCGAGACGCCCTTGCAAGTGCTAGTCCTCGTCCTCGAAGGACTTCAGGATGTCCCAGGCGCTGCGCCCGGCGGCGAAGTGAGCGGGGATGGCCGCGTGGGCATGGATGGTCGAGATGGCCTTGCCCATGCAGTCGGCCAGGTCATGACCGGCGTTGAGGTCCAGGTCGCGGGGGTGGAAGTGGATCCAGCCCTCATCGTCCACCATGAGGCCGGGCACGATGAAGGTGGAGTTGAGGCGGCGGAAGAGCTTGCGGGCGGCCGGGATGTCCTGGGGGCGCAGGCGCTGGTTGGAGTTGACGTCCAGCGTCGCCATGCCCGTGGCGTCGTCCACCACGATGACGCCCTCGGCAAAGCCGCAGCCGTGGCGGTTGCCGCAGATGCGGAAGACCCCCTCGCTCTCCTCGTAGTAGCGCGGGTGCGCCGCATCGAGCTGGCGTCGGGCAATCTGGATGGGCGTCTCGCCCGTGGCGCTGCCCGTGTCGGTGTCCGCGCCCTTCTCAACGTCGGCGAAGATGCGGCTCAGTTCGTCCAGGTAGCTCATGGTGGTTCCTTTCCCTCGGTGTGCGTCGCGCCTCCTCGGCGCTTGTCGGTACGTATCTTGCCGAGCGGGCCCTGTGCAAAATAGGGCCGAAAAAGGGGTGGGAAAGGTGCACGGGTGGCACCCGCGCGGGCGCCCGGCCGCCGGTCATGGCATGCGTGCATTCGAGGGATGCCCGCTGGCCATGCGCGTCGGGTTGGCTGCGGCGCGCGCAGGGGAGCAGCCCCGTGCGCGCGGAGAATCGCCGTGCCATGCGCCATGGGTAGCGACCCGATACGCGAACGCCCCCGCCAGGCCGAACGGCTGGCGGGGGCGCACGATGACGGGCTGGCGAGGCGTGGCTTACGGGCAGAACCCCACGCGCGTCCTGCGCGTCTCGCCCGAGATGTCGGGCTGCTCGTAGGCGCGGCGCACGTCGACGGGCGCGATGCGGGGCTGGTCGCAGCGCATTGCGCACTCCATGGCCGCGCGGTCGTAGAGCCGCCGGACGGTGCGCGCGTTGGCGAAGTCGGGCCTGCCCCGCAGGGCCTCCATGCACCGGGACACCTCCTGCGACACGCCGTCTTCCAGCTCGAACCCGTGCGCGCTCGCGAAGCGGCGGAAGATGCGCGCAAGCTCGGGGGTGGTGTAGTCGTCGAAGGCCACGCGCAGGCCGAAGCGGTCGCGAAGGCCCGGGTTGGCCCCGAAGAGCTGCTCTATCTGGTCGGGGTAGCCGGCGATGATGCACACCAGGCGCTCGCGCTCGTTCTCGATCATCTCGACGAGCGTGTCGATGGCCTCCTGGCCGTAGCTGTTGCCCGCGAGCAGCGAGTATGCCTCGTCGATGAAGAGGACGCCGCCCAGGGCGCGCTCCACCACGCGACGCGTGCGCATGGGCGTCTGGCCCAGGTAGGGCGCGAGCAGGTCGGCGGCGCCCACCGCCACGAAGGTGCCCGTGCCGTCGGTCACGCCCAGGGCGTCGAGGTGCGCCGAGAGGCGCCGTGCCAGCTCGGTCTTGCCGGTGCCGGGGTTGCCGGTGAAGGCCATGTGCACGCTCTCGATGGCGCCGCGGCCGTGCTTGGACACGAGCGCCCCCACCTTGCAGAGCAGCTCCTGCTGGCGTTCCAGCCCGATGAGGCCCGCGAAGGCGTTCGAGTTTGCGTCTTTGAGGTCCGCGCGGGGCTTGAGGTCGGCGGCCTTGGTGCGCTCGGGGGAGGTGTTGTCGTCGGCGAGCTTCACGAGGGCGCGCAGGGCGAACGGTCCGGCGGCCTTCGTGTCGAGGCGCTTGTATTCGCCCACCTTGTACGGGCACAGCTCCTCGATGAGCCCCTTGGGGTCGGCCGAGGCTCCCATGATGACCTGGCGTGTTCCCATCCGGGCAAAGAACGGCAGCCGGTTGCCGCCGTCGGAGGCCCTCACCGCCTGGAGGCACTCCATGTGCACGCCGTTAGCCTGGAGCAGGTCCACATACCGCGCGACCCTGTCCCAGTCGGTGGCCTGGCCCACGTCGAGCACCCCTGCGTAAAACTGCTTCGCGCAACTCGCCATGCCGTGCGCTCCCTTCCTCGCGAATGCTGTTGGATGGGGCAAGCATGGCCGTGGGAGGGCCTGGACGACAGGGGCGCATTGGGGGCGGGTTTGGTGCACGGGGACGTGCAGTGGCGCCTCGTGCGCCTCCGCGGCAATCCCTTGTTACGCGGCGATGAGGCCGGCGGCGTAGTCGGTGATGTTGGAGCGGTTCACCACGCCCACCATGCGGCCGTTGCACATGACCGGGGCCTTCTTGAGGTGGTTCTCGGCCAGCTTATAGCACACCTCGCTCAAATCGTCTGCGGCGTCCACCGTGATGACGTTCTTCACGGCGATCTCGGAGATGCGCAACGACAGCACCGAGGAGAGTTTGTCGTTGAAGTCGGTCTTGCCGAAGGCGGCCGCGTTCACGAAGGGGGAGTGCTCGCTGGCCAGGCGGCGCAGGATGTCGCCGTCGGAGATGAAGCCCACCAGGTCGCCCGCCGCGTTGACCACAGGGGCGCCGCTGATCTTCTTCTCGGAGAGGAAGCGCAGGGCGTCGCGGTAGCTGGCGTCGGCGCTCACGGTGTACACGTCGCGGCGCATGATCTGCTGCAGCGGCGTGAGGCCCTCGGCCGTCTCGGCGCCCACCTCGGCCTCTACCAGGCCGATTGCCAGGACGCGTGCGCGGGCCGCGCCAAAGAGCTTGTTGAGTACCTTGAGCTCGGAGCCCACGAGCACGGCGGCGATGACCGTGCCCACGCCCACGCTGCCTAGCGAATGCAGCACGAGCAGGCAGGTGATGAGCGAGATGACCATCATCGAGATGTCGAAGGCGAGCTTGACGCTGGAGAACTTCTTCTTGGTGAGCTGGGCGATGGCGAGCATCGCGCCCTCGCCGGCCAGCGGGATGAAGTCGGCCGGCACGTACAGGAAGATGCCAAAGGCGATGAACACCGTGCTCACGAGCATCATGACGATCTGCGCCCAGACGTCGGTGGGCGTGGGGATGAAGGCCAAAAGGCTCACCGAGAACGTGGTGAACGCGCCGAAGAGCACGCCCACGGGCACCTGGAGCAGGTTCTTTGCCTGGAAGGCGCGGCGCAGCAGCGCGATCTGCAGGATGACGAGCGCGATGTGGAAGACGATGGTGGAAAGGCCCAGGTCAAGGCCGGTGATGCACGTGATGGTGTAGGGGATGGAGCTCACCGGGCTCACGCCCAGGTCGGACTTGACCGACACGGCGATGCCGAAGGTCATGATGAGGAAGCCGACGAGGTAGAAGGCGCAACGGATGGCGAAGTTCAGGCGAGAGGATTGTTTCATATGCTGGGTCGGCTTTCTGTGCTGTGCGGATGTGTGTTCGTTCCTCTCACCCTAGCAGTAGTTCGGCCCCAGACTATGGAAATGTGACGATGAACACGTTAGATTTCCGTGATACACGCAAAAAAGCGGGCCCCACGCCCTCATGTGAGACCCGCCAATCTCAGCCGCCGAGGTTCCGCAACCTACTAAAAGCGGGTTCTGGCGCGCAAGGCGCGCAGGGCCGCTGTGTACTGGAGTACATAAGGCCTTGCGCAACGCCGCGCGCCAGGTTCCGCATCTATTTCATCGGGTAGGGCCACTGGCCCTTCTCGTAGCGGTACATCGTATCTTTATTGATCCAGTCGATGAGGTCCTCGGGCATGTCGGGGATCTGCTCGTCGGGCTTGTTCACGAGCTTGCGCGCCTCGACGGGGCATACCAGGCCGCACTGGCCGCAACGGAAGCAGTAGCCGGTGATCTCGGCCTTGCCGTCAACGATCTCCACCGCGCTTGCCATGCAGCGCTCGGCGCATGCGCCGCAGCCTACGCACAGGTCCTTGTCGACCTCCAGGTTGTAGTGCGACTGGTTGGCGTAGTTCACGCTGTCGGTGCCCAGGGCGATGTAGCCGGGCATGTTGGTGCAGCCCTTGTCGCACGAGCAGATGACCTCGGTGTACTTGGTGTAGCAGCTCTGCGGGATGCAGCCCTCGTCCACTATCTGGCGATGCAGAAGCTCGCGGGCCTCGTCCTGGGTGAGCTGGCGGCCGAAGCCCTGCTCGATGTAGAACTGGGCCTCCTCGCCGAAGGTGAAGCACTTCTCCAGGTGATGCCCGTCGGCGCAGACATACTCCTTCACAGCGTCCAGGTCGCAGGGATTGGGCAGCTCCTCGATGGTGTCGCCCATCATGTTTGCGATGTAGCGGCACTGGCAGGCCGTGACCGCGATGACCTCGTGGCGGTCGATGAGGGCCTCGATGTCGTCGTAGGGCAGGATCTTCGAGCCCTCGCCCATGACCTCGATGCCCACGGGCATGGGGTAGTAGCAGGGGAACGGCGTGAGCTCGTACTGCTGCAGCGACGCGCCGAAGTCGGTCATGAAGCCCGAGTCCTTGTCGCCGTCCTTGTACAGGTTGATGGAGCTCTCGGTGATGCCGTGGTACATGCGCTGGTGGTGGTAGTAGTCCAGGCCGCCGCGGCGCGCATGGAAGAAAGCGCCGGTCCAGGCGAGCTTCATGCACTTCTCGTTGGCCTCAGACTCGGTGCAGTCGTTGGCGATGGCGGCGTCCACGGCGGTGAAGTCGCGGCCGAGAGGGCAGTTCACGTAGAACTGGGCAAGCTCCTCGTCGGAGTAGGTGAGCCACTTGAACAGCTCGAAGCTCTCGGGGCCGGTGTAGTTCTTGGCGCCGATGCCCGCGCCCAGGCCGTCCACCAGCATGCGGCACTTGACCCAGATGGCGGGGATGACGGTGCCGTCCTCGCAGGTGTAGTCGGTGCATGCGTCGATCTGCTCGCGGCGCAGCTCGTTGATGGTGTCGAGCGAGGTGTGGAAGCGGTACATGTCGGCGTCGTCGGAGGTGACGTTCACCACGATGGGGGCCACCTCCTCGGGTGCGGCGCTGGCCTGCTTGGCGGCAATCGCGGCCCCGCCGGCCATGGCGCCCATCGCGCCGGCCATGCCAAAGAACGCCCTGCGGCTCATGTCTTGCATGCTGGTTCCTCTCCCTTGTCCCTTTTCTTGCGTACGCCGGTTCCCAAGCCGGCGGGCCGACGAGGCGGCCTCTTGCGGGCGAGTGTAGCAACCGCTTGGGCAAAGGCGAATTCACGATTTGTCCATATCGCCCAGTTTGCAACGTTTGGGGCAAATCGCGCAGAAGAGGAACGCGGCTAACTCAGTCGGCGGGGATATGCTCGCCTTGCACTCCCAGTAGATAAGGCTGCCCGCGGCGTATGGTCCAAGGGTCGGGCCGTGCGGTTTGACCAGGTGCCTTAAACGTTATACTTGCCCCAAGGGGAAGGGGAGGCATATGGTAGACCGCAGGTCAGACCGCACAAGGGGCTATCTCAGGCAGGCGATGCTCGAGCTTTTGCAGACGCGCCCTATCGAGCAGATATCCGTGAAGGAGCTTGCCGAGCGGGCCCAGGTGAGCAAGAACTCCTTTTACAACCACTACGAGAATCTGGAGGACCTCGCTCAAGACTGCTACGCCCACCAGCTCGTGTATTTCGGAACCCTGCGCAAGCGCCGGGGTGACTACGCGTCGCGCGAGGAGGCCGTGAGCGAGCTTTTAGAGCAGCGCGTGAACTCCTTGGAGTTCCTGCGCGACAACCCCAACCTGGCGCGGGCTATTCTCATCCATACGGGCGTCTCCCCTTATTACGCCCAAGCCGAGGAGCTGGAGGAGGAGCTCACGGTGGACCATCTCCTCTACGAGTACGGCCCTCAGGGCGACGGTACCCTCGACTACCTGGGTTATCGCGACTGCGCGCATTTCATCTCGGCGGGCTGGTACGCGGTGATGCGCAGGTGGTTTTTCGGGGGCATGCTCGAGGACCCGGTGACGGTGGCCAAGCGCGGCGTCCATCTGTCGCTGCAGCTTGCGGCCGGCATGGCGGGCCGGCCGATCGAGCCGGAGTATGCGCAGGCCATCGGGGAGTGGGAGCGCCCGGATGGCGCGGCGTCGGCTTCGTGACGGGCGATCGCCCCTCGCCCCTTAGCCCTTCTCGACGAGGTCGAGCAGCTCCTGCTTGGAATGCACGCCGAGCTTGTCGTAGATGCGCCGCACGTGGGAGCGCACGGTGTTCTCGCTGATCGTGAGGCTCTCCGCGACATAGGGGATGCTGCGCCCACGCGCGATGAGGGCGAACACGTCGGCCTCGCGGCGGGAGAGGTGGTATTCAAAGGCCAGCGAGGCGACGCGGTTTGCGGAGGCGGCGTCGGCAGCCTCCGGCTGGGCCGCCGAGACGGCCTCGGGCTCACTGGAAGCAGCATTCGCCGCACCACCGGCGTCTCGCATGGCGCCATCCCGCCCGGCATTCGGAATCTCGCCGGCAAAGCCGGACTGGGCCAAACGGGTTCCGCGGACATGGGAGAGGTACAGCGAGCAGCACAGAATGAGCAGGTACGTGACGCAGACCACGAAGATGATGATGTCGACGCTGCCCGACCAAAGGCTGTCGGACATGGCGTTGCCCGCGTAGTGGCCGATGCTCATGACGCCGACGGTGACACCGCGTGCCAGGCCGCCGACGAGCGCGCCGGACGTGTGCCAGTCATACGCGGAATGCGCGATGGCGCACAGCACCACGACGTCGATGATCATGGTGCCGACGCTCACGAGCACCGTCGCGCAGAAAAGGCCCACCTCAGTACCTGCGTTGATGACGACGGGCAGGGCGAGGAACCCGGCCGACACGAGGGCCATCACGAGGGCGTACAGGCGGTTCACCTCCATGCGCAGCCCGCGACGCAGCGCAAGGTACATCAGCGCCACGGCGGCGAGCTCTGCGGCGAGGGAAACCGTGTGCAGCTCGTTGAAATCGGCCCGCCAGGAGGCGATGCCCTGGACGCATCCGAGCACGAAGAAGAAGGCAAGCGACCCCACAATCGGCCAGACAAGCGACGCGCCGATCTGGCGGGCGTTGTGGACGGCCGAGCTCACCTGGTCTTTCGTCATCGCGCCCTCGCCCTGGGCGCAGCAGCACTCGAGGGCGGCGGCGCTCAGCAGGGGCAGCGCGGAGATGAGCACGATGCAGAGCACCTGGGAGAGCTGGCCGACCACGGCGAGCAGCTGGTAGCCGATGAGCGCAAGGCATATGGAGGCGCAGACCGCCCGGCCCGACTTGGGCCCCTCGAAGCGTCCCATGACCTGAAGCCAGCGAACGTCGAGCATGGCGCTCGTCACGCCGCTCACGACTCCGATGCCTACCAGCCAAGCCGATGCCTCGCAGGGAACGATGCTGAGCAAGGCGACGCAGGCCGACGTGACCACCGCAAAGAACCAGGGGGCATGGTCGCAGGTCTTGGGTCGGGCCGCCAGAGCGAGGGCCCAGACGAAGTGCGCGAGCACCGTGGCGAAGAGCGAGGAGGAGAAGAACTCGCTATGGGAGGCGAGCACGGTGTCGAGGCCGCCGCCGAGAGGGATGAAGGCAACGGTGGATTGGAAGCACAGCAACGTCCACATCCAATAGATGCCGTAGCCCAGATGTCGAGGCGCGAGCCTGGCGCTGTCCATGCGTAAGCGTTTCCTTCCAAGTTGCCGACTTCGGCAAGATCCCCCGTTTGAATGCCCGCTCGAAAAGGCGGGCATGCATCCCCGTTCGTCGAATGTGGGAGATTATATCCGTTTTTCGCCGGGCACGGGGCATCACCCGTTGTGGCATCACGGCGGCATGTCTCATTCAAAACATGCGTACCAGGCAGGTGAAAAATACTATTTGGGCTGGTAGATTGCCTCATCTGCAGTTCATTCATTTCGGGTCAAGTCTCACGCTGTGCCAAAACCTACAGTTCGGGTTGTCGCGGCCCACACGGGGCCGCCCGCGTTTGACATTGGAGGACGCACTATGAGCTCTGACATGACTCGCCGTTCGTTTCTGGGTGTAGGCGCCGCCGCGGCCGCCGCTTCGGCCCTGACCGCCACCGCCTTCGCTGACGACGCCGTCGACGTGACGACCGCCAAGAGCACCACCGGCAACACCAACCTCGCCGTCAACGAGACGGGCAACGCCGGCTACTGGGACGAGAACGGCATGTGGATCCCCGGCTGGCTCGTGCCGCCCGCGGCTCCCGAGGCTGCCGACGAGGAGCTTGACTGCGACGTGCTCGTCGTGGGCCTGGGCGTCGCCGGCCTGTGCGCCGCCCGCGCCGCCGTCGAGGCCGGCGTGAAGGTCGTCTGCGTCGAGCAGTGCGCCAACTACAACTGCCGCGCCGCCCAGTTCGGCAACATCAACTCCAGTTTCTCGGTCTCCGCCGGCGTGGAGTTCTCCGCCGAGGAGAAGAACGGCATGATGAACGCCATGCTGCAGGCCAACGGCTGGCGCCCCGACCCCCGCATCTGGCGTTACTGGATTGACAACTCCGGCGAGGCCTTCGACTGGCATGTGTCGGCCAACCCCGACATCGTCTTCCTCGACCCCAACCTCACGCCCACCGAGTCGGGCATCGACGGTTCCACCGTTCCCACGAGCGGCATGGGCGCCGAGTCGGTCGACGGCAAGATGTACATGACCTGCTTCAACAACCCCAAGAACCCCGAGTACGACTACGACACCGAGCTGTACCCCATGTACCCCGATGTCATCTGCTTCCGTCCCGACCAGATCGCCCTGAACGACAAGATCATGGAGATCATCCAGGCCGGCGACTCCGACGTGCGCTTCAACACCAAGTGCGACCTGCTCATCACCGATGACGAGGGTGCCGTGACGGGCGCCTGGTGCACCGACGGCGACGGCAAGGTCCTCAAGATCAACGCCAAGGCCGTCGTGGACTCCTGCGGCGACTACGGCAGCAACACCGAGATGCGCTCCTACTTCAGCCACGAGTCCTTCTCCATGACCGGCTGGGTCTGGAGCTCCATGGACAACGACGGCAACCCCACCAACATGGGCATGGGCCTGAAGCTGGCCGCCTGGGCCGGCGCCGGCATCGACTTCTCCTGCCCCTCGATGATGACCCACTCCTTCGGCGGCGCCCTGGGCTGCGACCCGTTCCTGCTCGTTGACAAGAACGGCGAGCGCTTCTGCAACGAGGACGTCCCCGGCCACCTGCTCTCCCAGGTCGCGGTGCGTACCCCCGGCAAGGTCGTCTTCCAGATTTTTGACTCCAAGTATCCCGAGCAGGTGCACACCATGCCCAACGGCCATGCCTGCTACTGGAAGATCGTCGACGACATCGAGGAAGAGCCCTGGGGCAACTACATCGAGGGCATCGGCATGCGTACCGCCGACGAGGTCACCGAGGCCGCCACGGCCGTGTGCGACACCATCGAGGAGCTCGCCGAGCAGCTCGGCATCGACGCCGACGGCCTGAAGGCCACCATCGAGCGCTACAACGAGCTGGCCGAGCAGGGTCGCGACGACGACTTCGGCAAGCGCGCCGACCGTCTGTACCCCATCGTCGAGCCGCCGTTCTACGGCACGAAGATGGAGGGTGCCTTCGCCTTCTGCATGACCCACGGCATCATGTCCGACGCCAGCTGCCACGCCCTGGACATCGACCGCAACGTCGTCAAGGGCCTGTACCTGGCCGGCAACACCATGGGCTGCCGCTTCGCCGAGGACTACCCCACCACCATCATGGGCGTGTCCCACTCCATGGCAATGACGTTCGGCCGTCTTGCCGGCATCAACGCCGCCGCCGGTATCTAAGCTAGCTAGCGGGTATATTTGAGTGTCGCCCGCACGGGGGAGGGGAGACCCGAACCCGTGCGGGTTTTGTTTCAGTCGGTGCTTTGAGGAGGACGTTGGATATGGCAGACGCCGCACAGCGTGTACAGCGCAATTTCCTGGGTGACTTCGACACGATGCTCTCGGTCTTGGGCGCCGACTACATCGCCTGCGCACGCTACGAGACGTCGGGCTACGCCGAGTTCATCGGCAAGCTCTACACCATGAACAGCGGCATGTTCCAGAGCCCGATCTACTGCGACCACATGCTGACCCAGGCGGCCCTGCACTATCTCACCTGGTTCCAGGACCCCTCGCTCAAGTTCGAGGCCGGCCCCAACGCCGCCTGGCACGTCGACCTGGACGCCTGGAAGCTGCAGCGCTACGAAGACGAGCTCTACGTCTTGGACGCGCCGGCGTCTTCGGGCATCACACGCGGCGAGCGCATCGTGTGCATCAACGGGCATACCCTCGACGGCATCCGCGAGGAGGTGGAGCGCACGCTGTGGACGACGGTCAGCCCCGCCGACCCCGAGCGCGAGGACTGGTCTGTGGTGCTGGCGTTTGCCAACCACGCCACGGTGCTCGACGCGCAGGGCGAGAAGCGGACCGTCCACCTCGTGCCGGGCGAGTCGGCCGTGACGGGCCGCATGCGTTCGCTGTATGCCCAGCGCGCCGGCCTGGACGCCGGGGATGCGCCCTCGGATGCGCCCCAGGTGTGCGAGCAGACGGCCCCTGCCTGCGAGTTCTCCATGCAGGGCGGCGTGGCCGTGCTGCGCGTAAACGCTCCCGGCGCGCAGGGCTTCGGCGAGGCGTTGCAGGGCTGCCTTGCGCAGCTCGCGCAGGCGCTCTCGGGGCGGCAATCCGGGCAGGAAGGCCCCACGGCCTTGCTCATCGACGTGCGAGGCGCCAAGGGCGGCGTGCAAGACGACATCTACCCGCTTGTGGGCTGGGTGCTTGCCCCCGGCGCCAGCGCCGCCCCTGCCGAGCTGTTCGGAAAGCCCGGCATCGTGCTCAACTGCTCGCGTCGCAACGTGGCCTCCAAGCTGGGAGAGCTTGCAGACGTCCGCTGTGCGCTGGAGAAGACCGGGGCCGACAAGGAGACGCTGGGCGAGCTGGACGCCCTCGTGGCCGACCTGGAGGCCAAGCGCGGAAAGGGCCTCGCCGTCGATGAGACCGACTACTACCCGCAGGTGACGTTCCCCTCGGCACAGTCGGATGCCACCTATGCCATCGCCGTGGGCGTTCTGACGGACCGCGACACGAGCGACGCGGCCGAGTGGCTCGTGCGCGCGACGAAATCGGCCGGGTATGCCCGCCTCATGGGGCGCGCCACCCGGGGCTCGATCGACCACACGTGCCTGCGCACCGTGCGCCTCGACGACGACTTCGCGCTCACCATCCCCACCGCGCGCTACCTGGGCGCCGCGGGGGAGGGCGCCACGCTCGGACGGGGCATCGCGCCCGACGTCCATATCGCCTGGACTCCCGAGAACCTGACCCGCGACGCAGACCTGGAGGCCGCGATCGCGCGGCTCCAGTAAGCAATCGGGTCTAAAAAGCGCGCCGGCGGCAGGGACATATCGTCCTTGCCGCCGGCGCGCTTCTTTCTATATGTAAAGGACGCCTCGACCTTTACGCCAGCCCCAGCCAGGCTTGGATCACCGGGATCCAGCCGCCGACGAGGATGACGGCGATGAGGATGGGCAGCACGTAGGTGAGGTAGCCGCGCGTCCAGCGGGGGAACTTCAGGCCTTCGCCGGTGTTGGCCTCGGCCAGGAAGTTCTCGAAGCCCCAGCCGCTCTTGCGCGTGCAAAAGAGCAGCAGCAGAAGGCCGCCCAGGGGCAGCAGGTTGTTGGAGATGATGAAGTCCTCCACGCTCTGGATGTCGCCGATGCCCGGAACCACCACGCCCGACAGCACGTTGAAGCCCAGAAGGCACGGCAGGCTGAGCGCGAAGAGCAGGATGCCGTTGACCAGGCAGGCCTTCTTGCGCGGGGTGCCCCACTGGTCCATCGTGAAGCTCATGATGTTCTCGAAGACGGCGATCACGGTGGAGAGGGCCGCGAAGCTCATGAACAGGAAGAACAGCGTGCACCAAAGCTGACCCAGGGGCATCTGCTCAAACACGCTGGGCAGGGTGATGAAGACGAGGCCCGGGCCGCTGCCGGGCTCCACGCCGAAGGCGAAGCACGCCGGGAAGATGATGAGGCCGGCCATGAGGGCCACGAGGGTGTCCACGCCGGCGATGCGCACGCTCTCGCCGGGAAGCGAGCGCTCCTTGCCCAGGTAGCTGCCGAAGATGGACATGGAGCCCGCGCCGATGGAGAGTGTGAAGAACGCCTGGCCCATGGCCGCGTACACGGCGTCGAGCGTGGTGTTGAGCCCCGAGCCGAAGAGCTTGTCGAAGTCGGGCAGCAGGTAGAAGGTCAGGCCGTCCAGGCCGCCGGGCAGCGTGACCGAGCGCACGCACAGAACCACCATCACCACGAACAGGGCGCTCATCATGACCTTCGTGATGCGCTCCACGCCCTTCTGCAGGCCCATGCGGCACACGAGCACGCCGATGAACACCACGACCGCCATGTAGACGAGCATCTGCACGGGGTCGGCGAGCAGGGCGTTGAAGATGGCGCTGCTCTCCTCGGCGCTCACGCCGGCCAGCTCGCCGGTGGCGCTCTTCACCATGAAGGCCACCATCCAGCCGGCCACCGTGGTGTAGAACATCATGAGCAGGTAGTTGCCGGCCAGGCCTATCCACTTGATGTGGTGCCACTTGGTGCCGGCGGGCTCCAGCGTGTCGTAGCTGCGCGCGATGCTCTTCTGCGAGGCGCGTCCCGCCGCGAACTCCATCACGAGGATCGGCAGGCCGAAGATAACAAGAAATACCAGGTAGAGCAGGACGAAGGCGCCGCCGCCGTACTCGCCGGTGATGTAGGGGAAGCGCCAGACGTTGCCCAGGCCGATGGCGCAGCCCGCGCTCACGAGGATGAAGCCCAGGCGCGAGGCGAACTTCTCGCGCTCGTGGGACTTGGTGGCGTCTTGCATGGTGTATCTCCTATGCATGTTGCCAGGGAGGCCCTGGATTGGTTGCCTGCTCACAATGGCAGGGGGTCGCTATCACACGGTGGCATAGCATAGCAGTCTTTAGGGGTGTGGGCGAACGTCATAAACCTGCATGTAGAGTTGTCCTGTACCGCCACTGAAACGCAAATGCAACAGAGATGATGGTATCGTGCGTGCGCTGCCTTTTTGTATGAATGGAGATGGATATGGTTGATGAGAAGCAGCAGAGCGGCCAGGCCGACCAGGCCGCCCCTGTGGAGACGCCGGAGTCGTCTGAAAACCCGCGTACGCTGGGCGTCTTTTCGTTTGAGGGAGACATGCCTCTGAGGCACGCCATCCCGCTGGGCCTGCAGCACGTCCTGGCCATGTTCGTGGGCAACCTCACGCCGCTGCTCATCGTGACGAGCGCCTGCGGCATCGCGAGCGGCGAGTTCGCCCAGGTGCAGCTCTCACTGCTCCAGAACGCCATGATTATCGCGGGTATCGTCACCCTCGTCCAGCTCTACGCGATCGGTCCCGTGGGCGGCAAGGTGCCGATCATCATGGGCACCTCCTCGGGCTTCATCGGCGTGTTCAACTCGGTGACGGCCTCCATGGGCGGTGGCCTCGTCGCCTACGGCGCCATCATGGGAGCGTCGCTTATCGGCGGTTTGTTCGAGACCGTCCTGGGCTTCTTCCTCAAGCCCCTGCGCCGCTTCTTCCCGTCCATCGTCACGGGCACCGTAGTGCTCTCAATCGGCCTCAGCCTCATCAGCGTGGGCGTCAACGCCTTCGGCGGCGGCAGCAGCGCCGCGGACTTCGGCTCCTTCGAGAACTTTTGCCTGGCCTTCATCGTGCTCGTCGTGATCCTGGGCGTGAAGCATTTCACCACGGGCTTCGTGAGCGCCTCGTCCATCCTCGTGGGCATCGTCGTGGGCTACGTCGTCGCGGCCATCATGGGCATGGTGCTGCCCACCACCGTCATCAACGCCGACGGCGTCGAGGTCGCCAAGGCCTGGGTGCTCAACTGGGACAAGGTCGCCAATGCCGCCTGGTTTGCCATCCCCGACTTCATGCCCGTCGACCTTGTCTTCGACGCGCGTGCCATTGTGCCCGTCATGATCATGTTCATCGTCACGGCCGTCGAGACGGTGGGCGACATCTCCGGCGTCACCCAGGGCGGCATGGGCCGCGAGGCCACCGACAAGGAGCTCTCCGGCGGCGTCATGTGCGACGGCCTGGGGTCGTCCTTCGCCGCCCTGTTCGGCGTGCTGCCCAACACCTCCTTCAGCCAGAACGTGGGTCTCGTCGCCGTCAACAAGATGGTCAACCGCAAGGCCCTGGCCTGCGGCGCCATCTTCCTGATCCTGTGCGGCCTGTGCCCCAAGCTGGGCGCCGTCGTCTCCATCATGCCCCAGTCCGTCCTGGGCGGCGCGGCCGTCATCATGTTCGCCTCCATCGTGGTGAGCGGCATCCAGCTCATCACCCGCGAGCCTCTGGACTCCCGCAACCTCAGCATCGTGTCGGTGGCCCTGGGCCTGGGCTACGGTATCGGCGCCAACTCCGCCGTTCTGGCCGGCGCACCCGAGTTCATCAGCCTGATCTTCGGCGGCTCGGGCATCACCGCCGCGGCTGCCATGGCCATCATCCTGAACATCGTCCTCCCCAAGGAGGAGAAGGACAAGCCCTACCAGAAGGACGCGAGCATCTAAGGCACGCCTTCGCATAGGCACGCTGGCCCCGGGATCGCGCGAAGGCGCGGTCTCGGGGCTTTTTTATGGCGCGCGCAGGCTGGATGGGGAGTGCGGTACCGAGCGCGCTGGGGCCGAGAGCGGCGGCGGGGCGGCAGTTCGGGAGCAGCGGGGGCGCTCGCGCTTTGCAAATTCGGCGTTCGATAGGGCATTGAGGCTGCTGAGCACCCGGGGGCCGGGCGGCCCAACGTATAATTCAAGCGTCAGTGCACGTTTCGAGCGATAGGTAGTGTGCCATTTTCACCTTTCAAAAATACGAGCGCCCGCAGACCTTGGACGAGGCCTGGGAGCTCAACCAAAAGCGACGCAACCGCCTGGTAGGCGGCATGATGTGGCTCAAGATGAGCCGCCGCACCCACAGCACGCTCATCGACCTGTGCGACCTGGGGCTCGACACCATCGAGGAGGACGAGCAGGAGTTCCGCATCGGCGCGATGGTCACGCTGCGCCAGATGGAGACGCACCCCGGTCTGGATGCCTACTCCTGCGGCGCCGTGCGCGACGCCTTCAAGGACATCGTGGGCGTGCAGTTCCGCAACGGCGCCACCCTGGGCGGCAGTCTCTGGCGCCGCATGGGCTTCTCCGACATCCTGACCGTCTTCATGGCCATGGACAGCTGCGTCGAGCTGCACAAGGGCGGTCTGGTCGCCCTTGAGGACTTCGCGCGCATGCAGCCCGACCGCGACGTCATCGTGCGCCTCATCGTGAAGAAGACCCCGGGCGCCTTCGCCTACCAGGCCGTTCGCAAGCAGCGCACCGACCTGCCCTCGCTCAACTGCGCGGCGGGCAAGGTGGGCGACGAGTGGCGCGTCGTCGTGGGCGCCCGCCCGGCCCGCGCCGCCCTTCTGCGCGACGAGCAGGGGATTCTTGCCGACGGCGTGGGCCAGGAGAGCGCCGGGCGCTTTGGCGAATATGCCGCCGAGGTGCTCTCGGTGGGCTCGAACATGTGGGGCAGCGCCGCGTACCGCCGGGCCTTGATACCGGCCGTCGTGCGCCGTGCGCTCATCGCGGCGGGGGAGAGGCTCTGATGGAAGTCAAGATCGACCTGAACGGCAAGGCCGTGTGTGCCGACGTACCCGCCGACACGCTCCTCATCGATTTTGTGCGCGCGCACGGCTGCGCCAGCGTCAAGCGCGGCTGCGAGACGTCCTCCTGCGGCCTGTGCACGGTGCTGCTCGACGGCACGCCGGTGCTCTCGTGCTCCGTGCTTGCGGCGCGGGCTCATGGACACAAGGTGCTCACCCTCGAGGGCCTGCAGAGCGAGGCCGAGCAGTTCGTGGGCTTCATCGCCGACCAGGGCGCCGACCAGTGCGGCTTCTGCAACCCGGGCCTGGTCATGAACACCATCGCCCTCCTGCGTGAGAACCCCGACCCCACCGACGAGGAGATCCTGGCGTACCTGAGCGGCAACCTGTGCCGCTGCACCGGCTACGCAGGGCAGCTGCGCGGCATCCGCGCCTATCTCGACAGCAGGACTGAGCAGGGGGTTTGCAATGGATAGGCCCGAATACTCCGCGGTGGGCAAGGCCGTCCGCAAGAAGGACTCGCTGCAGCTGCTGCTGGGAAAGCCCGTGTACACGCAGGACGTCGTGGGCGACGCCCTCGTGGTGAAGCTGCTGAGAAGCCCGCACGCCAACGCTATCGTGCAGTCCATCGACGTCTCGCGCGCCATGCGCGTGCCTGGCGTGGTGGGCGTGTACACCTGGGAGGACGTGCCCACCCAGCGCTTCACCAACGCCGGCCAGACCTACCCCGAGACGAGCCCCTACGACCGGCTCATCATCGACCGCCACGTGCGCTACGTGGGCGACGTGGTGGCCATCGTGGCTGCCGAGGACGAGCAGGCGGCCAAGAAGGCCCTCAGGCTCATCAAGGTGACCTACGAGGTGCTGGAGCCCGTGCTGGACTTCCGCACCGCAAAGGACAACCCCGTGGTGGTGCACCCCGAGGACGACTGGCGCTCGCTGGGCGACTTCGGCGGCGACCACATGCGCAACCTCATATCGAGTGGGGATGAGTGCAAGGGCGACCTCGAGGCGGTGCTTGACGACTGCGACATCGTGCTCGAGCGCACCTACCACACGAAGGCCTACAACCAGGCCATGATGGAGACGTTCCGCGCCTACACCGAGATGGACCGCTACGGGCGCCTGCATGTGATCGCCTCCACGCAGATCGTCTTTCATGTGCGTCGCATCCTGTCGCACGCCCTGGGCATCCCCAAGGGCCGCATCCGCGTGGAGAAGCCGCGCATCGGAGGCGGCTTCGGCGCCAAGCAGACCGTCGTGTGCGAGATGTACCCGGCGTTCGTCACGCTGAAGACGGGGCGCCCGGCGCTGTGCATCCTCAGCCGCGAGGAGTCCCAGACCTGCGGCTCCCCGCGCCACGAGATGGAGGTCTCCGTCCGCCTGGGGGCCAACAACGACGGCCGCGTGCGCGCGATCGAGGTGTCCACGCTCTCCAACACGGGCGCGTACGGCGAGCACGGCTGGGCCACCGTGGGCCTGTCGGGCCACAAGTCCATCCCGCTCTACACGGGGTCGCTCGAGGCCTTCCGCTTCCGGAACAACGTGGTGTACACCAACGTCCAGCCCTCGGGCGCGTACCGCGGCTTCGGCGCCACGCAGGGCCAGTTCGCGGTTGAGACCACGGTCAACGAGCTGGCCGACATCCTGGGCCTTGACCCGGCCGAGGTGCGCCGCCGCTGCATGGTGCGCGAGGGCATGGTCATGCCTGCCTACGGCAACGAGGTGGCCAACTCCTGCGCGCTTGACCGCTGCCTGGAACGTTGCCGCGAGATGTTCGACTGGGACGCCAAATACCCCGTGCGCGACATGGGCAACGGCAAGGTGCGCACGGCGGGCATGGCGATGTCGATGCAGGGGTCGGGCGTGGCCGGCATCGACACGGGCTCGGCTACCGTGCGCCTGAACGACGACGGCACCTACATGCTCGCCATCGGTGCGGGCGACATGGGCACGGGCTGCGACACCATCCTCGCCCAGATGGTGGCCGAGCACATGGAGTGCCCGGTAGACGACGTGTACGTGTTCGGCGCCGACACCGACGCCTCCCCCTACGACTCCGGCTCCTATGCCTCCTCCACCACCTACGTCACCGGCATGGCCGTGGAGAAGGCCTGCGACCAGCTCAAGGAACGCCTGTGCGCCATCGCGGCCGAGGTGCTGGGGTGCGCGGCCGACGAGCTTGCCTTCGAGGGCGGGCGCGTCGTGCGGCCCGCCACGGGCGAGACGGTCGAGCTGCCCCGCATCGCCGCGAAGAGCCAGTCGAGCAGCTGCCAGAGCGCGGAGGCCACCGCGTCGCACTCCAGCCCGGTGTCGCCGCCGCCCTACATGGTAGGCATGGTTGAGATCGAGCTCGACCGCGAGACGGGCGTGGTGGAGGTGCTCGACTACGCGGCCGTGGTGGACTGCGGCATCCCCATCAACCCGGCGCTCGCGCGCGTGCAGGTGGAGGGCGGCATCGCCCAGGGCATCGGCCATACCCTTATGGAGAACGTCACGCGCAACGAGCAGGGCAGGATCCGCGAGCGCAGCTTCCTTACCTACCGCCTGCCCACGCGCCTGGACACGGGGCGCATCCGGGTGGAGTTCGAGCACTCCTATGAGCCCACGGGCCCGTTCGGCGCGAAGTCGCTGGGCGAGATCGTCATCAACACGCCTGCCCCGGCGCTCGTGCAGGCAATCTACCGCGCGACGGGCGTGTGGCATCGCGAGCTTCCGGTGCTGCCTGAGCATATCTTGCTGGCGAAGCCCGAGGTGTAGCCGCCGTGCATGAGGTTTTGGGGGTATCGCGGGGCCTGAGCGCCATCATCGGCTCGGGCGGCAAGTCCACGCTTTTGCGCGCCCTGGCCGAGGAGCTGTCGGGCCAGGGCCGCGTGATCGTGGCCACCAGCACGAAGATGCGCGTGCCCGACTGGTGTCCCGTGTACCTTGAGGGTTCGATTGATGACATTAAGGTTGCACTTGAGAGTAAGTCTTGTGTCTGCGTAGGCACCGTGCAGGCGTCCGCCGGCAAGCTCGATGCGCCCCGCGTGCCGTTTGAGGAGCTTGTGGGTTTGGCGGACTACGTGCTGGTGGAGGCGGACGGGTCGCGAGGCCTGCCGCTCAAGGCGCACGCCGCCCATGAGCCCGTCATCCCGGCATGCGCAACCCGGGTCATCTGCGTGGTGGGTATCGACGGCGTGGGGCAACCCGTCTCATGCGTGGCCCACCGCCCGGAGCTGTATGCGAGTCTTTCGGGCCTTGCGCCCAGTGATGCGGTGACGCCCGAGGCGCTGGCACGCGTGCTGCAGGCCGAGCACCTGCACGACACGGTGCTCATCAACAAGGTGCATACCGCATCGGAGTGGCAGGCGGCCGAACGCATCGCCTGCTTGCTTGAGGTCCCCGTCGTTGCAGGTAGCCTGCAGGAGGGGAGCCTGCGATGCTTGCGGTAGTGCGCGGCGCAGGCGACATCGCGAGCGCCATTGCCTTGCGTCTCGTGCGCTGCGGGGCGGCGGTCGTGATGACGGAGGTGCCCCAGCCGCTCACCGTGCGGCGCACCGTGGCCTTCAGCGAGGCCGTGCGCGCGGGAAGCGCCCAGGTCGAGGGCGTGACGGCCATACGGGCGCGCGACCTCTCCCATGTGCGCGAGCTTTTGGGGCAGGGGGGCGTCATCCCCGTGCTCGTAGATCCCGGCTGCACCAGCGTGGCCTTGGGGCCCGATGTGCTTGTGGACGCGATCCTGGCCAAGCGCAACGTGGGCACCACCATGGACATGGCCCCCATCGTGGTCGCCGTGGGGCCGGGCTTCACGGCCGGGGTGGACTGCCATGCCGTGGTGGAGACCATGCGCGGCCACACCCTGGGACGCGCGTACTACGAGGGCTCGGCTCTGCCCAACACGGCGATTCCCGGCCTCATAGGCGGCTTTGCCGGCGAGCGGGTGTTGCGTGCGCCTGCGGCGGGCGTCTTCCGCTGCGTCGCAGCCATCGGCGACCATGTGGAGCAGGGCCAGGTCGTGGCCTATGTGGGGGAGGAGCCGGTGCGCGCCATGCTGACCGGCGTGCTGCGCGGCCTTCTGGCCGACGGCGTGGCCGTGCATGCGGGCCTCAAATGTGGAGACGTTGACCCTCGTGCCGACAGCGGCTATTGTCAGCTGGTCTCCGACAAGGGGCTCGCCGTGGCAGGCGGGGTGGTGGAGGCGATTCTGCACCTCTCGGGGGTGCTTGGAGGCTTTTCGAGAGGCGCAAGACCATGATGCGTGAGATTGCAGAGCATATACTGGCCGACCTGGACGCGGGGCGCGACACGGTCCTCGTGAGCGTGGTGTGCAGCTCCGGATCGACGCCGCGCCACGTCGGGGCGCAGATGCTCGTCGGCCGCGACGGCCTTCTGTGCGGCACCATCGGCGGAGGCAAGGTCGAGGCCCACGGTATCGACCAAGCCCGCGCCCTGGTGGGCCAGCCGATGTGGCACATGGAGCATGTCGCGCTCAAGCTCAAGGGCGACAAGAGCCTGGGGATGGTCTGCGGGGGAGAGGCGCGGCTGCTCCTTGCGCCCATCCCGGCCGATAGCGCCATGTGGCGCGAGGTCGCCGAGGGTCTCATGAGGTGCTTCGAGCGGCGCACGCAGGCCCATCTTGCGCTGAGGTGCCCCGAGGAGGAGGCCCCCTTCCAGGGGGCGGTGGCCCTCATCGGTGCAGGTGGCGAGCATATCGCAGGGGATTGCTCGCTGAGACCCGCTGTCGATGCCGCCTCCATGCGCGGCACCCTCACGGACGGCTGCTTCGTGATGCCGGTGGAGCTGCCCATGCGCGCCATCGTCTTCGGCGGTGGGCACGTGGGCGCGGCCACCGTGGCGACCCTTGCGCGCGTGGGGTTCGAGTGCACGGTGTTCGAGTGCCGCCCCGAGTTCGCCCGACCCGAGGTGCACCCCGACGCCCACCGGGTCATACTGGGCGACTATCGCGACATCCGGGCGTCTTTGGACCTCGACGAGCACGACTGCGTCCTCATCATGACGCATGGCCACGTGTTCGACTTTGCCGTGCTCGAGCAGGCGCTTCGTCAGCCGCCGTCTTACGTGGGCCTCATGGCCTCGCGGCGAAAGATCGCCACGGCGCGCGACCTCATGCTCAAGGCTGGCATCCCACAGGAGGCGTTCGAGCATGTTCACACGCCCATCGGCCTGGACATCAAGGCCGAGACGCCGGCGGAGATCGCGGTGAGCATCGCCGCGCAGCTCATCCTGCATAGGGCCAGCGTGCGGGAGTAGGCAAGGCGGAGTCTTGCGGCTCAGGCGGCGGGCAACTTCCAAGGGATCTCGTGGTTCAATAGCTACTTAACATAACGTCTATTATGGACTTGATGGTAGCATCCGACTTTGGGGGGAGCCGCGGCCGAGGTACTGGGATGAGTTCATGTTTGCCAACTACCATATGGCCCAGGGGCGCAAAGTCTGGGAAAATACGGGGCGTAAACGCGGCGCCAACCGCACAGGCGCGGGCGGCGCTTTCATAGATTGGACGTGCATATGGCAGACTCAATGACACCGGGCAACCGACTGTACCTCTACCGCCTGCTGAGCCAGGAGCTGGGCTTCGGCAAGCAGGTTCCCATAGAGCGCGGCGAGGAGATTCTCAAGGCAGACGACGTGCTCGCCCAGGACGTGGGCTTCGAGACGTTCCGCGCCATGATGGAGTCCAAGCACTTCCAGGGCGCGGCACGCGTCGAGGTCTTCAAGAAGGGCCGCGTCCTGCTCACCATGCTGCGCAACCCCGAGCTCGCCGAGGCGCTCGAGCAGGCCGAGAAAGCCGAGCAAGCCCGCGAGGAGGCCAAGTCGCAGCCTGCAAAGCTAGCGGGCAAGCAGGGAAAGTCCGGCCCGCAGGCCAAGGGAGGCAAGAACCAGTGGGCCGGCGTGAAGGCCACGGTCAAGCCGTCCAAGCCCGGTGAGGCCCGCAGGAAGAAGGAGGCCCGCGAGGCCAAGGCTCAAGCTGAAGCTCAGGCTAAGCTTGAGGCAGAGCGCCTCGCCGAGCAGCAGGCCCGTGAGGCCCGCGAGCGCGAGGAGGCTGAGAGGCTCGCTCGCGAGGAGGCCGAACGCCTGGCGCGTGAGGAGGCGGAGCGCGCCGCCCGCGAGGCTGAGGAACGCGCCCGCAGGGAGGCCGAGGAGCGCGAGGCGGCCGCACAGGCGAAAGCCCAGGCCCGCCAGCAAGCCCTGGACGCCCAGAAGGCCCGCGTCACCACGCCCGTATCCGAGCTGCGTGGCCGCGGCTTGCGCGTCACGTACGACCCCTACGCGGGAATCGAGTCGGGCGTGAGCGCCTCGCTTGTGGTCGACCTAAGCGAGCCCGTCCCGACGAAGGG
>CAVEWV010000005.1:13853-21006 GCA_963619535.1 Acutalibacteraceae bacterium | reverse complement strand
CGCCGCGGCGCCGACAGACACGACGGCGCACCCTGCGACTTCCGCAAAGCTGGCCCAGGCCGCCCGCCCCGCCGCGACCCCGCAAAAGCCTGCCGGCTACGCTGCGTCGGCTCAACCTGCGAGTGGCACGGAGGCGACGACTCCCACAACGCAATCGCAGGTTACGCCTGCCGCAGGCCCGGAACTCCCGGCGGTGCCGGTCCCCGTCACGCCCAGCATTGCGGCGCCGGCGCCCGCCATGCCCGCCGCCCAGCCTGCGGCTCGCACCGACACCGACCATTCCGGCCCCTCCTTCGCCGCAAGCGAGGCGCCTTCCATGCCCACCGCAGCCCCCTTGCCCACCGCGCCCGCCATCGCTCCCCTTGCGGTGCCCGCTGCGCCCGACCCCGAGCGCCAGGTGCCCACGCCCGAGGTCCTCGCCAGCTACCCGCGCACCATCTCGCGCGACGTGTTCTGCCCCACGGCCATCCTCAGCACGCTGTCGCGCATCCTGCCCGTGGACATCGACCTCATGGGCATGCTCGATGAGGATTGGGCCTGCGCGCTGTCGATGGGCAACGTGAGCGGGTCGCGCAACAGGGTGTGCTTCCCCCTGCGCTACCTGCGCGAAGACGGGCGGGCGGCCATGGAGCTGACCTTGAGGCGCACCGGCAAGCCCGGCGTGAACATGCGCTGGGCCCTCGCGCTCATCGACGGCGACGACGGCACGGGCGACATGCATCAGACGGCCTCGCTCGAGGGCCTGCCCCTGGCCGACGACGGCGCATGGTCCGACCTGGGCAACGCCGCCCCGGGCCGTTTCGGGCAGGCTCCCGCAAACCCCATCCGCGAGCTTGCGTCTTTCGCCCGCATCGGCACATGGGATTCCACCCTCGGCGAGCTTGCGCGCATGGCGGCCCCCGAGCGCTGGTCGTACCCGGGCACGGCGACGAGGCCCTCGAGTGCGGGCGCGACGCGCTACGGCATCCTGCGCGAGTACCTCGCCACGACGTTCCATCGCGTGCGCATGCAGGGCAAGCTCGCCACCTCGGCGGGCGGCGACTTCGCGGCCTTCAACACGGGCCTGGTCACCCCTGCCGGCGACGACATCATCGCCTGCCTGGAGTACGCCGGACAAGATGGCACGCCGTGGCGCCTGGCCGGCTTCGCCACGCCGGGCTCCGGCGAGCTGGGCAGGCGCATCACCGCAGAGCTGCCCGACATCCCCCGCCCTGCCACCTACCTCACCTCGCTTGACGACATCGTGCCCCACGAGGAGGCGCGCATCTGCCTGGACTTCAACGCGCTGCTCGACGAGTGCCTGGGGCGCCTGCCACGCGGCTTCCTGCGCGAGATCCTCGCCGACATGGAGGGTCCGAGCACTCTTGTGGAGCGCATGTCCGACGCCTCGCTGGCACCTGCCGAGCGCACGCAGGCGCGCGTGAGCCTCGCCCGCCTCATCTCGGGCACCCCCCTGGTGTACCGCAGGCTCACCCGTGCCCTGGAGGACGCCGCCCAGCAGGCCTTCGTCGCCTGCAAGCGCTCGTATCGCCTGGCCGCCCCCGTGTTCGACCCCGTGAGCGACACCCTGGCGCTGCTGGTGCCCCTGAGCCTCACGGGGTCTTCCGAGGTCGACGTGGCCCTGGTGGTGCGCCGGCAGCCCTCAGGCTTCTGGCAGGGCACGTCGCTCATCGCCCCCGCACGCGCCTACTCCTGCGCCCGCGTCGTCAGCCCCGAGCAACCCAGCTGGCTTGCGGCCGACAAGGTGCTGGGTTAGGCGGCGCTCACAGGGTCGAACGACCCCTCTTAAACCGAACCGACGCAGTCTCTCAGGGCGGACCCGGACACATCGCGGGTCCGCCCTTTCATGTGGCCTTTGCCCTTCCGCAAAATAGCCGTACTTTACATCTGAGAATTTCTGTTATAACAATCTTGTTTCGGGCCACTTCTGCCTCTGGCCCCCTTGGCGTGCCCTCCATGTTTGAGCGCGCGCCCACACCAATCATTCTGCAACTCTATACGTTTTCCTTAGTGCCTTTTTTCAAGAGGAAAGGAACTGCCATGCCTGCATTTTCCGGGTTGAACACTGCTCTGTCGCGTCGTGATTTCGTCGCTTTTGCCGCCGCGGCGGCAGCTGCCTGCGCTACGACGGGCGCCCTTTCGTCCATCCAGTCTCCCAGCCTCGCAAAGGCCGACGAGACCGGCACGACCCTCACCATCCCGGTGTCCGCCACCGTCACGAACCTAAACCGCCTGCTTGAGACCATGGCCGAGGGCTGGCTGCAGCTGGGTGGCTTCGCCGACGAGCTGTATTTTGTCGACGTCGACGAGACCCGCTGGTACCTCGCCGAGAGCTGCACGCCCTCCGAGGACGGCCTGACCTACACCTTGAAGCTGCGCGACGGCCTTACCTGGCATGACGGCGAGGCCATCACTGCCGACGACATCATCTTCACCATGGACTGCGTCGCCAACACCAACAACGGCGCAAGCTATACCAACGTCGCCTTCATCGGCGAGGACGCCGTGACGTGGGAGAAGGTCGACGACTTGACCGTCGACTTCAAGCTGCCTGAGGCCTCTGCCTCCTTCTTTGAGCTGCTCGGCACCGTGACGCCCATCCCCGAGCATGCCTTCGACGGAAACACCGACATCACGAGCGCCGAGGCCAACCTCACCGACATCGGTTCCGGCCCTTACAAGCTCGTTGAGTTCCGCGACGGCGAGTACGTCTCCTTCGACAAGTTCGAGGGCTATTACCTGGGCGATGCCCAGATCGACCACCTTGTGTACACCGTCATCCCCGACAGCAGCGCCCAGGAGATCGCCTTCCGCAACGGCGAGATCAACTACCTGCCGCTTTCCAGCGAAATTGCAGCCTCCACCTACGCCACGACCGACGGCGTGACCGTCCACACCATCCCCGAGGGCCGCGTGAAGTACCTCGTGTGGAACAAGTACTGCTCTACCTGGGACAACCGCGACGCAGTGGCCGCCCTGTTCGCCGCGCTCAACGTCGAAGAGATGGTCACGGGCGCATTCGGCGAGTCGATGGGCATGGTTGCAAACTCCATCTTCTCCAACCGCAACCTGTTCCACTCCGACGACGTGCAGCCTTATGCCCAGGACCTCGACAAGGCCAAGGAGCTTGCGCAGAGCTCGGGCCTTGCCGGCAAGACCATCACGCTCTACTACAACCAGAACCGCACGTTCGTCGACCAGATCGCACTCATCATCCAGCAGCAGCTCAAGGCCATCGACGTCACGGTAAACGTCCAGCCCGTCGAGTCGAGCGCCTTCTTCGACATCGTGTTCTCCGACCAGGCCGACTACGAGCTTTACCTCAACGAGTATGGCGCGTCGGGCGACCCCGACTCCGTTGTCGCCGGCATGTTCGACGGCACCTGGGGCACCAACGTCGACACCCCTCAGGAGATTCTCGACCTGTTCGACCAGGGCCGCGCAACCGCCGATGAGCAGGAGCGTGCCAGCATCTACGCCGAGCTGCAGCAGCTTGCCCATGACGGCAACCTGACCTACCCCATCGCCTACCCCAATGTCGTCTTCGCCACGACCTCCAACCTTCAGGGCTGCGAGGCCTATACCACCACGCCTCTCTTTGAGGACTACACGAAGCTGTACTTCGAATAACACCGATCGGCGCACGGCGAAGATCCAAGCAGGGCTCGCCGTGCGCATCCGGCCATCTAAGAATGCGGGTTCCGTCTTGGGGCCCGCATTCGTTTTGATTCCGACCGAAGGCAACCATATGAAACGCTTCCTGCTCCATAGGCTGGCGCAAACGGTGTTGGTGCTGCTTGCGGTGTCGCTGTTCGCGTTCTGCATCGTGTATTTTGCGCCTGGCGACCCGCTGTACATGTACACCTCCCCCGCCGTCTCCTCATACAAGATGACCGACGCGCAGCTCGACGAGATGCGCGCCTCGCTCGGGCTCACCGGCAACGTCTTTGAACGCTATGCGAGCTGGGCTTCCAAGCTCGTCAGCGGGGACTGGGGTCTGTCGATAAGCAACCACCAGCCTGTGCTCGACCAGGTTCTTGCCAAGCTGCCCAACACGTTGGGCCTCATGGGGACGGCATTGGTGCTTTCGGTCGTGTTTTCCATCCCGTTGGGTCTTTTGGCGGGATATTTCAAAAACCGCTGGGTCGACAAGCTCATCAGCGCCCTCACCTATATCGGTGTGTCGCTGCCCTCATTCTGGTTCGGCATTATGATGATTATCGTGTTCTCGCTCACGCTCGGCCTCTTTCCCAGCTCTGGCATGCACACCATCGGCAAGACCGACTTCGCCGACGTCGTGTGGCACGCCGTCTTGCCGGCGCTCGTCTTAAGCGTGAACAACCTTGCCGTGTTCGTGCGCTACATCAGGTCAAACACCATTGTCGTTCTGCGGGAAGACCAGATAACCACGGCTGTTTCAAAAGGCCTGCCCCAATGGCAGATCATGCGCGACCACGTGCTTAAGAACTGCCTGCTGCCCATCATCACCATCGTGGGCATGAACTTCGGCACGCTCGTGACCGGATCGTTCATCGTGGAGAGCGTCTTTGGCTGGCCGGGGCTGGGAACGCTGTTCATGGACAGCATCAACAACCTCGACTACACCATGGTCATGGGAATCGTCATGATCGCGTGCTGCATGCTCTTGCTCGGAAACTTCCTGGCAGACGTGGCATACGGTTTTGCCGACCCGCGAATCAAGACGGCGAAGGGAGGCTCCCGTGGATAAGACCGCAGCCAACCTCTCCCCTGCGCGCGGCGCCGTGCGCAGGCTCCTCAAAGACAAGGGCGCCGTCGCGTGCCTGGTGTTTCTGTTGCTTGTCATCGTGCTTTCGATATGCGCTCCGGCAATAGCGCCCTATGACCCCGACGCCATGGACGTGCTGGCAAAGCTGCAGCCGATGGGTTCCGAACACCTGCTCGGAACCGACAACCTGGGTCGCGACACGCTGTCGCGCGTGCTCTACGGCGGGCGTGTGTCGTTGTTGGTGGGGTGCTGCGCCATGCTGGTCTCGGTGGCGCTTGGCCTCTTGGTAGGAATCGTCGCTGGCTATACTGGCGGCGCGGTGGACGCCGTGCTCATGCGCATCGTCGACATTTTTCTGTCGATTCCGAGCCTGTTGTTCATCATCGTCATCTACGCCTTTTTGCCTCGCAGCCTGACGACCCTCATCCTCGTGCTTGCCATGTTCTCGTGGACCCAGGTGGCCCGTGTGGTGCGCGCCCAAGTCATGACCCTGAAGGAGCGTGATTTCGTCATCGCGGCAAAGACGCTGGGCGCAAGCGATCTCAGCATCGTGGTGCGGCACCTCATCCCGCACCTCATGCCGCAAATAGTGGTCGCCGCCTCGCTGAGTGTGGCCCAGGCGATTCTCGACGAGAGCGCCCTGAGCTTTTTGGGATATGGCGTACAGCTGCCCATGTCGTCTTGGGGCAGCATGCTCCAAACCGCACAGCAGTTCATCCTCTACTCCCCCATCATGGCGGCAGCCCCGGGCGTGATGATTTTGGCGACGGTACTTTGTTTCAACGTCTTGGGTGACAGGCTCCAACAGGCACTCGACCCCAAATCAAACGGCAGGGAGGCGTAAATGGGCGATTTGATGCACATCCAGAACCTGAGCGTCACCTTCCCTACCGAGCGAGGAGAGGTCCAGGCGGTGCGCGGCGCCGACATCCATATCGAGCGCGGAATGGTGACCGCCATCGTGGGAGAGTCGGGATGCGGGAAGTCGGTCACCGCCAAGGCGGCCTTGGGGCTGCTTGGCCCGCAGGCCAAACTCGGCGCAGACAGCCATGTCTGGTTCGAGGGGCAAGATGTCCTTGCATTCGACAAACGCCAATGGAGGCAGTATCGCGGCAAATGCTCCATCGTCTTTCAGGACGCCCTGGCCGCCCTCGACCCAACCATGTCCATAGGCAGGCAGATAACCGAGAAGCTACGGTTGCACACCGGCATGAACGCCCGTCAGGCCCGGCAAGAGGCCGTGCGCCTCTTGGAGCTCGTCGAGATTCCCTCGCCTGAGCAGCGCATGCGGCAGTATCCCCATGAACTTTCAGGCGGTATGCGGCAGCGTGTCATGATAGCCATCGCCCTGGCATGCGACCCGGAACTCCTCATCGCGGACGAGCCTACGACCGCCCTCGACGTCACCGTGCAGGCCCAGATTATCGACAAGCTCCGGCAGATACAGCATGAGCGCGGCATGACGGTCGCAATCATCACGCACGACTTGGGCATCGTCGCCAACTTTGCCCAGCGCGTCGTCGTCATGTATGCCGGGCAGGTCGTCGAGTCGGGGTCGGCTCAGGATATCTTCTACCATGCTGCTCATCCCTATACAAAAGCGCTGCTCAAAGCCGTTCCGCGCGTTGACTCAGATTTAGGTTGCCCCCTGGAGGGCATCGAAGGGAACCTGCCCGACATGTGCGAGCCGCCGCAAGGGTGCGCCTTCATGCCGCGATGCGGCCAGGCGTGCAAGGGCTGCGTCGACGCCGCATGCGCTGCCGTGGAGATTGCACCCGGACATCTGTGCTGCTGCCTGCGAGCAAACAGTCTGGCTCAAGCACAGGATAAGTCTTTTGCCCAGAAAGAAGAATCGCCCGCAGAGATGAGCTGGGCACGCCCGAGTGCAGGAGGCAACGACGATGCCCAGTAACAACACGCTTGTAGAAGCACGCCACCTCAGCAAGTACTTCTCCATGCCGGGAGGCAAGGTCCTCAAGGCCGTCGATGATGTGACGGTAAGCATCAATAAAGGCGAGTGCCTGGGAGTCGTAGGCGAGTCGGGCTGCGGCAAGACGACATTCGGGCGCATGCTCGCCGGCATTCATGCTCCCACAACGGGCACGGTCACCTTCGACGGAAACGAGGTAGGCCCGCTCAAAGGAAAGGCGCGCAAGGACTTTTCGCGTCGCGTACAGACCATCTTCCAGGACCCGTACGCCTCGCTCGACTCGAACATGCGCGTCTGCGATATCGTGTGCGAAGGCCTGCGTGCGCACGGCCTGATGGGCGCGCGCGAGGAGCGTCGCGCCAAAGCTGCCGAGCTGCTGGAACAGGTCGGCCTTCCCGGCTCCTACGTCGACCGCTACGTGCACGAGTTCTCCGGTGGTCAGCGCCAGCGTATCGGTATCGCGCGAGCCCTGTCAC
>CAVEWV010000005.1:0-13825 GCA_963619535.1 Acutalibacteraceae bacterium | reverse complement strand
GGAGTTCATCGTGTGCGACGAGCCCATCAGCGCGCTCGACGTGTCGGTACAGGCGCAGATCGTCAACCTGCTTGAGCAGATGAAGAGCCAGCGAGGTCTTACCTATCTGTTCATCGCGCACGACCTGTCGATGGTGCGCCACATATCCGACCGCGTCATGGTGATGTACCTGGGAACGATTGTCGAGCTCGGCCAGACCCACGACGTGTTTTCTAACCCGCAGCACCCCTACACCAAGGCCCTCTTGAGTGCGATTCCCATCCCCGATCCCAAGGCCGAAGCGGCGCGCATGAGAATCAGACTGCAAGGAGAGCCGCCCTCGCCCATCGACCCGCCCGCGGGCTGCCTATTTCAGGGACGCTGCCCCCATGCGCGCGAATGTGGCCAAGTGTCCCGCCCCCAGCTCCGAGAGGTCGAGCCAGGGCATTTTGTTGCCTGTCCACAACCCGAGAGCGCCGATTAAGGTTTCTCTCTGCAAGATGTAAAGCGTGCGTTTCGGGCATGTAAAATCTACTCCCGGTGTTTTTGCAGGTTTGGGCACACATCGGGATGAGAGGTACGCGCATGGCCATGGGGTTCGACAACGCCGCCTTCGTTAAGCTGCAGTCCGAGCGCATCAAGGAGCGCATCGGTCAGTTCTCAGGCAAGCTTTACCTGGAGTTCGGCGGCAAGCTGTTCGACGACTACCATGCGAGCCGCGTGCTGCCCGGCTTTGAACCCGACGTGAAGATCCGCACCCTGCAGGCCATCTCGCAGGATTGCGAGGTCATCATCTCCGTGGCCGCGGCCGACGTGGCCTCGGGCAAGGTGCGCGCCGACCTGGGCTGCACCTATGCCCAGGACGTCCTGCGCCTGGCTGACGAGTTCGCGAACATCGACATCCCCGTGGCCGGCGTCGCCATCACGCGCTATAACGGTGAAGTTGAGGTTGATGCTCTTCGCGCTCAGCTTGCCAAACAAGGCATTAAAAGCTACCTTCACTATCCCATTGAGGGTTATCCTTGCGATGTAAACCTCGCAGTGAGCGACGAGGGCTTCGGCAGGAACGAGTTTGTCCAGACCAGCAAGCCCCTCGTGGTGGTCACCGCCCCCGGCCCCGGCTCGGGCAAGCTCGCCACCTGCCTGTCGCAGATTTACGGCGAGTCCCAGCGCGGCGTGCTCGCCGGCTATGCCAAGTGGGAGACGTTCCCCGTGTGGAACCTTCCCCTCAAGCACCCGGTGAACCTTGCTTATGAGGCTGCCACGGCCGACTTGGCCGACGTCAACGTGATCGACCCCTTCCACGAGCAGGCATATGGGCAGACCGCGGTCAACTACAACCGCGACGTCGAGGCGTTCCCCGTGCTCAAGGCCCTCATGGAGCGCCTGTACGGCTCCAGCCCCTACCAGTCGCCCACCGACATGGGCGTCAACATGGCGGGCTTCGCCATCACCGACGACGCCCTCGTGCGCCAGGCCGCCCGCGAGGAGGTCCAGCGCCGCAACGAGTGCGCCCTTGAGCTGGGCCAGGCGACGGGCGACATGTCGCAGGCCCACATCACGGCCCGCATCGTGGAGGAAGTGGAGAGCCAGTTCGTCGATTAAGCCCCTGGAAGCGATGGTTATCCACGGCCGCCTTGCCAAAGCATGCAAGCCGTTTGCGGCATGGCATGGCGGGCGACATGCACGGTTTCTCATCGCCAACCCCAGAGGGCTGTCCCTCGGAACTATGCGCTGCTAGAATGACGCGGTCCAAACCAGGACGGTTCGCGTCCGCCTACGAGAAAGATCTCACAATGAAGAAGCTCTTCAACGAGTTCAAGGAGTTCATCAACAAGGGCAACGTCATGGACCTTGCCGTCGCCGTCATCATCGGCGGCGCCTTCACGGCCATCGTGACCTCGCTCACCGACAACATCATCAACCCGCTCATCTCCATGATCGGCGGCAGCCCCGAGGTCAAGGGCATGGCGGTCACCTTCAACGGGGCCACGGTTGACTTCGGCGCTTTCATCAGCGCCATCATCAACTTCCTCATCGTGGCCGTGGTGGTGTTTGCCCTGGTCAAGGCCCTCAACAAGGCCCAGAAGGCCGGCGAGAAGCTCGTGGGCGGCAAGGGCAAGGACGCCGAGCCCAAGAAGGTCGCCCCCACGTGCCCCTACTGCCTCGACGAGGTGAAGGTCGGCGCGGTGAAGTGCTGCCACTGCGGAAGCGACCTGCCCGAGCCCGCCAAGGAGACCATCGAGAAGTAGGGCACGCCCGCAGCCGTCCAACGCTTGCACGCCGCCCTGCCCTCGCCCATCACGCGCGTCAACGCAGAACCCCCGGCACCCTCCCCGTAAATCGGAAGGGTGCCGGGGGCTTCTTGGTTCAGCCGGCTTGTCCCGTGCGACGCGGGCGCGCCGTCCCTACAGCAGCTCGGCGATGTCGTGCAGGAGACGCTCGGTCTTCTCCCAGCCCAGGCAGGGGTCGGTGATGGACTGGCCGTACACGCCGCCGCCCACCTTCTGGCCGCCGTCAACCAGGTAGCTCTCGATCATGAAGCCGCGGAACATCCCGGCGATGTCGGCGTTCTGACGGCAGCTGTGCAGGACGTCCTTGGCGATGCGGGGCTGCTGGTCCCAGTGCTTGTTGGAGTTGGAGTGGTTGCAGTCCACGACGATGGCGGGGTTCTTCACGTCGCGCTGGGCGTAGGCCTCCACGACCTCGGCCAGGTAGTCGTAGGAGTAGTTGGGGCGGTTGTGGCCGCTGGCGCCCACGTAGCCGCGCAGGATGGCGTGCGCGTAGGGGTTGCCGGTGGACTGCACGTCCCAGTTGCGGTAGATGAAGGAGTGCGGCGCCTGGGCGGCCACGATGGCGTTGAGCATGACGGAGTTGTCGCCCGACGGCGGGTTCTTCATGCCCACGGGCACCTCCAGGCCCGAGGCCACGAGGCGGTGCTCCTGGTCTTCCACCGAGCGCGCGCCCACGGCCACGTAGGACAGCAGGTCGGACAGGAAGCGGTGGTATTCGGGGTAGAGCATCTCGTCGGCGCCGAACATGCCCGTCTGCTCGATGACGGCCAGGTTCATGTGACGGATGGCGCGGATGCCGGCCAGCAGGTTGGGCTCGCCGTTGGGGTTGGGCTGGTGCAGCATGCCCATGTAGCCCAGGCCGAGCGTGCGGGGCTTGTTGGTGTAGAGGCGCGGGATGAGGATGAGCTTGTCGGCCACCTCCTCCTGCACCTTGGCCAGGCGCGTGCAGTACTCAAGCACGGCGTCCTCGCGGTCGGCCGAACAGGGGCCGATGATGACGAGCTTGCGCGCGTCGGCGCCCTCCATCACGGCGGCGATGGCCGCGTCGTAGGCCACCTTGCGCTCCTGCGCCTTGGCCGACAGCGCCATCTCGGCCTTGATGTCCTGCGGGTTGGGCAGGCGGCGCTTGAACTCCATTCCCATGCGTGTCCCTCGCTCTCATGAAGCGCACCCGCCGATGGCGGGCTGCTCGGCTTTTCACAGGCTTGGAACACTAGCACACCCAGACGCTTTTTACCTGCTCAATACCCGTCTTTGGCCAGATTTCGCCCCGAGTTGACCTGCGTGATGCTACCCTGCCATGGTCAAGACTCAACCCTGAAGGAGACCGCCGCATGGCCGACGAGCAGAGCTACGACCAGACCCCCGACACCGACGACGCCTTCGCCCCCGGCTCGCTGGGCAGGCGCGCGCCCATCTGGCACGAGGGCGACCCCGAGATGCCCGGCGAGGAGATTTTCGAGCTGTACATGCAGTGGTGCCTGGAGCGCGGCCTGGAGCTGTGGCCCCACCAGGAGGAGGCCATCATGGACCTCGTCCTGGGCGACCACGTCATCCTGGGCACGCCCACCGGCTCGGGAAAGTCGATGGTGGCGCTCGGCATGCACTTCCTGGCCCTGTGCCAGGGGTGGAAGTCGTACTACACCGCCCCCATCAAGGCCCTCGTGAGCGAGAAGTTCTTCTACCTGTGCGACGTCTTCGGCAAGGAGAACGTCGGCATGATCACGGGCGACACCTCCATCAACCCCGGCGCCATGATCGTGTGCTGCACGGCCGAGATCCTGGCAAACGCGGCGCTGCGCGAGGGCGAGGCGGCCGACATCGGCTACGTTGCCATGGACGAGTTCCACTACTTCGGCGACACCGACCGCGGCTGGGCCTGGCAGGTACCGCTGCTCACGCTTCCCAGCACGAAGTTCCTGCTCATGAGCGCCACGCTGGGCGACACGAGCGCCATCGCAGCCAAGCTCGAGCAGATGAGCGGCACGCCCGTGGACGTGATCGCCGACGCCCCGCGCCCCGTGCCCCTCTCCTACGAGTACGTGGAGACCTCCCTTGAGGGCACGGTGGAGATCGCGCTGCGCGAGGGCAAGGCCCCCATCTACGTGGTGCACTTCTCCCAGGACGCCGCCCTTGAGAGCGCACAGTCGCTGGCGAGCTTCGGCGTGGCCACCAAGGAGCAGCGCGAGCGCATCAAGGAGGCCGTGAAGGGCACGCGCTTCACCACCGCGTTCGGCAAGATCCTGCAGCGTCTCTTGGGCTGCGGCGTGGGCGTGCACCACGCCGGCATGCTCCCCCGCTATCGCCTGCTGGTGGAGAAGCTCGCCCAGCAGGGCCTGCTGCCCGTCATCTGCGGCACCGACACCCTGGGCGTGGGCATCAACGTGCCCATCCACACGGTGCTGCTCACCGCGCTCACCAAGTTCGACGGCTCGCACATGCGCCGCCTGGGGTCGCGCGAGTTCCACCAGATCGCGGGCCGTGCGGGCCGTGCGGGCTTCGACACCGAGGGCCTGGTCATCGCCGAGGCCACCGAGTACGACATCGAGCGCGCCAAGGCCCTCGCCAAGGCGGGCGGCGACCCCAAGAAGGCCCGCTCCATCAAGACGAAGAAGCCCCCCGAGGGCTTCGTGGGCTGGAACAAGCAGAACTTCGAGAAGCTCATCGAGTCGGTGCCGGCCACGCTCACCCCGCGCATGCGCATCACCAACTCCATGGTGCTCGCCGAGGTGGAGCAGGGCGGCGACGCCTGGTCGCGCGTGTACAAGCTCGTGGACGACTCCATGCAGACCGACGCCGAGAAGGCCAAGCTCAAGGCCCGCTGCGACGAGGTGTTCACCACCCTCATCGACGCCGGCGTGGTGGAGAAGCTGGAAGGCGAGGGCGGCGCGGTCGAGTACGTGACCACGGTCGACCTGCCCGACGACTTCGCGCTCGACCAGCCGCTTTCGCCCTTCCTGCTCGCGGCCCTGGAGCTGCTCGACCCCGAGAGCGAGACCTACGCCCTCGACGCCATCTCGATGATCGAGTCCACCCTGGAGGAGCCCCGTCAGGTGCTGCGCGCCCAGGAGCGCGAGGCCCGCAGCCGCGCGATGGCCGAGATGAAGGCCGACGGCGTGGAGTACGACGAGCGCATCGAGCGCCTGCAGGACGTCACATACCCCAAGCCGCTCAAGGAGATGCTCGACGAGGCCTTCGCGCAGTACTGCGAGGCCGTGCCGTGGGCGCGCGACTACCAGCTCTCCCCCAAGTCGGTGCTGCGCGACATGCTCGAGCGCTGCGCGGACTTCAAGAGCTACATCCAGACGTACAACCTGGCCCGCGCCGAGGGCATCCTGTTGCGCTACCTCTCCGAGGCCTACCGCTGCCTCGACCGCACCCTGCCGCTCGACAAGCGCGACGACCAGCTCAAGGACATCATCTCCTGGCTGGGACTCGTGGTGCGCTCCGTGGACTCGAGCCTGGTGGACGAGTGGGCCAACACGGGCGCGGTCAGCGACGACGTGGCGGCGTTCGAGCTGGCAGACGTCGTGGTGCGCGACCGCCGCGCCCTCACCGTGCTCGTGCGCAACGCCCTGTTCAGCCGCGTGCGCCTCATCGCCAAGGACGACGCCAAGGCCCTGGGGGCGCTCGACACCGACTTCGGCTTCGGCGAGCTCAAGTGGTCGCGCGTGCTCGACGCGTACTACGAGGCCCACGACGAGGTGCTGCTCGACGCAGACGCCCGCTCCACGGCCTATTTCCTCGTGGACGAGAAGGACGAGAAGGCCGACCACGTATGGCACGTGCACCAGGTGCTGTGCGACCCGCAGGGCGACCGCGACTTCGGCATCATGGCCGACGTGGACCTCGACGCCACCCAGGAGGAGGGCAACGTCGTCTTCAAGAACTACCGTGCCGGCGCCATCGAGGAGCTCATGGCAAAGTAGGCCCATGGCCGGTTTGGTTTACGGGCCGAGCCACCCCATCTGGCGCATGCGTGATGCGCAAATTCGCGCCGGATGGGGCGTCCCAGGGGTGTTACGCGGCGGAATTGCGTGATACGATACGCCCACGACGCGTGCAGGGGCGCTGTCGCACATCAGCAAGAGCATCGACACGCAAAGGTGGACTCCCAGCATGGCAGCACCCGAAATTGACGCGCTCAGCGTGTTCGCCCCCGAGCACACGCAGCGCCACTCCGTCAAATCGCACGTCGTGAACTACTGGTCGCAGCGGGCCGAGGACTTCGCCGAGCTGCACAACGAGGAGTTCGCCAGCGACAAGCACAACCAGTGGCTCGCCGAGATGGCACCGCTGCTGCCCGAGGGACGCGGGCTTCGCATCCTCGACGTGGGCACGGGCAGCGGCTTCTTCGCGCTCATGCTCGCCGAGCAGGGCCATATGGTGAGCGGCATCGACCTCACGCCCCGCATGATCCTGGAAGCGCGCCACGCAGCCCGCGACCTGGGGCTTTCGGTGGACTTCCAGGTGATGGACGCAGAGAGCACCGCCTTCGAGCCCGAGACGTTCGACTGCATCGTGACCCGCAACCTCACCTGGACCCTGCCCCATCTCGACCAGGCCTACTCGCACTGGTACCACCTGCTCAAGCCCGGCGGCAGCCTCATCAACTTCGACGGCGACTACTGCCACGAGAAGCCGCTCGCCGAGCTCGACATGCCCCAGGAGAACGCCCACGCCAACATCGAGCGCAGCCTCATGGTCGAGTACGAGCACATCAAGGACCACCTCGCAGGCGAGCAGCCGGCCCGTCCGGCCTGGGACATCGAGCTGCTCTACAACGCGGGCTTCCGCGACATCCAGCTCGACGAGGGCGTCTCGGACAGGCTCTTCGCCAACCCCGACAAGTTCTACAACCCCACACGGATGTTCATCATCACCGCGCAGAAGTAGGGCGTGCGGGCCGTGAGGGAAATGCCGCGGGGCCGTCGGGGCCACTCGGCCGTGAGCTGATCGTTTGACACATACGGCGGGCGGGCGCGGGCGCGTCGGCCCGCCCGCACGGGGAAGGAAGCGTCTCAGATGGCAGGCACAGACGGCACCAGCCAGCTCAAGCAGGACAACGAGGCCTACTGGACGCAGCGCGCCGCAGGGTACTCCGAGGTCAACAAAGACGAGCTGCGCACCCAGCAGAAGCAGACCTGGACGCAGGAGCTTGTGGGGCAGATAGCGGCCGCCTTCCCCGGCGCACAGCCCCATGACCTGCGCGTGCTCGACATGGGCTGTGGGCCGGGCTTCTTCTCCATCATCCTGGCGCGGGCCGGCTTTAGCGTGACGGCAGCCGACTACACGCCCGCCATGCTCGAGGAAGCACGCGCCAACGCGCGCGCCGAGGGCGTGGAGGAGCGCATCACGTTTACGCGTATGGACGCCGAGGCGCCCGAGGTGGCCGACGGCACGTTCGACGTGGTAGTGAGCCGCAACCTCACGTGGAACCTGCCCCATCCCGAGGTCGCCTATGCGCAGTGGCTCCGCGTGCTCAAGCCCCATGGCTTGCTGCTCAACTACGACGCCAACTGGTACGCCCATCTCTACGACGCCGACCTGCGCCAGGCCTACGAGGCCGATCGTCAGGCCACGCACGACGCGGGCATCAAGGACGAGTACGCGGGCACCGACATCGACGCGATGGAGGACATCGCCCGCCAGATGCCGCTCTCGCCGGTGGCGCGCCCCGCATGGGACGAGCGCGTGCTGAGCGACCTGGGGGCCTGCGAGGTCGAGGTGGACGCGCAGGTGTGGGAGCGCGTGTTCTCAGCCGAGGAGCGCGTGAACTACGCGTCCACCCCGATGTTTCGCGTGCGGGCACGCAAGGCCTGTTAGCCCGCACGCTACATCTGCCAAAACACTATACCTTGAGTTTAACGCCAACCTTTTCAGCTGCACGGACAATATGGTCGCGCGTGATTTGAGGGGCCTTGTCGAGCATGGCGAGCATAGCAGCCTCGTTGAGGGTCGCCTCGATGTCGACACAGCTCGCGCCCTCAAAGAGCGGTGTCAAAGTCGCAGGTGAGAGGCCTTGCGCCATGGGCTTCCCCTGAGAGTAGATGCGCACGAGCTCCTCGCGGGTCTTGGCGTCAGGATTGTTCACGGTATACTTGAGGTCGAACCTTCCCGGACGCACAAGCGCAGGGTCGAGCGAGCGATAGGAGTTGGTGGCCGCCACCACGAGGATCCCGTCCTTGGAGGTAAAGCCGTCCATCTCGTTGAGCATGGCCGTGATGATGCGGTTGTTCTCCTTGTCGATGCCGGTGCCGGCGTAGTTGCGGCGCTCGCCGATGCTGTCGAACTCGTCGATGAAGACGATGCAGGGGCGGTGCTTGCCAGCCTTCTTGAAGAGGGAGCGGATCTTGCGAGCGCCCAGCGACATGAACGCGCTCTGGAAGTCGGCACCCTTCGTCGCGATGAAGTTGACGCCCGCCTCCTGGGCCAGCGCCTTGGCGAAGAGCGTCTTGCCGTTGCCGGGAGGGCCCTCGAGCACCACGCCCTTCACCTGGCGCACCCCGTGCCCCTTGTAGGCGGACCCGCCCTTGAGCACGTCCACCACCTGGCGCATCTCGCGCTTGAGGCCGTCCATGCCCGCGATGTCGTCGAAGGTGACGCCCGTCTTGCGCACGACCTTGAAGGTGTTTCGGCTGTAGCTGGCCAGCTTGTAGATGGCGAATCCGAACGTGCCGAAGATAAACGCATCGAGCAGCAGGTTGATGAGGGTGTCCGCGATGTCGGCGGCATCGGCCCCCTCGCTCACCTCGACGCCCATGAGCAGCAGCCGCTCCTTGAAGTCGGGCGAGGCGGGGTTGTCGGTACGGTAGAGCGTGCCCGACTCGTCGTCGCGCAGGGTGAAGTACACGCCGTCTTGGGCGATCTGGGCCTGGGCCACCTTGCCCTGCGTCACGTCCTGCGCGAACTCCGAATACGCCATGGGCGTGGAGGGCGTCTCCCAGAAGGCCCACGCCAGGGCCGCGACGGCCACGGCCAGGCATACGATCGTCGCCAACATGCGCCTGTTGGCCAGAAACGCCGGCTTCTTCTTGTCGTGCGCCATGCACCGCACCTCTCTGTAGGTAACTGGGCCATCGGCATGCCGCGCGCCCGCGAGCACGGGCCATCTGCGAAGGATGCGGCCCCAAGCGCGCGCATGCAGCAGGCATGATACCCCAGAGCCGCCCAGTTTTGGTTTTTCCCTCCCCCACCTGCGGAAGTTTCCGCTCCAGGCGAAGCGCGTCTATACTTTTTGCATCTGAGTGCCACGTGTCCGTTCCGCCGCCAAGGAGAGGTCCGTTCACCATGACCCTGCAGCAGCTCCGCTACCTCATCGAAGTGGCCCAGTCGGGCTCGTTCAACGCCGCGGCCCACGAGCTCTATGTCTCCCAGTCCACGCTCTCCATGGCCATCAAGGACCTCGAGAGCGAGCTGGGCATCTCGGTCTTCCGCCGCTCGAACCGCGGCCTCACGCTCACGGCCGACGGCACCGAGCTGCTCGGGTATGCCCGCCAGGTGGTGGAGCAGGCCGACCTGCTCAGCGAGCGATACACTCACAAGGCCGACCCCAAGCGCCGCGCGCGCCTCTCCATCTCCACGCAGCACTACGCCTTCGCCGTGCAGGCCTTCATCAACATCGTCAACGCCTGCGACGCCTCCGCCTACGACTTCACCCTGCGCGAGACGCGCACGAGCGAGATCATCCGCGACGTGCAGGAGTTCCGCGCCGACATCGGCCTGCTCTTCCTCAACGACTTCAACGAGCGCGCCCTGGGGCGCGTCTTCGACGAGGGCGACCTGCACTTCACGCAGCTCTTCGAGGCCGTGCCTCATGTCTTCGTGAGCGCGCAGCACCCCCTGGCTGGCCGTGCGACGCTTCGCCTGTCCGACCTGGAGGAGTACCCGCGCTACTCCTTCGAGCAGGGCACCACCAACTCGTTCCACTTCGCCGAGGAGCCCCTGGCGGCACTGCCCCACAGCCGCAACATCACCTACTCCGACCGCGGCACCCTCACCAACTTGCTCATCCGCGGCAAGGGCTACACGCTCTCGACGGGCGTGCTCTCCAGCGAGATGGAGCACGACATCGTGGCCATCCCGCTGGAGACGAGCGAGACCATGCGCGTGGGCTACATCACGCACGGTCAGCGCAAGCCCTCCGACCTGGTGCTTCGCTATGTCGCCGAGCTCAACGACATCATCTCGGGCTCCACGCTCGTCACCCAGCCCCGCAAACACGCCTCGCAGGCGTAGGCCTGCCCGCGGGCTCAACGTGCCGCGCCGGCAGGCTCGCGTCTACACGCCTATCCCCGTGCGACCTCGACCGCGCGTTCGGCAAGCCAGTCGGCTGCCTTTGCGCGCAGCGTGACCTCAACCACCTGCGGCAGCTGCCCGTTGTCGATCATCGCCTGCGCCGCGACGGCCTGCGTGCCGGGCGCGACCCCTCCCAGGGACGCCAGCACGTCGTCTTGAGTGAGCGTGAGGTGCGCATGTTCCGCCACGCAGTCCAGGGCGAGGCCCTGGCAAAGCGACTCAGACGCGGCCTGCATCATGCGCTCTTTGAACTGGTCCATGTCGAAGTCGGGGTCGCGCGTGAACTCGTCCCACGAGCGACCCGAGGCCTCGAGCTGCTCGGCAAACTGGTTGGCCATAAGCTCGGCCAGCTGCGTGACGTAACGCACGCCCGGCTCGCCCACCAGGCGCGTGTGGGCAAACTCCTCGCACGCCTTCTGCGCGAGCGTCTGACGCCAGGCGGCGTCGCGCTGCCCCTCGCACGCCTCACGAGCCTGCGCGCGCAGGCGATCCATGGCGGCGCGGGCCTCGTCGGGCACGCTAGCCATATCTATCGTGCCGCCCATCATCTGGCCCATGAACGCCTCGACCTGCGCCTCGTCCACCTCGGGCTTGGCCGGCAGCTCCAGCCTCACGGGCGAGAAGTCACTCACCTCGCCGCGCGGGCGCAGGCGAACGCGCGCCGTGAAAGTGAAGTCCTGCCCCTCGATGGGCGCGGGGCACACGGGGTAGTCGGCCGCAAGGAAGGGAAGGACGCCCGTGCGCATGTACGCCAGGCACATGAGGCGTCGTTTTGCCAGGTAGACCGCATTGCCGGCAAACTCCTGCGCCCCCAGCGCATTGCGGGCCTTGTCGATACCCTCAGGCGTGTCGGGGTCGTTGCCCGTGCTGCGGACGAGGGCCCTGCGCGCGGCCTCCAGAGAGTAACGAACCTCCTGGGCCTCGGCGGTCACGGTGAAGGTGGCGATACCCGCAACGTCGGTCGTCAGGCGGACGCGGATAGGCAGGCGGCCGCCCTCATAAGCCTTCTCGTATACGTAATCCACGATGTCGCCGGGGGCAGGCGGTTCATGCTCGGGCCGTATGGCCAGCAGCTGGCCCAGGGTGACGGGGCTTGTGGCGTGCGTTTCCATGGCGACCATGGCGACCTCACTTTCCCGAGGCGGAATATACCGACTCGCTTTGGTTTCTCGTTACACGGCGCCGCCGGGCCTTGCGCACATCGAGCGACGCCTCATCGTGACTTGGGGTTATGTGTTGCCTAAATCGATTCCGCAGAGCCCGTACCCCTATCCCGCCATGGCCCCGATCGCCTGGCGCAACCCGTCGCGGTGCTCGGGCCGCACCAGGTACTGCAGGTAGCTCTCGAGGTTCACCTCGCTTGCCACGCCGCGTCCCACGAGCTTGAACCGCGCGATGCTATGCCGCCGGTGCAGCTCGCGTATGTCGTCGTTGGTCAGGATGGTGGGGCTTGTGGGCGCGAGCTTGAAGAAGTCCTTCCCCGCCAGATTGCAACGCTTAAACGGCGTGACGGCACCGGCAAGCTGGTCGGCGCTGTTGTGCAGGTAGTGCTCCTGGCGATGCGGGCAATGTGGGTTGCACAGCTCGTTTGCCATGACCTCAAGCCGCGCGGCATGGCCCACCTGGCTCAAGAACGCATGGTCCTTGTTGAGGTTGTAGTTGAGAACCACCAGGTCATAGGCCTCAAGCGCCCCCGTCAGCTCGATGGGGTCGAGAATCTCGCGCGTGGTGGAGAGCGTGCGCTCCATCTGGGGGTAGCGCGCCTTGACGTAGTCACCCACGAGGTCGGAGTACACGATGACGCCCGCCCCATGCGCGGCACCAGCCTCGAGAATCCGGTTGAAGTAGGGGTCGTGCAGGTGGCGTTCCTCCACAAGCATGTTGGTGAAGGTGAGGCGCGCCTTGAGGCCGAACTCGTCGAGCGCGCAGAACGTCGCCTCGATCTGCTCGGGCGTATAGGGCTCGCGCACAAAGGCGCGACCGCCGTTCATCACACAGCCCGGAAAGCACCCGTAGACGCTGTGGATGCGCACGTCGCTAAAGAAGAACTGGGGGCAATCGCGCATGAGCTGGGCAAACACAAGGTTTCGTTTGAGGCCGACAGTAAAGTCGGACACGGTGAAGTCGATCATGGGAGGCCTTTCGGGTTGGGCTGCCTGGGGAGGGCATGAGGAGATGCTGGTCCGGACACGGCAGCAGAAAGCCGCACCCGGCCAGGCGCTACCTCACATAGGCCGTCTTGACTCCCGTGATGTAGTCGACCACCACGCTCGGGCCGAACTCGCACACGCGGTGCCTGTTTTGCAGGCGGATACGTTCGGTGGCGAGCTTCATCGGCTCGGCATCGAGGATGTCGGCGCACGTGAAGCCCGAGAGCACGAGCCGCTCCCCTGCCTTGCCGCAGGTCTCGATGAGCTGGACGATAAGCCTGGCATGCATCTTGGCCTGGTCGTCGATGGTGCGCTCGAGCAGGTCGAAGTAGCCCTTCTCGGGATAGAGGCCGTTCGTGAGGCCGCACAAGACGAGCACGCGGGGGCTCTGGCCGATGAGGGAGTCGGGCAGGCCCACGCGCACGCAGCCCTGCTGGGGCACCTGCGGCGCCAGACCCGCCTCGATGCGCGCGGCAAGCTTGGAGGCGCCCATGCTCGCGATGTCGCCGCCCAGCAGCGCGTCGAAATCGGGGGTCGGCTGGCCCTCGCCGCACACGGCCGCGCGAATCGCGTCGATGAGCTGCGCGCCCTCAAGTCCCTCGGCACGTGCGATGAGGGCCTTGCCTGCGTGCACGCGTTCCTCGATGCGCTCGCGGTTGAGCATGTCGCCGCCCACCGCAAGGTCGCCCTCTCCCACAAGGGCGTCCAGCAGGTCGGTGAGCCTCACCTCGTGCGCTCCCTCCAAGGCATGTGCCAGGTCGGAGAAGGCGGCTGAGCAGCACAGGTAGTCGCCGAAGCCGCACCAGCAGCGCCACGTCAGGCAGCTCGAGGGGTCGGCCACCAGGCGCACGGCGTTGGCCATCGCCCTGTCGGCGCACGCCTGGGAGTCGCGGATGTCGCCGCGCAGGCGGCTGCCGCCCCCGACCCAGCTCACAGGGATGCCGGCATCCTCAAGAGCACCCTGCACGCGCCCCAGCCACGAGGGGCGGCCCGCCACCACGAAGACGTCGTCGGGCTTGACACCGCCCGCAATCGCCCCGCCCACAACCTGGGCCACGTCGGCAGGCTCATCCTCAAGCATCTGCGACATGCGCACCTCTATGG
>CAVEWV010000004.1:0-69671 GCA_963619535.1 Acutalibacteraceae bacterium | reverse complement strand
GGGGGCGAACTGCATCCACACGTCGTGGATCATCTTGGTGTGGTTGAGGGGCTCGATGTGGCCGCCGGCCCAGGTGCCCATGCGGTGGCCGTCGCCGGTGCGGCCCACGATGAGCGGCGGGAAGTACAGCGCGTCGGGGCAGTAATAGGCGATCATCTCTTCGTTGCACTGGTAGTCGCCCGTGGCCAGAATGACGCCCTTGCTGGCGTTGAACTGGGTGTAGGCACCCTCGGTACCTGCGATGATGCCGGTGACGGCGCCGGACTCGTCGCACACGAGCTGCACGCCGGGCGTCTCGTAATAGACGTCGACGCCGTTTGCGGCGGCATAGTCGGCCAGCAGGGTGGCCGTGGCGGCGTGCGTGCCGACGGGACGCGCCATGAGGAAGTGCGCCTCGTAGCCGTTGCAGTCGCGCGTGTAGCGGCTGTCCTCCTCGGCGGGCAGCTCCGCGCCGGCCTTGGTGAGGAAGTCGCGGTGCCACTTGATGACCTCGCCGCTGCGCTTGGCCCAGGTCTCAAGCAGCGAGCGCTTGGAGCGCAGGTCGTTGAGGAGCATGAGGTAGCTCACGAAGCCCTCGCGGGTGGCGTCGTCGGTGTCGCTGTCCAGGCCGACGGCGGTGAAGCCCTGGGTGGAGGCAAAGCCGAGCTTCTGGAGCAGGGCGACCTTCGCGCCGAGCTCGGCGGCGTGCATTGCGGCGGTCATGCCGGCCTGGCCCGCGCCGACCACGACGACCTCGTAGCCCCTCGTCTCGGCGATGTCGGTGATGGGCTCGGGGGCCTTGAGGAAGGACGGGGTGTTGTCGGCGGCCTCAGCGGCGGCCTCGTCTGCAAATGCGAGGGAGGCTCCCGCGAGGGCGCCACTGGCAAGGGCGGCACCGGCGGCGAGGGCGCTGCGGCGGGTGATGGAAGCGTTGGGCGTGAAGGTCATGGCTGATATCCTCCTTGTTTTGATACGACCCCTTGGCTGGCCGTGCGTGGCCAGCTGGCACGGGCGGCCATGCGCCGCTCCCTCGTGCGGAAGGCGGCGGCAGGCTGTGCCCGACGAGAACCAAGCTAGCCCCGACACCGCTCACAGCGCCATCGGACCGGCTCTCGGCAAAGGCCTATCTCTCTAAACCCCGTATAAACCTCGCTGGTAGATTCGTTATAATGCGTCCTCACGAAATCTGTTGCGACTGAAGAGGAGACGGGTGGTCGTGGCGCATCTGCCAAGCGTGGCCGAGATGAAGGCGGGCATCGCAGCGATGCTCGACCTGCCGGTGTCGCTGTTGGGGTTGGCGATGTTTCGCTCCTGGCTGTCGCTGCTCACCCACGAGGAGCTCCTCGAGGGTCTCGACGGCTTCGCGCACGACCTTGCCCTCGCCGCGGCGTTGCTCGCCCTGGCCTTCCTTGCCGGGCGCATCTCTCCCCTCTCGGCACGACGCTGGCCCATGCCCCTCGCGGCGCTCATCGCCTGCGTGGTCTCGGGCCTGGCCCTGTGGGCAAACGCGAGCAGGGTGTGTGCCGCATGGGCCGGGCCTGCCCTGGGAACCCTCGCCGCCTGCGCCTCGGCGATCTTCATCCTGGGCTGGTGCGAGCTTTACTGCTCGCTTGACCTCAACCGCATCGCCACGGCCCTGGCTCTCTCGTTCGTCCTTGCCGTCGGCATCAACCTGGCCTTGGAGAACAGCACCGCGGTCTTTCGGCATGCAACGCTTGTCATGTTGCCCGTGGCGTCGCTGCTCTGTTACCTGCGCGCCCGCTATGTCGTAAGCACGATGTCGGAGTCGACGACCAGGCGTGCGAATCCCGCCGTGCAGCGCTTCCCCTGGCCGCTCTTGGGGCTCATTGCCCTCTACTACCTTGCGTCGGGAATCTGCATGGGCGCAAGCGACCTGCCTTCGCTCGTCTTCAAAAACAGCGCCAACGCGCTTGCGGGGCTTTTGCTGCTCGTCCCCGTCGTGCTGTTCTCCAAATCGTTCGACCTGCGCCGGCTTCTCAGCTCGCCGCTTGCGATATTCGTCTGCGTCTTGCTGCTGCTCCCCTTTGCCGGCTTCGGTGGCCGAAGCGCCGCCGTCGCCGCGACCACGGCGATCGGCGCAGCGTTGTTCGAGCTGGCGGTGTTCCTGCTCATGTGCGATATCGCGCAGCGCCGCCATTGCGCCCCCATCTTCCTTTTCGGCATCGAAGAGGCTGCTGCGATATTCCAATCCGGTGGTATCTACCTGGGAGAACGACACGTATGGCTCGAAAGCCTCGGCGTGTCGACGTCCCTGCTCGTCGTGGTGCTCGTCGCGCTCGCCGGAATGGCGACGCTTGCCTACTTTAGGGAGGGCAACCTTGAGGAGTCGTGGGGCGTGGGCGCCCTGGGGCCGGGCAAGATCGACGCCGCCCATGAGCGCCGCGAGAGGACACGCACCGCATGCGCCCGCCTCTCAGAGGAAAAGGGCCTGACCGCACGGGAGACTGAGGTTCTCTCGCTACTTGCCGACGGCGCCAGCATCGACGACGTGTGCGGCACGCTCTCCATTGCCCGCGGCACGGCAAAGGCGCACTGCGAGCACATCTACTCAAAGGCCGGCGTTCGCTCCAAGGCCCAGCTCCTTGAGCTGCTCGAGGAGCTGGGGTAGGGAGTCGGGGCTGGTCGTGCGTGAGTTGGCGACTCCTCCATATTGCAAGCAGAAGCCTGGGCAGAAGACGCGCCCCATTGACAGCGGCGGCTGAAGATGGCGACGTTTAATCGTCGTTTCCGTAGGGTGCCTGCCAAACGAGGCCTTAAGTATGCGCTTGCAGCCCCGCCCTATCGGCAGACGAGAAGATGTGGCTTGTAAAATACCTGGTAGATTGCCTGCTGATTTTTGGGCTACTTGGCCAGCCGTCGTGCGAGCACATACTTACGGGTTCGTTTGGCTTCCCAGCTGTCGTTGCCTGCCTGCCAAACGAGGCCTTAAGTATGCGCTTGCGGCCCCGCTCTAGCTGCAGACGAGAAGATGTGGCTTGTAAAACACCTGGTAGATTCCCTGCTTGTTTTCGGGCTACTTGGCCAACGGTCGTGCGAGCGCATACTTACGGGTTCGTTTGGCTCCCTACCTGCCGATGCCTTCCGGGAAGAGCGATGGGCAAGCCATGCGCAAGGCCGTCCGTTGTCTGCCGCAGGTAGATGCCGCGGCACATCGAGGTGGCCGAGTCCCCGGCGCCATGCGGCAGCCCAATCAGGCATGCGGGCCGATGGCGTCCCTCACAGCTCCCGTGCTTGCGCGATAAGCGTGCGGCAGTCGGCGGCATTGGCCAGGTAAGTTCCCATGTCGGTCGTGTTCTTCGTCCAGAAGCCGTCGATGGACGACTCTGCTCCCAGGCCCACACCGAGCTGCGGGGCATGCGCGGCGCGTGCCTGCTCGTAACCGCGCGTCAGCCGAGGGAAGAGCGGATCTTCGTTGGCGCGGGTGAAGACCGTGCGGCCGGGCGCTCCCCCGACGCGGCGGTAACCAGCGGCAAGCAGGCCGTCCTCGAAGGACGCCCGACCCTCGTCGGTGCGTGCGCCGCCCGCAAGCTCGACGTGCACGGGCCGATAGTGGTTGACCTGCCCGAGTAGGTAGGCCCATGTCTGGGCGGGGCGTCCCGGGATATCTGCCGGGATGCGCAGGCCCAGCTGGGCGGCGCCGTAGCTTGCGAGCACGAAGGTGCTTTTGTCGAGCGCCTGCAGCACGTTGGGCAGCGCAAGTTCGGCCGACTCGCGAGCCGAGAGCGTGGGCACCTCGAACATGAGAGCGCCCACACCCTCGTCGAGATAGGCGCTTGCGGCGTACATGTCCACCGACCCCGGCGCCGTCACCGCCTCGACGCGAAGGCCCTGCGTCACGGCAAAGGCGCGACGGACCGCGCGCAGGATGTCACGAAAGTCCTCAGGGTCGAGAAGTCCCAGGTAACCGCCGGAAAAGAAGACGCCCCCCACTGCAAGCCTACAGTCTCGCACGTCGCTTCCCAAGCTCGCGATCTCGGCCATGAGCGCGCGGGCGTACGCGTGCACCAGGCCGTCCTGCGGGCGCAGGGCCGCGTCGCCGTTGTCCAGGTCGCGCTCGCGCCAGTAGGAGAACGGCAGGTGCACGTCGAGCATGAGCGGGGTTGTGCGGGGGGTGTCTTGGGTCACGTTGGGCTCCTTACGCGTTGTCCTGCGAGAGGAACTCGGCTGCGAGCTTGCCGGTGGTCACGTCGAAGCCGTGGTTCATGCCGCCCAGAGGGGTCATGTAGCAGTTGGCGTGACGGCCGCCCACGACGACGCCGGCACAGTACACGCCGGGGATGGCCTTGCCGGTGGCGGGAACGGTGGGCTGCAGGCGCGCGTTGGTCATGATGCCCTCCTGGCCCATGCGCCCCACGGTGCCTGCCGTGACGCCGAACGCGTAGAACGGCCCCTCCTCAATGGGGAACAGCATCCACGAGGCCTTGCCGTACCTCGTGTCCTTGCCCGAAGCGACGATCTGGTTGTACTCGGCCACCTCGGCGAGCATGTTGGCCTGGGCCTCCTCGTCGCCGGGGTACACCATCTCGGCGAGCTCCTCGAGCGTCTCGGCCCCGTAGCGCACGTCGCCCGGCCAGCTCCAATAGCTGCCGATGGCGATGCCCTCGGGGTTGCCCACGCCGGCACGCAGCTCCTCGTCGAGGATATCGAGGTAGAACTCGGTGCCGTCGCACTCGGTGCCGTCGGCCTTGGTCTTGGTGCCGTTGGTGTAGAAGGCCGCGTACTCGTTCTCGAGCGTGCCGGGCATGGTCCAGGGGGTCTTGTTCACTGAATCGATGGCCATGTGCGACATGTTCTGGAAGTCCAGGTCGCGACGCCAGTTGGAGTCGTAGATCTTCCACTGCGTCTGGCCGGGCTGCCAGCGCAGCTCCAGGCCCAGCGTCCAGCACTGGTCGTCCTCGTTGTGGAAGCGCTTGCCGTTGGCGTTGAGGGCCAGGCCCGCCGCCGGGTCGAGCATCGACAGCACGCAGCCGTCGGCCTGGCGGAAGGGCTCGATGTCGGCGCCCTCCCACACAAGCATGCGATGGCCGTCGCCCGAGCCGCCGAAGCCCGAGCTCGCGGGGAAGTCGTTGCCGTTGCGCAGGGTGTACATGGCCTCCTCGACGCCGATCTCCATCATGATGTCCTGCGCGGTGCCGTGGTAGCCGGTGGAGATGATGACGCCCTTGTTGGCCGTGTAGTGCTTGTACGACACCTCCCCGGTGTCGGCGGTCACCTTCGTGATGATGCCGTCCACCTTGCCGTCGGCGTTCTTGGTGAGCATGTAGCCGCGCTCGTTGAAATGGAAGTCGGCCCCGTTGTCCACGCAGAACTGGTAGAGGTTGTGGCCGGCCTGCGCCCAAGACTGGTAGGTGAAGTCGACCGTGCCGATGTAGGTGCGGTACTTCGTGTCGGGCTGGGACAGGTCGTAGCCCTCGGGGCGCGGGTAATAGATCATGGAGCGGTAGTCGTAGTTGCCGTCCTCGCCCTTCTCGGGCATGAGTTCCTCGTACCAGTCGAACGCCTCGCCGGAGTGCTCGGCGAAGAGCTTGGCGATCTCGATGTTGGAACGGTTGTTGTGCATGGCCATGTAGTTGCGCACGAAGTCGGTCGTGTCGATCTCGTAGTCGGCCCAATCGTCGCCGTTCTTCTCGACCTCGCGCTTGAACAGGTCGCAGTTGACGGTGGCGCACTGGAAGCCATGAATGTCGTAGCTGGCGTCGGTCTCGATGCCGATGACGGAGTTGCCGAGCTCCAGGCTGCGGCGCAGCGCGTTCATGCCGGCCAGGCCCAGGCCCACGACGATGACATCGGCGCTGCCGGCCTCCTCGGCCTGGGGCTGCTCGGGCTTGGTGCGCCAGTCGAACATGTGCAGCTCGGGCGTGAGCCACAAGGGCGTGCCGAACTCGGTGAGCGCCACGGTCTGCGAGAGGTCGGCAGTCTGGGCCTGCTCGTCGGTCGCGTCAGCATGGGCAGGTGTGACGGAATTGGCCAAGCCGGCGACTCCGGCCGCAGCGACCCCTGCGGCGGCGAAGCCCTTCAAGAAGTCCTGACGAGAGATGCGTTCCTGCATGTGTCCCCCTTAGACGAGAGGTGTCTTGCGGCATGCCCCCTGCACGCCGCAGCCAGCCTGCGGGCTGGCTGAGCAGGAGTATACAGGCCGAGGTCTTCGCGTCGAAGGGGGCCAGGCGTTGCATCTGGTTCAACCAATCGGTTGAAGCTCGGGAAGAGTGATGCGCCGGTCAAACTGATGTAAGGCCTTACTTTAAAGTTAAACATTAAAGTAAGAACGCAATGAGTCAAAACGGGCAGCACACTGGAAGAGACATTAAGGATAAGGTTAATGATGAATGCGCACAAAAGACCTGCTAAATTAAGTCTTACTTTAAGGTTAATGGTCTGAATAGCACGATGTGGATGAACCTGCTTTTGCCTGTAGTACCTCAAGCTTTACTTAAACGTTTGATAGCACGCCCTCTGTTTCTCAGGTGCCCTCTAAGCTGGGAAAACAATGAGCAAGCCACTTTTCCTAAGCCCCGGTGTAACGCCAGTTCAGGTAAAGGTTCTGCGCAATCGAGGCGGACTGGCTTGATTATTGTTTCCCTAACCGCTTCTATCCCTCTATCTATCCTTAATGTTTAGTGTTTAGGCCATCGACCCATGCCTTTAACTCAAGGCCTAGCAAACCCCTTATCACAGCCCCTTGTCAAACCTCGGGGTCATGCATACATCGCGGCCGGCGTCGGGAACGTGCCGCATGATGAGGTCGCACCCATAGAGCTCGCGCAGCACGTCCTCGCGAAGCACCTCGTCCACCCGGCCCTTCACGAGGCGGCCGTCGCGCCCGAGCAGGCAGACGCTGCCGCCCAGCAAGATGGGATGGTCGGGGTTGTGCGTGGTCATGAGGATCGCATAGCCGTCATGCGCAAGGTCGGCCACAAGCTTGAGCACCTTCACCTGGTTGCCGAAGTCCAAAGCGCTCGTGGGCTCGTCGAACAGGAGCATGCGCGGCTGCTGGGCCAGGGCGCGGGCCACGTCAACGAGCTGGCGCTGCCCGCCCGAGAGCTCGTTGTAGGGACAGCGCGCCAGCCCCTCAATGCCCAACCTCTCCAACGCCTCGTCCACCAGGCGCATGTCCTGTGCCGACGGCGTGGAGCACAGCTTGAGAAACGGCGTGCGGCCCATGGCCACGTAGTCGCGTACGTCATAGGAGAAGGCGGCGTTTGATGTTTGCGGGACGTACGCCACGATGCGCGCTATCTCGCGGGCGCTCATGCGGCTCACGTCGCGGCCCTCAAGCTCAATGGAGCCCCTCTGGGCCTTCAGCAGGTTCATGATGCAGTTGAGCAACGTCGACTTCCCCGCCCCGTTGGGGCCGAGAAGCGCGCAGAGCTCGCCTGCCGCCACGTCGAACGACACCTCGGAGAGCGTCGCCGGTCTTCCCTCATACGCAAAGCCAAGCCCCTGCACGCTCAGGAGGGGCGGCGCCGCGTCGTGCTGTCCGTGTTGCATCACAGCATCCCCTTCTGACGAGCGAGCAGGATGACGAAGAATGGCGTGCCCACGAGGCCCGTGATGATGCCCAGCGGTATCTCCACGCCCGAAACGCGCGCCACAGTGTCTACCACCAGCAGGAACGCCGCCGCCAACAGGCAGGCCACGGGCAGGCTGCGCGCCGTGTTGGGCCCCACGATGAACCGCGCGAGATGAGGGACCACCAGGCCTACCCAGCCCACCGTGCCCGCCATGCAGGTGGCGCTTGCGGTGAGCAGTGTGGCCGCGCAGATCACGGCGCCGCGCTCCCAGCGCAGGTTCGCCCCGAGCGCCCGGGCCTCGTTGTCGCCCAGCGAAAGCACGTTGATGCGCCAACGCATGGCAAGGAGGGCGGCAATGCAGCCGAGCATGACGGGCGCGGTGCGACTGAGCGCGCCCTCCCCCACCTTTGCGAGGCTGCCCATCTGCCAATACACGATCTCGGCGAGCTGCGTATCGGGATCGGCCACGTATTTGATGATGCCCATGATCGACCCGCAGAACCCGCCCACGATGACGCCTGCAAGCACAAGCGTGACGGTGGAGTCGCGCTTGAGGATGCGCGGGATGGCCACCGTGCACGCCACGGCCGCAATGCCTCCCACGAACGCCCAAAGCTGTCGGGTCACGACGCCGGTGCCGGCAAGGATGGCTAGCGCCGCGCCGATGCATGCCCCGTTCGACACTCCCAGAAGGTCGGGCGAGACAAGCGGGTTGCGGAACATCCCCTGGTAGGCGGTTCCCGCCACAGCCAGCGCCGCCCCCACAAGCAAGGCGCCCAAGACGCGCGGCAGCCTCACCCCGAGCACGACGTTGGCCGCCATGGGAAGCCAGGTCTGCTCGACGGGGGCAACCGTCGAGGCGAGGATTCCCAGCACGTCGCAAAGGGGCACCGCATAGGCGCCCAGGCACAGCGCACATGCCGCGAGCAGGCACGTCACGGCGGTCAGGAGCGTCAAGACGGCGGGAAGCGAGCGCTCCCCCGCCGTCTTGACGCCGATGCGCCCATCCGTTGCCGACCCCTCGCTAGAGGCGGACTTCATTGGGGTCCCACGACATGACGACCATGGTGTGCTTGTAGTTGAACGTCCAGGTGCCGTCGGCGTTGTGCACGATGTCGCGGTCGAAGGGCGAGGAGCCGCGCGGGCTGCCGGGGCGGTGCGTCACCTTCGCGTCGTCGGCGTCCTCGTCGCCCTCACCCTGGCCCTGGGCGCCGTCGGGCTTTCCGCCCTTGATGGGGCCGAACACCTTCTCGAGCACCTCGGACTTGCTCGCGCCCGTGACGGTGCGCGCGTCCACCAGGTAGGTCACCTCGGGGTTGGCGCCGGCGTCGTAGAGCAGGTTGAAGTGCACGTTGAAGCCGTACTTGCGCCCGCAGGGCCTGGGAGTGGTGTTGAGCGACTCGTCCACCGTGCTGCGGCACCAGAAGCCGCTTTGGGTAAAGCCGCCCTCGGCGAAATCGGGCGTCACGCTCCCCAGGGAGTAGCAGCGCCTGCGCGCGCACCGGCTGAACTTGAGGATGTCCCCCTGGGCCGGCGACCAGCGCGTGATGGCCACGTCGCACACCGGAAGCTCGCGGCCCGGCTCGACGGAGTACCAGTTGCCCCGCAACGTGCGCACGTTTGTGAGGCCGCGCTGGGCGGCGTTGCGCTCCAGGGTGGCGAGCATGTCGCGTCCGTAGTCGAACGCGACGACCTCCTTGACGCGCGGCGCCACATGCATGGTGAGCGGGCCCGTCCCGCAGCACACATCGAGCACGGTGTCGCCGGGGAGCACGTCGATGGCCGCCGCCTGCCGGGCCGTGAACTCAAGGTCGTGCTTCCAGCGGGTGTCCCACATCTCGGCGCCCTTGTTCCACACCTCGCCCATCGCGTCGGATTTCTCGCGCAGGCCCCAGTCGTTTTGCAGCTCTATGGCGCGCCAATCAAGCCAACCGTTCATCCGGGCCCCTTACTGCTGGTCGAAAATTCCGGCGAGCTGCTCGTCGCTCAGCTCATAGCCGTAGAACGTGGCGAAGTACTCGCGCGTGATGGCGTCGACGTCGTAGTCGAACAGTTCGGGGTTGATGGTGTTCGCGGCCCAGTAGAGCATGAGCAGGGCCTCGGTGGAACCCATGGACCACACCACGGGGCCGAGCGGGGCGATGTGGGCCGTGCCGTTCTTTATGGCCGCAAGCTCGCCGAGCGACTCGTTGCCGACAAGATCGGCGAAGGTGGCGGGGCTCTCGCACACGATGATGTCGGGGTCGGCGCTCATGATGGCCTCCAGGCCGATCTCGGCGCGCGAGCCGGAAAGGCCGAGCTCGGCCGCCAATAGACCATGTCGAACTCGCGGGTCACCTGCGAGGTCATGGACTGCTGGCGGGCGTCGAATGCGACAAAGACGCGGGGGTTGGCGCTCATGAAGGCGGCGGCGCACTCGATGGCCTGCGACTGCGACCCGAATATGCCGACGCTGACGGAGCCCTCGACCTCGGTCTGCACGCCCCCGATCGTCGCGTTTGCCTCGGAGAGCCCTTGCAGCAGGCGCTCGACGCTGCGCAGGTACATGCGGCCCCGGTCGTTGAGCAGGACGCGCCGGCCCACGCGGTCGAAGAGCGTGGCGCCGAGCTCCTCCTCCAGTTTGGTGATGGAGCGGGACAGCGCCGGCTGCGACACGTGGAGGGTATCGGCGGCCTGCGAGATGCTCTCGAGCTTTGCGGCCTGGATGAAATATCTCAGCTGGTGAAGCTCCATGCCCTGTACCTCTCAGACGGCGCAATATGTGCGACTTTATGGTAAGGGCCTTCTGCGAGGCGCAGCCTCAAAAGCGGCGTAATTAGGTGACAGTTTTATTTAGCGCATCTGTGACAAAACAGCTAAAAATGGTCGTTTACCTGGCCTGTTATAAGTCTGTGACGCATAGCTAATATTTCACATAATCTACATTTAACAAACCTGAAAATCCTGCCAGTATTGAGGGGTCCTGAAAGCTTTTCAGTTTGGGAGGCGTTGAAGATGAACAGGCCCTTTTTGCTCCTGCAACGACACGCGTTTCTGCTTGCCTGCATCCTGGCCATGGGTATAGGCGTCTGCTCCGCCGCGCCCGACGGGGCCCTGTGCGCTCGCCACGCATGGGCCGACACCGCCTTGGAAGCCCAGGCTGATTCGGGCCAGGCAGAGCAGGCCGAGGGCGCCGACGCAACCCAGGGAGCCGAGGAAAAGGCTAAGGAGTCGGACAAGGCCGAGGCAGAGACGCCCGTGAGCGCCGAGCAGGTGCTTGCCTTCCTGGGCGATAAGCGGTTCGCTCTCGGCGGGGTCGAGCTGTCCCTTGACAAGAGCCAGCTCGAAAAGATCCGCGTGGTGATCGCCGACGGAGAGGTGTGGGTGCTCGACGCAAGCGACGAGGAGCCCAAAACGATCAGGGCCATTGAGGACAAGCTGGTAAAGACATGCATGGAATGCCTGGAGAAGACTGAGTCGCACCTTGGCGGCGCTCGCCTTCAGGGCTCGGGCCTCGAGAAGCGCGTGCAAGCCGCAGTCTGGGACAAGCTGTGCGAGGTGCGCGCCTACACGCTCGCCCACGCCCTCATGTTCTATGACCTCGCACCCACCGAGGACGGCGCCCCCGACGAGCAGGATCTGAAGGGAGCACGTATCATCGAGGTTCCGTCCTCTCCCCTTTCCGTCCGCTTGCATTGGGTGATCCTCCCGGCTTCGACCGATGACGGACAGGGTGCCGAGGCTGCCGCAGACGCGCCCGCTCAAAAAGAGGCAACCCAGCAGGAACAGGATTCGAAGCCCGCCGCAGACACCAGCGCCCCCGAGGCACCGGCCACGTCGGCAGCCCCTGCGGATACGGCGCAGGCCGAGCAGCCCGCCGAGCCGGAAGGCATCCAGGTAGAGCCGAGCGCCGACGCCGACCAGCCTGCCAAGGAGCCCGTCTGGGTGGTGGACAAGGCCGCCTGGGACGAGACCGTCGTGGCGAGCGAGGCATGGGAGGAGCAGGTCTGGGTGCCCAAGCAGGAATGGGTCGCCAACAACGTGTGGGTCCAAGACAGCCCCGCATGGGACGAGCAGGTGCTTGTGCACGACGGCTACTACATGAACGTCGCGGATGGGGCGTACTACCAGTTCAAGGCCGACGGCTTCATCACGTTTGACGACGACGAGATGGTGTGCCACATCAAGGAGCTCATAGCCAACGACCAGATCACCAACTACGAAGTGAAGATAAATTGGACGCAGGTCTGGCAGGAGCCTGAGTACGAGACCGTGCACCACGACGAGACGGGCCATTGGGAGGACCAAGGCTCCTATCAGGACAACGGCCATTACGAGACGGTCTACCACGAGGCCCAATACACCACCGTGCATCACGATGAAGAGGGCCACTGGGAATAATCCGGGGCCTTTGTGCTGCCGCGCACGAGCCCGTTGCGATACGGACTGCGCGAGATTTGAAACCGTAACGAAGACAAGGAAATAGTCTACCTACACCGGGGGCGCAAGCCCCCGGGGGAAGGACGTGTGCCATGTTTGGAAAACCATGGTTCAGGGGCACCGCTGTGCCGCGACCGCCACGAGACGCAGATTTAAGAAAACGTATTTTCAAGTTCGCCTGCTGCCTGTTTTTCTCGCTCGTCCTGGCCCTGTCGGGGCCCTTGGGAATATTGGGCTGTGCCCATGTTGCCTGGGCTGAATATTCCGGCACCATAAGCGTCTCCTCTTCCGACGGCCTTGAGCTGCTGCAGACGGGCGACCCGCAGGCCGACGAGACCGGCTCGCTCGACCCGCCCGCAGGGCAGGAGATGGCAATGCCAGGCGACGGGGCGCGCCAGGAGGCTGCGACCTCAGGCGATGGCAGCGAGCCCGGCCGCCAAGACGCGCAGGCTGCCGTGGACAATGAGACCAAGGGCGACGACGCGGCCGCGGCCGCTGACGATGACGCGGCCGCCCAGGTCGAGGTCCGCGACCTCGAGGCATCGCAGGCAGATGAGGCGGCGAGCGACTCGGAAACAACGACGCCGGGCCTTACTCTCGCATCCACCGACGACGGCTGGCTGCGCGTATCTCTGGAAGGCATCGAGGGCCAAGGCACCTTGCACGTGCGCGTTTTGGGACGTGCGGACGCCTTGTGGTGCGACCTGCTGAGAGAGACACTGCCCCAGGCCTGCGTCACCGACGAGGGGCAGGGCACGGTCGAGGTCAGCGTAGAGGCAGGCGGCGGGGAAGCCTATGACTTCCCGGGCATCATGCCAAACCTCGTGATCGAGGTCTGGCTCTGCGACGGACAGGGTAATGAGACCCACCGCACCGAGGGCCCCGGCTCCAGTGCAGCGTATGCCAATGTGGCCGGCACGGCGACGTTCGACGCCTGCAACGAGCACATCGTGGACGGCAACTGCCCGAGGATCAAAAACGTCGAGACCGGCCAGGCGGCATGGTGCGCCGACTCGCGCCGCGCGGCGCCCGGCACGAGCACCGACACCGGCGATTGGCCCCAGGCGGCGTACTCCCCCGCATCGGCCTGGGACGTCACCACCGTTTCCGGCGTCAACCTGGGCTCTGTGCTCAGCCAGCTCGAGTACGTCATGGCCAATGTGGACGCCACAAGCGACGAGGGCATCTACATGGCGCAGCAGGCCATTTGGACCTTCACGAACCCCGACCGGGTGCCGTATGGCTCCTATGCGAGCCATGCCGACCAGATCTGCGCCCTCGTGGACGCTGCGCAGGCCTATGCCGACTCCGGGGCCGCCACCTATCAGGGCACCTGCGAGGTATGGGTCCCTGCAACCGGCGACGCCTATTACGACACATGGCTGCAGTTCGTGGTCCTCACCAACTGGACGCCCGTGTCGTCTCTGTCTGTGAGCAAGTCGTGCTCATATGACGAGCAGGGCGGCCGCTGGGAGGCGCTCAACGGCAATGTGACCTGGAGGCTCGCAAGCACAAGCGAGGCCGGCGAGGGCCTGACATACGACCAGTCGCTGACGACCGCGGCGGACTCGAACGTCGTCACCTTCACCGACGTGCCCCGCCAGACGCAGTACCGCCTGTACGAGGTGAGCGCGCCGAGCGGCTACGAGACGCGCGACGTCATAGGCCTGTTCTGCAACGCCGACGGCACCTGGGGCGTCTGGAACGCCGAGGCGGGCAGATGGGACGCTTCCACCTGGAAGGTGACGCAGGGCACGACGCACGTCTATACCGGCATCTCCAACGCCCAGACCCCGAGCGTCCTGTATGTGCAGGACGCCCGCAAGCTCGGCGCCGTCGAGCTCGTCAAGACATCTGCTCGCCCCGATATAACCGACAGCAACGTTTGCTACACGCTTGCCGGGGCGCGCTATGGCGTCTATTCCGACGAGGCCTGCACGAGGCTGGCCACGACCCTCATCACCGACGAGTCGGGCCATGCCGTGAGCGAGGCCGTCCTTGAGGAGGGCACATACTGGGTGAAGGAGATCGAGCCGAGCAAGGGCTACGAGCTCGACACCACAACGTATGAGGTTGACGTCAAGGCCGGCGCCACGACGCCGGTGAACGAGGATCAGGAGGGGTGCGTCACCGAGGTGCCTCAGGGCGACCCGCAGGCGGTGGTGGCGCGCAAGGTGGACGCCGGCACCGGGCAGAACCGCCCTCAGGGCGACATGAGCCTCGGGGGGGCCCAGGTCACCATGCGGTATTACAAGGGCATCTATACCAGGGAGCAGATCCTTGCCGACGACGCCCCCCAGCCAGACCGCACCTGGGTCTTCAAGACCGACAAGGACGGCGTCGCCCTGCTGAGGGAGGACTACAAGGTCTCAGGCGACGAGCTGTACGTCGTTCAGGGCAAGGCCTTCCTGCCGTTCGGCACCGTGAGCATCCAGGAGACGAAGGCGCCCACGGGCTATGAGCTCGACCCGAGCGTCTACGTCGGCAACTTCGACGCTGACATGACGGGGGAGGGCCGCGTCGAGTTCACAGACACGCCGACCATCCCCGAGCCATCCCTCAAGGGCGGCCTGGGGCTTCGCAAGGTGGATGCCGAGACGGGCGAGTCCGCAGCCCGCGGGGCCGCCTCGCTGGACGGCGCGACGTTTGCCATCTACAACGCGAGCCAGGAAAACGTGGAGGTAGACGATGTGACATACGCCCCTGAGACCGTCGATTCCGTGCGACAGGGCGCAGCAACACCCATCACGACCATCGTCGTGCGCGACGGCGTGGCGACGACGGACGAGGATGGTGACGGCTCCGACTCCACCCTGCCCTTCGGCACCTATCTGGTCTGTGAGAACGTCCCGGGGACGGGATACCTCGTCGACTCCGCCATCCAGACGGTCGAGGTGCACGCCCCCGGCGAGGTGGCCTGGTGCGAGCTCCCCTTCGCCGACCAGGTGGTGCGCGGCGACCTCGCGCTTGAGAAGGTGGACGGCGAGAGCGGCCAGGCGATGGCCGGAGTCGCCTTCCTCATGACGAGCGACACCACCGGCGAGAGCCACGTCGTGCTCACGGATGACGCGGGCAGGCTCGACACCTCCGCCTCCGCACGCTCGCACCTGGCCAGCACCAATGCAAACGACGCCGCATATGATTACGTAACAGGAACGATCGACGAGTCGAAGCTCTCCCCAGACGCCGGCGTGTGGTTCTTTGGCACGCAGGAGCAGGCCGGAGGCATCAGCGACGACCTAGGGGCGCTCCCCTACGACACTTACACGCTCACCGAGCTTGAGAGCAGCGCGAGCGCCGGCACGCACCTCGTCACGCTCGCGGCGAGCGTCTCGCAAAACGGGCAGGTCATAGAGCTCGGACAGGTCGTGGACACCTGGATCCCCACCCTCTCCACCGAGCTGCTCAGCCGCGACGGCACGCATTCCGGCTATGCCATGGCCGACGAGGTGCTTACCGACACGGCGCGCTACGACCACTTCGAGGCGGGGACGTACACCGCCGCCGTGGAGCTGTGCGACGCGCAGGGCAACGTGCTGAGCGACGCGCAGGGCCGAACGCTGCGGGCGACGAAGGTGCTTGAACTTGCGGGAAGCGGGATGTATTCGGTCGAGGTGGCCTGCGACCTGTCCAACCTCGCAGGCACGACGGTCGTGGCGCGGCACAGCGTGTATGACGAGGCGGGCCAGCTGTATGCGGCCCATACCGACCTGGCAAGCGCCGAGCAAAGCGTCGAGGTCGGCGAGCCTCCCCAGATAGCGACATCGCTCGCCTGCGACCAGACCGGCCTGCACATCGCCAACGCGGCCGAGACGCTCGTCCTGAGCGACACGGTGACCTACGCCAACCTCAAGCTCGGCAAGACCTACACGCTCACCGGCACGCTCATGGACAAGGAGAGCGCCTCGGAGCTCGTGGGCGCCGACGGCAAGCCCATCACCGCGCAGGCGCAGTTCACTGCGGCGGGTGCGGCGGGCACGGCCACCGTGCGCTTCACCTTCGACGCCAGGGGCCTGGCGGGCAAGTCCATCGTCGCCTTCGAGAGGCTCGAAAGCGAGGGCCGCGAGCTTGCCGTGCACGCCGACATACACGACGAGTCCCAGACCGTGACCGTCCCCAAGGTCGCCACCACGCTCGCAACGTCGCAGGACTCGCACTCCATCATGGGCGAGAGCCCCATCGACCTGGTGGACACCGTGGAGTACGCCAACGTCCTTTCCGGCTCCACTTACAAGCTTGTCGGCGGCCTGTACGACGCCGCGACGGGCAAGGCCCTCACCGACGCCGCCGGAAAGGAGCTGAGCGCCTCGACCACCTTCCAGGCTTCCTCGGATACGGGCAGCGTGAAGGTGACGTTCAAGGCGGTCGGCGGTGTGCGCGAGGGCGCCGTGGTGGCCTTTGAGGACCTGTACATCGCCACGCAGGGAACGGGCGAGCAGGCGGGCGGCTGGCAGCTCGTGGCATCGCACCGCGACCTTGCCGACGCCGACCAGACGGTGAGTTTCAAGACGCCCAACCTACGCACCGCCCTCACCGAGGAGACGACCGGCCTGCACGAGTGCGCTGCGGGCGCAACGGTGGCCCTCACCGACCTCGTGGCCTACGACGGCCTCGAGGTGGGCAAGACCTATGGCGTAAGCGGCAGGCTTGTGGACAAGGAGACGGGCAAGGCGATCCTCGACGCCGCAGGCAAGGCTGTCACAGCCTCCGGGACCTTCAAGGCGACGGGCTCCAGGGGCAGCGTGAGCGTGCGCTTTGCCTTCGACGCCACGCAGCTTGCGGGCAAGCAGGCCGTCGCCTTCGAGAGCTTGACGTTCGAGGGCCGCGAGATCGCCGTCCACGCAAACCTTGAGGACGCGTCCCAGACCGTGACGTTCGTGGACATCCGCACCACCGCCACCGACCCGGCCGACGGCGACCACGAGGTGGAGGCGGCCAAGGACGCTAAGCTCGTCGACCGCGTCGAGATGCGCGGCCTCATCCCCGGCCAGTCCTACTCGCTCGTGACGGAGCTGGTGCTGGCCGACACCCACGAGGCCCTGCTCTCCTCGAGCACGCGCTTCGTGCCCACGAAGGCCGCGACGACGCTCGACGTGACGGCAACCCTGGACGCGAGCAAGCTCGCAGGCAAGAAGGTCGTCTTTCTGGAGACCCTGCAGCGCGACGGCAAGACCTTGGCCGAGCATCGCGACTACAACGACGAGGGCCAGACGGTGAGCCTGGTGGAGCCCAAGCCCGTCTTGCCTGCGCCGCAGGGGGATATGCCCCAGACCGGGCAGGGAATGGCCTGGGCCGCCATGATCGGCGGCGGCGGGGCTTGCGCCATGGCCGGGCTTGTCCTCGTCGTGCGCAGGAAGGCGACGGCGCCCATGGCCGAAAGCACCGGGACGTGCGTCGTCGGGGACGGCGATGGGGCGCAAGCGCCCGCCTGCCAGGCCGTAAGCGGGCACATCAGGCCCACGCGGTCCAAGCCGATCCCCGGTTGGCATCCCCGCAATGGGCACTAGGCTGGCATGGCGCGGGCCTGTGGTGAGTCGCCGCCGCGTGGTCGGCGCGGCGGTGCTCGCCTGCGGGGCGGCCTGCATGGGGTGCGGGGTCGCCAGCGTGGTGCACGAGGCCCTGACGGCCGGCTCGTACCGCACGCTTGCCCGCAAGGCCAGCCTCGCGACAGTCAGGGAGGCCCCCTCGACCAATCAAGACGAGGCGGCGGGGGCCGACGCTGGGCATCTTCACGACTGGGAGGCCCTGCATCGGGCAAACCCCGCGTGCCGGGCGTGGGTCAGCGTCGCGGGCACCAACATCGACCTGCCCGTGGTCCAGACGGCAAGCGAGTCCGAGCAGGCCTGGTACCTCACACACGACCTGTGGGGGGCCTCGGCGCAGAGCGGCACGCCCTTCATGGACTGGCGCTGCCCCGGGGCGGACGGCCCCCACGTGGCCGTGTACGCGCACCACATGACGAGCACCGACGCCATGTTCTCCGAGCTGCAGAACGTCTTCGAGCAGGGGGAGTTCGAGCGTCTCGGCGCCCTTGCCTGGGAGACCGAGCAGGGCCGCCTCGCGGCCCGTCCACTCTGCGCCCTTCGCTCGGAGAGCTCCTGGGCCGAGATACAGCGCTTCGGCTGGCAAGAGGGCGACGCGGCGTTTCGCGAGTGGCTCTGGGGAATAGCGTCGCAGGCGAGCGCCGTCTCGGCGCAGGCTCCCGAGCTGCTCGCCTGCGCGACCCGCTGCATCACCCTCGTCACCTGCTCGAGCGACCTGGCGTTCCAGCCCTGGCGCACGCTGGCCATCTGGGCGGCCTGAACCCGGCGCGGGGCGGCAAGGCACGGGGCCGGCGGACGCCAGTCCAACACCCGTCGGCCCCGCGCCCGGGGCCCGGACCCCGCTCGCTAGCCCTGCGCCCAGAGCATCTCCGGGCCGATGTCGGACAGCCTTGAGGCCCCGCACATCTCCATGGTGTCGGCGAGCTCGGTCCGGAAGCGTGCAAGGAGCAGGCGGATGCCGTCCTCGCCCGCGCCGAAGGCCGCGACCACGAAGGGCCGGCACACGAGCGCGCCGTCGGCCCCCAGGGCAAGGGCGCGGAACACGTCCAGGCCGCTGCGGATGCCGCCGTCCACGAGGACCTTCACCCGCCCGTCGACGGCGCGTGCGATCCGCGGCAGCACCTCGGCCGTCGCAGGGCACCCGTCAAGCACGCGTCCGCCGTGGTTGCTCACGACCACGGCGGACGCCCCGGCCTCGACGGCCCTCAAGGCCGCCTGCGGGGTCATGACGCCCTTCACGATGAACGGCACCTCGAGGCTGTCGGCAATCTCGCGCAGCTGCGCGACGGACTTGGGGCCTGCGGGCGGCTCGAGGCCCTTGAGGAACGGCAGGCCCGCCGCGTCCACGTCCATGGCGACCGCGAAGGAGCCGCAGGCCCGCGCCAGCTCCAGGCGCCTCTCGAGGGCCTCGCCGCTCCAGGGCTTCACCGTGGGGACGCCCGCACCCTGCGCCTGGCCGATGGCCTCGCAGGACCCCTCGAAGAGCCCCAGGGCCACACCGTCGCCCGTGAAGGCGGCGACGCCCTCGGCGCGTGCGGCGGCGATCGACATGCGGTTGTAGGCGAGCGTGTCGATGCTGGGCCCGTAATGGCGGTTCACGTCTCCCACGGGGGCGATGAACAGCGGCATCGACCAGCTGCGGCCGAAGAGCTCGCAGGCGGTGTCGGCGGGGCCCGCCGGCTCATAGATGGTGTCCATGTTCACGCGGACCTTGCGCCAGGCCTCGTAGTTGCGCTGCGCCACGTCTCCCGTGCCCTTGGCACCCGGGCCGGGTATCGCGTTCTTGCAGGCACGCCCGTCGCACACGACGCAGGCCTTGCACGCGGGCCCCACAAGCGGCCTGGCGGCCGCGCAAACGTCTTTCCACTCCAGTGCCATGCTTCCCTCTCCCTCGTCTGGGCAACTCGAACAGGTTGCGACATGCTACTCCCCCGCCGGCCGGCAGGCTGCGAGGCCCCGCGGGGCTTCGGCTTGCGGCCGCGAATCGCCTCCCCATGGGCCGTTTTCGCCCATCGCCATCTCAAACCCGCTAAACCCACCAGATTTATAGGCATTAATTTCAGTATTCCTATTGCATTGCTGGGTATAAGCGCCTACTATGCCGCCATTGTCGGTTGTAGGGCGGCTACGCACGGCACGATGCCGAGGGGCCGCCCGTTCATGAGAGGGAGACATTCCATGGACTTCGAGGTTTTGGGGCCAGTCCTTGCGACCCTGGCCGTGTTCGTCGCGTTGTTGGCGGTTCTGAAGATCCTCAAGAACAAGAGCAAGAGCTTCACGTTCCGCGTCTTCACCGCCCTGGGCCTGGGCGTGGTGCTCGGCGTGGCCATGCAGCTCGTGCTCGGCCGCGGCTCCGATGCCGCCACGACGGCGCTCGACTGGATGTCGCTCGTGGGCACGGGCTACATCGACCTGCTCAAGATGCTCGTGATGCCGCTGGTGTTCGTGGCCATCGTGGGCGCCTTCACGCGCACCAAGGCCACCGAGAACCTGGGCAAGATGGGCGGCAGCGTGCTTGCCGTGCTGCTGGGCACCGTGGCCATCGCGGCCCTCTTCGGCTGGGCCACCATCGCCCTGTCCGGCCTGGCCGGCGCCGACTTCACGCAGGGCAGCGTTGACGCCGCCAAGCTCGAGAGCCTCGAGACGCGCCAGGCCACCGTCGCCGACCAGACCATCCCGGCCACGATCCTCTCGTTCATCCCCACCAACGTCTTCTCCGACCTGGCGGGCGGCCGCTCCACCTCCACCATCGCCGTGGTCATCTTCTCCGCCATCGTGGGCCTGGCCTATCTCAAGCTGCGCAACCGCGACGAGAAGCAGGCCGCGCTCTTCCATGACATCATCGACTCCCTCTACGGCATCGTGATGTGCATCGTCAAGATGGTCGTGGGCCTCACGCCCTACGGCGTCCTCGCCCTCATCACGAAGGTCCTCGCCACGAGCGACTTCCAGGCGATCCTGGACCTGGGCAAGTTCATCATCTTCTCCTACGTGGCCATCATCGCGATGTTCATCGTCCACCTCATCATCATCGCGGCCCAGGGCCTGTCGCCCGTCACCTATCTCAAGAAGGCCTTCCCGGTCCTGTCGTTCGCCTTCGTGTCGCGCACCAGCGCCGGCGCCCTGCCCATGAACATCGAGACGCAGTCCAAGGCCCTCGGCGTCGACGAGGCCACCGCTAACTTCGCCGCGAGCTTCGGCATGTCCATCGGCCAGAACGGCTGCGCGGGCATCTACCCGGCCATGATGGCCACCCTGATCGCGCCCACCGTCGGCATCAACGTCTTCGACCCCACCTGGGTCGTCGGCCTCATCGCCATCATCGTCATCAGCTCCTTCGGTGTTGCCGGTGTGGGCGGCGGCGCGACCTTCGCGAGCCTCATCGTCCTGGGCACCATGGGCCTTCCCATCGAGATCGTCGGCCTCATGGCCTCCGTGGAGCCCCTCATCGACATGGGCCGCACCGCCCTCAACGTCAGCGACGCCATGACCGCGGGCCTCACCTCGTCCAACATCCTGGGCGGCCTGGACCGCGACGTCTACAACGACCCCGAGAAGCGCATCGTCTCCTCCGAGGCCGCGCAGGACTAAGGCCGCACGCCGCTTCCCCACAGCAAGCCCCATCCCCCAAAGGGCGCGTCGCACCCCCGCGACGTGCCCTTCTTTTATGCACGGCGTTGCAATCGACCTGGTATAGCCCGGGGGTGGAGGAGTAGACTGCTCACCCGCAAGCCCGGCGCGAGGCGGTCTTCGACGGCGGCCGCGAGCCGCACGACACGCACGCCCCCGCCCCATGCCCCACACGCGACGCCCCCTGCATACCCCCACGGACGCCCCTTGAGGAGGAACCGAGGCAAGCCCTCGACCCGCGCCATGCCATCGACCCACGCCCACAACACCCCGAACAAGCCGCCCACCCCGGCGCAACGCGCGCTCGCGGCCCTCGTGTGGCTGCTGGCAAGCATGTGCGTGGGCCTTGCCTGCGGCGGCGGGGCGGTCCTGCTGTCGGAGGTCTGCGAGCTGGCCCAGGACGCCAACGCCGCGTTTTCTCCCCTCGCCTACGCCCTGCCTGCCTGCGCGCTCGCCGCCTATGGCCTCTACCGCGCCCTGGGCGTCGACAACGCCCTCACCACGGCGACCGTGTTTACCCACGCCCGCACGGGCGAGCCCCTCTCGCCCAAGCTCGCCCCGGCGATCCTTATGGGCACGGCCCTTTCGCTGTTGGGGTCGGGGTCGGTGGGCAAGGAGGCCGCGGCCCTGCAGCTCGGCGGCTCCCTCGCGGCCCAAGTCGGCCGCCTCGGCAACACGTGCGCGCAAAAAGGCCGCAACACGACCCTGGCCCGCGCCCTCGACGACATCGCGCAGGCACGCGGCACCTTCATCCTGGCGGGCATGGCGGCGGCCTTCTCAGCGTTGCTCTTCGCGCCCGTGGCGGCGACGCTGCTCGTGCTCGAGGTGGCCAAGCTCTCCCGGGCAGAGCTCCTCAGGTGGCGCACGCTGTGCATCCCCGTGGCGTCCGTCGTGGCCTGGGCGCTGGCCGAGCTGTTCGGCGTCGGTCGCCTCTGGGAAGCGTGGGCCGGTCATGCCCAAGCCGCCCCGGCCGTCATCGGCGACGGCATCGGGCCCCTCATCGCCCTGTGCGCCGCCTGCCTTGCGGTGGGCGTTTGCTTCGTCTGGCTGCTCAAATCCCTGCGTGCATGCACGAGCCGACGCTTCTCGCGCACTTGGCTGCGCATGCTCGTCGGCGCCGTGCTCGCCTGCGCCCTCGCCGCCCTGGTGGGGCGCGCCTACTGCGGCACGGGCTCCCTCCAGATTGAAGAGGCCCTCTCGGGCGCGGGGGTAGATACCTGGGCCTTCGCCCTCAAGGCGCTCCTCACCCTGTGCTGCCTTGGACTGGGCCTCAAGGGCGGCGAGGTGATGCCGGCCCTGTGCATCGGCGCCTGCCTGGGGTATTCCATCGGCGACGCCTGTGGCTGCGACCCCGCGGCCTTCGCCGCGCTCGGCATGGTGGGAGTCTTCTCGGTGTGCAGCCTCTCACCCCTGGCCTCGCTCGCGCTTGGCCTCGAGGCGTTCGGGGCCGCCCTGGGCCCCTGCGTCGCCGTCGCGGCGCTTCTGCCGGGCGCTGTCGCGATTCTCCTCGACGCCCTGCGCCTGTGCCGCACGTCCCGCGACCTTCACCGCTACCTGCGCGATCCCCACGGCCTCGCCGCCCAGCAAGACAGGTTCTCGCTCGGGCTCTTTGCCTAGCGCGAGGGTGTGCGGGCATAGCGCCTCGATGCGCGTGACGATGCCCACGGCGGAGTAATGCACGTCCATCTCGACGTGCCGAACCCGCCGCCGGGCGCGGGGGCATCCCCCCGCGCCCGGCGGTTCAATCCTCAAAAGCGCGGGTTCTGGCCTGCAAGGCGTCCGAAGGCGATGCGTGCTGGAGCACATGGGCCTTCGGAGAACGCGACAGGCCAGGTTCCGCTACAACACCTCGATGGACGAGAACATCGTGTCCAACTTGTCGGCCCACGCCTTCGCAGCCGCTGGGTCACACACAACCGTGAGGCCCTCGATGCTTCCGTCTTCCACGGGCACCAGCACGATGAGGCACTCGTAGGTCTCCGCGCCGTTCGGCAGCGAGAACACGCCCACCGTGAGGTCGGTGTCTCCCGCCTTGCGAACGCTCGAGCCCTCGAATGTGGCCCCCATGCCCTCGGCCGCGGCCTCGAACAGGGCCTTCGTGCCCTCGTCGTCCAGCGTCTTGGCGTCCTCGGCCTCCACGAGCGCGCCTGTGGCCTCCACCAGCACGTTGTCGGTCGTGCCGAGCCACACGAGCTCATCAGACGCCTCGCGCAGGCCTTCGGGCAGCTCAAACGTGAAACTGCCCGCATGCGCACGGCCGTCGTCGGCCTTGGCGGCGGCGTCATCGGACGCGTCCTTCTCAGGCGCAATCGCGATGGACTCCACGGCCGCCTTTGCCGCAGCCACGTCCTCATCGGATGCCGTCTCAGACACTGCCACCTGCACGAGGGCGAAGCCGCCGTCTTTGAGCGCCACATACTCCTGCGTGATGGTCCAGTGGCCCTCGGGGCCCACCTCGGAGGCGGTCGTGGTGCCGTCGGCGTTCTTTACGGCAGTGTAGGGGCCCGTCACGTCGAGCTCGTACACGTAGGCCGTCACGCCCTCTGCCAGGCTGTGCGTGCCCTTGTCGGTGACGGACGCCGTGGCATAGCCGGTAACCGTCTTGTTGGCGGCGTCGGCAAACGCGGCGGCCAGGTCGGCCTTGTCGGGCAGCGTGGCAAAGGAGATGTCCTCCACGCTTGCGGTAAGCGTGCCCTCCGCGTTGACGGCGCTGGCAAGCGTGCCCGCCACGCGCACCTGCATGTCGGCGGGCAGCGTCACCTGCATGCCGCCAAACGTCAGTACGCCATCGGCAAACACCTCATCGGTTGCAGCGGCCTCATCGGTGCTGGCGGCCTCGGCGGCCTGTTCAGCGGCCGCAACCGCAGGCTCCGCGGCAGCATCGGCCCAGGCAGCCGTGGGGGCGCACGCAAGGCAGGTGCCTGCAAGCGCAAGCGGCACAAGCACGCCGGCTGCGGCCTTCATCGAAATCTGCATGTCTCATCTCCTATCGCGCGGGGCGGGCAGGGAAGCGCGGCTCCCCCGCCCTGCCCGCAGATCGTGTAACGAACCCTGGGATTTTGTGCGGCACGGCGCGGAAGGGCGCGGCGAACCGACGCACATACACCCTTCCGCAGCGCAACCGCAGCGAATCCTAGGCAGCCTTGCCAGCCAAGAAGGCAGCCTCAAACGCCTCCGCGCCCGTGGCGGTCGCAACCTCGCCGCCCGTAAGGGCCGCAGCCAGCGCGAGGGCCGCCGTGGCGTCGGTGCCGCTTGCGGCGTCGGGGTCGAGCGCGGTGAGCACTCCCGAAACGCCCGTGCCCACAAAGTCGGCGGCCGTGTTCTCGGCCACGCTAGCCTCAGCCGCGCCGGCAGCAGCGTGCATGGCGCCCTGCGTGGCGGCCTTGGTGGCAACCGAGAGGAACTCGAGGTCGGCAGCGGCGCCCGTGCCCTCGGCGGCAAGCTCGCCCACGCCGGCCGTGAGGCCTGCGGCTGCGGCGGCCTTGCTCCAGTCGTAGGAGCTGCCGGCGTTGCTGCTCACCGGCACGCCCGTGAACACCACCTGGAACGTGGCGGGCCAGGTGTGCGAGCCCGTGATGCCCGAGATGGTGGAGGCCAGGCTGCCCATCACGATGGTGGCCGAGCAGCTCTGGGTGATGACGCCGCTCATGTCGGTGATGGTGCCCAGGTCGATGGTGACGGCGCTCACGTAGCCGCCGGAGTACTCGGTGCCCACGATGTCCAGGCCCGAGATGCCGCTCACCGTCATGACCTTGCTCTGGATGGCGATAGGCACGCGCAACGTGGCGTGGCCCGACTCGTCCACCGTGAGCGTGGCGTTGCCGGTGACGGGGTACATGGGCGGGAAGTCGCCGCTCGTGAGGTAGGGCATGAGGGGCAGGCCCGTGGCCGAGCGGTCGGACAGCCAGATGTTGGCGGTTACCGTGTAGGTGCCGGCGGTGAGGCGATAGCTGCCGTCGGAGTTGTCGACGTTGCCCGTGGTGCCCTGGCCGTTGTTGCCGCCGTTGTTTGCGTTGTCGCCCGTGCCGTTGTTGCCCTGGCCGCCGCCGTTGGCGCCGTTGTTGGTGCCAGAGTTGTTGCCCTGGTTGCCGTTGTTGTTCGAGCCGTTGCCGCCGTTGTTGTCGGAACCGCCGTTGGTGCCGTTGCCGGGCTTGTCGGTACCGTTCTGCCCGGGGACGGTGATGGTCGAGCTGTTCGAAAGCTGCTTCATCGAGGCGAAGTCCACCGAGATGCGCAGAGGCACGTTCCAGGTCTGGTTGAGCAGCGTGGGGAACTCCACGCAGTCGCCCAGCTGGTAGGAGCCGGAATCGTCGCCCAGCTCCACATACAGCTCGGTGATACGGTCGCTCACCTGGGTGGAGCCCACGACGTCGTTGCCGCGCACGCTGCCAAGCACCTTCACGTTTGCGCCGTCGCCCATACCCTGGAGCGTGAACACGGGGTTCACCACCGGGATGACGAGCACGCGGCTGCCGTCAGAGCGCACCACGAGCTTGGCGTTGTCGGAGACAGGCGTGAGGGGCGCGTTGCCGTCGGTGATGGGGGTGGAGGGGTTGGTGAGATAGGCGTTCTTGCCCAGCACGGAGTTGAGCTCGCCGGGCACGTACAGGTTGGCCGTGACCTGATAGGTACCGGGGGCGATGGTGCCCACCGGGGCTGTCACCTTCAGCGTGCCTGCAACATATATATAAGAGTAGTTCTTGGCCGCACCGCCCGCAGGGGTGAGCGTGAAGCTCTTGCCCGCAACGAGCTGATCGGCAGCAACCTTGGAGACAGAGGGGGCCTCAAAGCCTTCGGCGGTCAAAACGGTATCGCCGCCCACAAAGCCCGTCACATCCACGGCATAGGCAGGCTCGCCGCCCTCGACGATGGTCTCCCCTGCATAGGTGGCCGTGAGCTTGGCCTTGGCGATGGTCCAGGTGACGGTCTTAGCGCCAGTCGTGCCGTCGGCCCACTCGTAACCCTCGTTCAGCGTGGCCGTGGCCGTGTAAGTGCCAGCATCCTTGGCCGTAGCACCCACGAGCGTGTAGGCCTTGCTTGCAGCAACGCCGGTCTGGGTCTTGCCGTTGTAGGTCAGATTTGCCTTAGCAGCAGGCACGGCAACCTGCACCGGCTGATCGGGCTTGGGGTCAGGCGTCGGGTCGGGAGCGGGTTCAACCGTGTCAACGTTGGAGAAGTCAACATTGAGCGTCAGCGGCACCGTCCACACCTGGTTGAGAAGCGTGGGGTACTCCAGGCAGTCTGAGAAGATATAGGTGCCCGTAGAATCGAGCAGCTTGATGGAGAGCTTTGAGATGCGCGTCTTGTACTGGGCGTCGGAAGCTCCAACGGAGTCGCCCTTGCCCGTAACGGTGGCCTGGGCATTGGTGCCACCGCCAATCTTCTGGAGTGTGAATACGGGGTTCACAACATCCAGGTCAAGCGTGATGGTGCCGTCCTCAGCAACCGTCAACGTCGCGTTGTCCGAAACAGGCTTGGTCGGAGCGCTGCCGTCGGTCAGAGGGGTGCTGGGGTTGGTAAGGTACGCGTTCACGCCCACCAGCACCGCGTTGAGCTCGCCGGGAACGAACAGGTTAGCCGTCACCGTGTACGTACCGGGCTTGAGGTCACCCGCGGCGGCAACGACCTTCAACGTGCCGCCAACATACTTGAACTGGTAGTTCTTTGCAGAACCGCCTGAGGGAGCAAGCTCCTTGAAGAAGCCAGCCACCAACTCGGATGCGGCAGGCTTGTCCTTGTCGGCAATTGCGGGCATAACAAATTCATCGGCGTTGGTAACGTTCTCGCCGTCAACGAAGCCCTCGACGCTCACCGCATAGCCAGGCTCTACTCCGCGCATGACCTGCTCGCCCGCATAGGTGGCCGTCAGCATTGCCTTAGCGATAGACCATTCGATGGTCTTTGCGTCCTTGGAGCCGTCCTTCCAGACATAACCAGCATCCAGGGTGGCAAGCGCCTTGTAAGTGCCGGCATCAGTTGCCTGGAAGTCACCTGAAAGCGTATAGCCCTCGCCTGCGATAACACCAGTCTGGGCTGCACCTGAGTAAATCAGGTCCGAAGTGGCAACTGGTTCAGTGGGAACAATCTTGTCAGACTCCCCGTTAGAAACAACGGCGTAGTATGCATAGCCCTCATTGTTCGGGTCGCCTGTGGCGCCACGGTACAATGCCTTGAATAGCTCGATTACCTGGACTTTTTCATCCCAATTGCGAGGCATCGTCCAGGAAATCTCGGCTCCATCATTAGTTATAACCAGATTAGACTCGGGAATTGGCTGGCAGCTACTATCACCCGCCGAGTCGACAGTTATCAAATAAATGGTCGAATCAGGCGTATCCACGGGGATTTTGTAGACGTATGTATCCGTAACACTGGAATACGCCCATGTCTGGATATACGACCCATCGATCCTGGCTATTGCTGTTGCGATTGCTTTCACATTGCATTTGTCGTAAGGCATGCTGCCAAGTTCAGCAAGAGCCGATTGGGCCTTCTCAACCTTGTCACCGTTGGACTCAACGCTCGAGAGCAATTTGAGCGAACCAAAGTCATCAGATTTGATTGCGCTCTGATAATCAGTGAGCGAACCGACAACCGACACGCCCGTCACATCCGCAAGCTCCAACGAAACAGGTAGTCCGACTTTGCTAGCTACCCCACTTGCATATGTATAGGGGTAGACAAGGACAAAACTCCCGGATTCCGTAGCATTCCAGTCGGTGACAACAGCTGAACCAAAACCATTCGCGAAGCTGTTATTACCCGCAAAACGCTCAAGCGTCTCGCCATTATATGTAAAGTAATAAAGGGCATCATATATTGGCTGGTTTTCAGGAATGCCGAAAACGCCACGTGTATCGATCAGGCGATACACAGCTGAATCGAAAGCAGAGAGGTCAAGAGGCAGGCCATCAGCATCGAGAACCTGTATGTCATACATTGCGAACGAGGCGTCATCCCTGCTAAACAGAGAGGCAATTTCACTATTTACCTTAGAGTAATCCTCACCTGAAACGATGCGCTCTACGACGAGAGTAGCACCGTTCCACTTGTTCGCAACAACAGCAGAAGAAGCGGTTAAATCGAGCGAAATGGCACCGGACGCATCAGTGAGCGTTTCCTCATAATTTCCAGGTTCATCAGGATTGTCCGGATTCTCGCCAGGAGTATGCGCATTACCCAGGTCAACCTTGAGATAGAGAGGGAGATTCCATACCTGCTCAAACGGAACCGGAAACTCCGAGCAGTCCGTAAAGACGTAAAACCCGGTGCTTAAATCATCCAATGAGAAAGTGAGATGCGTAATATAACCATTGATACCATTTTTAGACAGGATTCCCAAAACCGTGGAATCTGTTCCCCATTCGACATCGGTTACCCTGGCATTTTCAGAACCACCAACGCTTTGAAGAGTGAAGGCCGTGCAGTTAATAGGCAAGTCAAGCGTTGCGGTATGGTCATCGTTTACCGTCAACGTACCGGCGTATGTCCACCCAAGATCTTCCTCTACATCAGGAGTAAAGCCGGGGTACACCGGCCGCGTGGGCGGAAATTCGGGACTGCCCATATATGCGTTATAACCAACCAAAATAGGATTGTACTCACCGGGAACATAGAGATTTGCCGTAACTTCATATGTGCCAGGCGCAAGGTCGTCATTCCCACTGTTCGGGGCAACGTTGGACGAATACAAATCGGTAGCATTTGCATAATCAACGCGAAGAAACAGTCGGGTATACGTTACGCCATTCTTTGTAACCGAAGCGCCGCTGAAGTCATATCGACCAGACAAGTCTGAAAGAACGAAAGAAGCATGGAACAGGCTGTATTGGTCATCAAGAACTTGCGCGCTTGCGACATTTGATGACGCACCCAAAGAGTCATACGAGACGGATTCGTCCAACCAGACATCAAGCGTAGTGGTGCCGTCATAGCGTGTCAGTGAACGGGCACCATTAAGAATGAGACCGTTTTCATCCGTGGACGCGCCGATACCCACCCCGTCAGGAGGAACAGACGACAGAAAAACGGGATTTCCCCCATCATCGAGTGCATAAAGATTAGCCGTTACTGCATAGGCACCTGCAGCAAATCCCGTCGAAGCACTGACAGGAGCAACGCAGCCGAACGCCTCGTCGAGCACCTCGGAGGGGACGGAGACGTCCAGGCGCATCGAGGACGAGGCGTAGCCGTAGTAGTCGGCCGAGCCGGAGAGCTCGTAGGAGTCGGCGCGCTCGGTCAGCCTGAACGTGGCGGTCAGGCCGTCGCCGGACAGGGACGCCTCGACGCCGGCGCCGTCGGGGGCGCCCAGCGACCCCAGGGCCAGGCCGGCCTGGGCGTAGGAGGGCTCGACGGGCACCGTCAGGGTCACGAAGCCGTCGCCCGCCACGGCCACGGCGTTGGCCGACTCGCGGGGCTGCTCCATCGTCTTGCCGTCGGTGGCGGCGTTCAGGTACAGGTCGAACTTCTCGCCCTCGACGTCGTAGCCGGCCACGAGGTTGGCGACGGCGTTGTAGGAGGGAGAAACCGGAGACGATAAGTCGCTACTTGCGTCGTTGGAATCTGAAGCCGACTCTTCCTGCGGCACAGGAAGAGAAACGTCTTTAGCTACCGCAATCGTACCGAGTTTATCCGCCTCTACCACAAGTTTCTCGCCGTCAAACGAAAGGGTGGAGAGCTGACTCAAACCTGCATTTTCATCAAATCGAAAAACAGAGGCATTAGTTGTTACGGGAACAGTCAATTGTATTTGCGTGACATCATTTTGGCTAACCGCTATTTCACCATTTTGATTAATGAGGCTAACAGTAAAATAGTCAGACTGAACCTCTGCATCAAAGTTATTATTTAAAGCTTCATGTACAGCTTGAACATTAAAGCTCGCTGGGTTATGTTCGACTTTGATTGTTGCGCTGGCCAGCTGCTCTTTGAGCGTATCGTCAGACGTTGTGATAGACACAGCAACGTAAGTTGGCGCAACACCTTCAGTGTCACAATATTCGAAAACAGACGAAACGGCATCGGCGGCTGTCGTCTCTGCTCCATTTATTGTGCAAACTAACGTTGATTCGCCATCGTCCGAAGCATCGATTTCAAAATCCCCACCATTTTTCCCCGCAGAAGAAGCAGTTGCTTCATCAGCGGCAGAAGGAGCAGCGGTCCCTCCCTCATCTGTTACACCAGATTGCGCAACATCAGATTCAGCAGCAATTTCCTGTTCAGCTGTGTCAACCGCCTCGGGGTTTTCTTCGTTTACCGTCTCGGCTTGCTCGGCAGCATTTTCAGGTAGATTGAATTCATTCTCAAGGGACCCCTGCTCGACAACAGCCGCCTGATCTGCAAAATCAGAATCAATAGTATCATCGGCATATGCGGGCAATGGAATTGTTGAGAACACCATGGCTGCAGACATGAAGACAGCAAGAAAACGTTGCCCCAATGCCGCACCTTTGCATTGCAATTGGCTTGATTTCATTAATGTGCTCCTGTCGCACAAGAACCGCATACGCCCACCGCGCTGTAGCACGGCGGGCGCACCCGTTACGGAAGTCTGTTGCTATCGATGCGCATCCAGGAAGTGCCCGATGTGCCTCGATAGCAGATACTAAAGAGACAGCTGGATGTTAATATTCCACCTCTTATCGCCCTCGTACAGAGCATAAGAAGCATGCTCTGTAGCAGCATAAGTGTAGGTGGCGGACACAGCCGGCAGGGTTACAACGAGAGAAGTGTAGTGGCCATCAGAATAAGCACCGCTCTCAATCTTGCACTCCTGGGAACCGTCATCCGTATAGGAAGTCAAAGTAAACATCGTGTTGACAAGGGGGATAGTAACAGTCCACGTGCCATCGCCGTTGTCGGTGTACGAAGCATTGTCCTGAGCAGCGCTCGTCGGGAAACCACCGTTGCCAGGCGTATTCGGGTTAGTCATATACGCCACATTGCCAAGTCCAATGGCAATAGCAGGCGCACCAGTCGGCTTAACCCAAACGTTGCACGTGCACGTACCACCATCCGCCAGCGCCTTCTGCGGCTCGACGGCGCCCAGGAGCGCGGGGGCGGCGACGAGGGCTGCGCCGACCAGGGCGGCGTTCTTGAGGAACGACCTGCGATCCATACGAGTATCCATTGGGACACTCCTTTCTGTTGGGGATGGACCCTCGGGCCCACCCGACCAATAAAGAGAAACCAACCTTACGCTACCGCTGAGGGTGTATCGTGCGGCTGACTTGTATTGTTCACTTGCTCTAATAATTTGGCAATATGCAACCGTCCAACGGGTGCTAGCGCACAGTCTCTCCATATGTTCGATAGTGGTGACAATTGTCACCGCCTCGCATAGTTCCAGTTCAACCGTTATGGTGACAATTGTCACCATAGGTGCAAATGGGCTGATGAGCTACATTGGTGATCAACGACTCTATCAAGGTAATATTCAATATTCTTAGTTGCTTGATTCATTTAACAGACTAATATGACAAACCTTTGCGCATTCAAGCGACGGTCACCTCACCACGAGCCCGCCGGACCTGCTTGAGGCCCGATGCGCTGTCTCCCCTGGCCTTTCGGCCGATTCTCAGATTGACCAATACTCTGGACCCGATTTCTCATGCCCAGACCAGCCATGCGCCGATGAGTGCAAATCAAGGGTGCAAAACCGATGCAAAGCCCGAGAGCACCATTAGTCTGGGTAACCTCTCGTTGCTTTGCAGGTGTGTTCCTGCGCCCACGGCGATGGGGTCGCTCGACGACATGGGGCTTCTTGGCGACAACCCGGCCCTCCTGCCCGCACTGGTCGAGTCCGTTCGCCCCCTGCGCAACGCGGTCGCCCACAACCAGGTGGTGTTCGACGCACGATTTAGCCAGGCCAGCATGTACAAGCCCGCGAGCCCGGACCTCACCCTTGCAGGCCAGGTACTGGAGTCCCGCTTGTCACTTCCGGTGCGGCCGGCATTCAACAGCATTGTCGACTACATGCTCCTCGTCGCCCTTTTGCGTGAGAGGTTGTCTAAAAGAAAGCGACCTTCGCTGGCGTTCATGCAAGGGTGCACGCGCCTGCTTTCGGCCTTTGAGCTCCATATGGGCGTCGATCGTTACATGCAAATCGTGGGCAGCGGCGATCGGCAGAAGCTTGCACGTATCATGGAATATCTGCGGAAGGTGTGATTGTCGCCTTTGCATTTGACACGGTTGCATTTGACAAAAAGGCAGGAAGGCTGTATCTTTACTCTATCAACAGCGTATAGCTGTAAAAAGAGCCGATCAGTCGGCTCTTTTTTGTCAATTTACGCTTGAAGATGGATTCCTACTCCTTAGAAAGAATTTCGGCATTGCCAACAGCCGTATCAACACTACGCCTTTAAGGAGCACGGCAGAAATGAGGCGGGAATCATTGTCGATGACTTGATTTGCTGCGGTATACAGCACAATTTCCACGCGGTGACGTGCATTTTTGAATCTGCTCGCTAATGAAACTGGGTTGACTGCAAGGCCCTAGTCCACTCAATCGCAGGGACTTTTTCCCCGCCATTGCCGGGTATCGATGTGTGTATTTGTGTTTCAGTTGTGGATAATCGCCTTAGCTGCAAATAATCGTTGCTAGAGAGATGGAAATCACTAAACTATCTCTCTTGCGGGCCCGTAGCTCAGTTGGTCAGAGCGTCCGGCTGATAACCGGGAGGTCACAAGTTCGAACCTTGTCGGGCCCACCATTTTGAATGCAAGAGCCTCTGCTGATTTCAGCAGGGGCCTTTTTGGTTTAGAAACCCGGCGGGTGTTACCTCGTCCACCATCCTGGGCGGGTTGGTCCGCAGCGCCTACAACGACCCCGAGGCGCGCATCGTGGCATCTGAGGCGACGGGGGCATAACCGATACGCTGGTTTTTTCGTTAGATGAGTCCCGTGAGGCGCAGACATCCGCAAGGGGTCTATGCCTTTTTGGGTACCTTTGGGATGCAGCAGACCATTGGCAGCAATGCAACGAAGGGACTTGATACCTATGTGTGCAGACAGAGCACACGGGCAAGACGAGCGTCCGTTCCCCTACACCATCCGCGACCTCACGGTGGACGACCTCGACCAGTACAACGCGCTTCTGCGCTACGCCTTCCAGGTCACGGAGCAGGAGCTCATGGCCGACGGCTGGAGCAACGATTCCATCGAGCAGTCCAAGTTCCCCGTCATCAAGCGCGCCGACATCCTGGGCTGCTACGACGGCGACGAGCTCATCTCCCAGTTTGCGGTCTACCCGCTCAAGATGAACATCTACCAGGCCGTCTACCAGGTGGGCTTCATCACGAGCGTCTGCACCTACCCTGAGTACACGGGGCGCGGCATCATGGGCAGGCTCATGCGCAAGAGCCTGGAGCGCATGCGCGAGAAGCGCCAGCCACTCGCCATCCTCTTCCCCTACTCCATCCCGCTCTACCGCCACCGCGGCTGGGAGATCATCTCCAACCGCATCTCCTACAAGGTGCGCGACAACCAGGTGCCCCGGCGCATGAGCGCCCCGGGCTACGTGCGCCGCGTGCCCGACGACAGCCCCGACTTCATGAACCTGCACGCGGCCTTCGCCCAGCAGACGCACGGGTGCCTCTTCCGCAACGCGCTTGCCTGGGACGAGTACTGGCGCTGGGACGAGGACGACACGATGGTGGCTGTCTACTACAACGTCGATGACCGGCCCATGGGGTACATGGTCTACCTCATCAAAGACGACGTCATGCACATCAAGGAAATGATCTACCTCAACCGCGAGGCGCAGAAGGGCCTGTGGGAGTACATCCACGCGCACGACTCGATGATCGACGAGGTGCGGGGCAACACCTACTTCAACGAGCCGATTGCCTTCGACATGGAGGACTCCCACATCGAGGAGACCATCCAGCCCTACATCATGGGCCGCATCGTGGACGTTGGGCAGTTACTGGAGCAGTACCCCTGCGCCGCCGACGCCAACCTGCGCATCGCCCTTGAGGTGAGCGACCCCTTCCTGCAGGAGAACAACGCCACGTATGTCGTGGAGTTCTGCGAGGGGAAGACCGTGGTGGCGGAGACGTACCGCCCGGTCGGCAAGGGCGCGGACGCCACGCAGCCTGGCGGCTCAGCCGACGACGATGCGCTCATCCAGGCGCACCTCAAGGGGATCGGCCGCCTCTCGATGTCTATCGGCACGCTCACCTGCCTGCTCATGGGCTACAAGAGCGCCGAGCAGCTCTTCGAGCGCGAGCGCATCCAGGGCGACGCCGCCGTGGTGGAGGCGCTCGACGCGGCGATCCTGCACGAGTGCCCCTACATCTCCGACTACATCTAAGCGGGCAGCGGGCTGCCTGGGGCCGAGTCGGACCCCAGCACGTGATACACGTCGCAGGGCCCCTGTGCGCCCGCCTCAAGGGAGGTCACGGCACCGGGCAGCCCCGCCTCGCGCGCCACGATGTCGGTCTGGGCAGGGTCGACGCGGTCGGCGTCAAGGATGAGCTGCCCGATGGCGTCTGCCTGGATGGTGCCGCCCGCCGGGTTGAACACGCTGTCGATCCTGCCCGACACGCTTGCCTGCACCTGGGAGTATTCGAAGGCCAGGGTCGTGTCGAGCAGCTTGCAGTCGTGCATGACGAGCCCGTCGATATAGCACAAGCCCTGGGTGCTCTGGATGCAGCAGCGCTCAAGGCGAAGGTTCTTGGAATTCCACCCGAGGTATTCTCCTGCGATGAAGGAGTCTTCGATGACGACGTCCTCGGTGTTCCAGAAGGCGTCCTTGGACAGGAGGCGCGAGTTCTTCACGTGGACGCGTCGCGCCCCGTCGAAGCAGTAGTTGCCGTCGAGCACAAGGCCGTCCGCCTCGACATCCTTGCAGTTCATGCCGAAGTAGTCGCCCTTGGCGCTCACATGCTCGAGCCTGACGTCGCGGCACGTCCAGAGCGTCTCGGCGGCGTTGGTCAGCGTGACGTCGCGAAGCGTGACCCCCTGGCAGCGCCGGAAGTTCTTCGGGGCTTGGATGACGCTGTCTTGGACGCTGATGCCCTGCGTGTACCACACCCCCGAGCGCGCCATCTCGAACCACGTGCACTGGCGCACTTCCACGTTGCGGCTGTACCACAGGGGGTATTTCCAGCAGAACGAGCAACCCTGAAGCGTGATGTCGTTGCTCTCTTTGAGCGCAGACTCGCCGTCGGTGAAAACCGTGTCCACGATGCTCAGGTCGCGAGCCCCGAACAGCGCCCGCTCCCCTCCCAACAGCCTTTGGCGAATCTCTTGCGTCATACATGCTCCCGTCAATGGGTTTTGCGGCCTCTTCAAGCCAGCGCTCTGGCCGAAATCCTACACATGAAGGCGACTTTAGCAGCAAGTCTCAAACGACGGCACACAGTTTCGGCGCAATGCACGATTCCCCCGGCATGCGACATATGCAACAAAAAACGCCCCGGCTCGAAAGAGCCGGGGCGTCCCGAACACGTTGGCTGCTACTCGCGCGTCCTGCGCCGCAGGGCGTATGCGCCCGCAGCGGTCAAGCCGGCGCCGGTGAGCGCCATGCCGGCAAGCAGGCCGGCGTCAGGCGTTTCGTCGGCCGTCTTGACGATCTGCCCCGTCGTGGACTTGTCGTCCGTGCCCTTGTTGTCGGGCGTCGGGGTAGGCTCGGGCGTGGGCGTGGGATCGGGCGTCGGCGTGGGATCGGGCTTCGGCGTCGGCGTGGGGTCGGGCGTGGGATCGGGATCGGGCGTGGGCTCGGTATAGCTGTTCTTGAACGCCAGGCTGTCGCCGGAGACGCTCGCATACAGCTGGCCCTGGCCGTCGTCGGCGACCTCCACCACAACCGTGCGCTCGGAGTCCGCGTCGTACGTCACGTTCGCCTGCCCGTCGTTCACCTCGGCCACCGTATAGGTGTACGTGCCTGCCTGGGTGAACGTGAGCTCGGGGAAGGTGACGGTGCCGTCGGCAGCGTTCGTGGCGGTGAGCGTCTTGCCGTTTTCGGCAGTGAGCGTGAAGGTGAACTGGCCCTCCTTGAGCTCGGCGCCCGTAAGCTCCTTGGTCAGTACGACCTGCGTGGACGTGGGAGCGGGCGTGTAGGTGTTCACAAAGTCAAGCGAGCTGCCCTCCTCCACGCTCCACTCCACGAGCAGGGACGCATCCGAGAGGTCAGTGCCGACCGTCGCGCGGACGCGGGCGACATGCGCGTCGTACGAGACGCCGGCCGCGCTGCCCGCGAGCTCGACCACCTCGTAGCGATAGACGCCGGAGTGCGTGAACTGAATCTCAGACATCGTGACCGTGCCGTCGGCGGCGCTGGTGCCCGTGGCCACAGGTGCGTCGGAGACGCGGTTGCCGGCATTGTCGAGCTCGTACATCTCGAAGGAGAACTCGCCGGCAGCCTGCGCACGGCCGATGAGCGTCTTGGTCATGCTGAGCTGCGACGTCACCGCGTCCTCGGTCGGCGTGGGCACATAGGAGTTCTTGAAAGTGAAGAGCGCCGTGCCGGAAGAGGGCTCGCACCTCGCGGAGAACGTGCCGTCCTCAGCGCGCGTCACCGTGACGGTGAAGTACTTGTTCTCAAGGTCGTACTGGGTGCCGGACGCCGCAGTCACGTCCTCGACGACCTCATAGGTGAAGCTGCGGCTGCCCGCCTCGGCCAGACCGCTGACCTCGGCGTCGAAGAGAATCTCGCCGAAGTCCACGGTGCCGGAGGCGTCATTGGTGGCAGAGGCCTTCGTGGGCATGGGGCCGCCGTCAACGGGATAGATGGCGAAGGTGAACTCGCCGCCGTTCAGGGTGCCGCCCTCATAGGCCTTGACGCCCTGGACGCGCACCACGGCCTCGTCGTAGGAGTTCTCGAACGTGAGGCCACCGTCGGGGTACGTCACGTTGGCCGTGAGGTTGCCCGCCAGGTCGTCGGTGAGCATGACGCTGACGGCATAGGTCGCGACCTTGGGCGTGATGCTCGCGGGCAGCGAGTCAGTGTCCTCGGTGGCCGTGAACTGCAGCGTGTAGGTGGGATGGCCCTCGGAGTCAACGCCGGCCGCGGCAAGCCCCTGCTCGACGAGCCAAGGCAAGGAGGAAAGGCTGCCCTCGTTGTACTCGGTGGTGAAGTGCAGCGACGGGAAGACGACGCTTGCGGCCTGGCCGGCCTCACTGGAGCCGTTGGTCGCCGTGCCGACGACGAGGTCGTCGCGACCGGCGAACGTCAGCGTGAAGCTGAACTCCCCCGCCTCGATTGCGCGGTCAGTGCCGCGAGCCGCGACACGGGCCTCCTCGAGGGCCTGGTCGATCTTTGCCTGCAGGTCGGCGTCGGTCGAGGTGCCGTCAGTATCGCCCGACTCGCCGGTGCCGTCCTGCTGGCTGGCGTCGGCGTCGGAATTCGTGTCGTCCTGCTGGCCGGCGGTGTCGGCCTGGGCGTCGGAGCCGTCGACGGCCTGGCCCTGCGCCTGGTCGGCCTCCGTATTGTCGGTTGCCTCGTCGGCGTTGGCGACGCTCGGCTCGACAAGCGAGAAGGCCGAGATCACGACGCCGTCATCGACAAGCATGGCCTGGCTGGCGGCCTGCTGGGCCTCGGCGCCCTCGTCGACCTGCTGCTCCGCGGCAGGCTCGTCGACCTGGGCGACCTGCTCCTCGCCTGCCTGGGCGTCGGCGTCCTGCGCGTCGTCGGTGGCCTCGGCCGTCTGGCCCGAGTCATCGGTGCTCGCATTGTCGTCGGCGCTCGGCTCGTCGCCGTCCACCGTCGTTGCGTCGGGCTCAGAGCCGCCGTCGGTGCTGGCATCGGCATTGGCATCGGAGCCGCCATCGACGTTGCCGTCGCCGTTGTCGGGCTCTACCGTGCCGTCGTCGGTGCTGCCGTCGGCGTCAGCGCCGTTGTCCGTGTTGGTTCCGTTGTCGGCGTCGGCATCAGTGCCGGCATCCGCACCGTCGCCGCCGTTGGACGCATCGGAGCCGTTATCGGCGGCACCCGTCGTGTCCTCGGTCTTCTTGTCGGTCGCGTCCTTGTCCGCGTCAACGGAGTCCGTCTTCGCGTCGGAGCTCTTGTCGGCATCGGTGGCAGACTTGCTGCTGTCGGCGTCCTGCTGCTCCTGCTTGACCTTCTCGATGACGGCCTCGGCGTCAAACGAGCTGCCGTGGAGCACCTTGGAGCCCTCGATCACCACGTCCGTGGAGGCAACCGTGGCATAGGAGTTGCTGAAGGTGGCCTGGGATGCCGGCGAGCCGGAGCCCTGCCTGGTGATGGACCAGACGAGCTGGTACTGCATGTCGGCGCCGCGCGTGACGGTGGCGACGACGTCATAGACGTCGGTGCTGTAGGTCACGTTGCCCGACACGCCGCCCGTGGCGAAGCCGCCGTCGGCGCCCAGCTCGGCGACCTCGAAGGCATAGGTGCCGACGTTCTTGAAGGTGATCGTGTCGAAGGCGACGGTGCCGTCCGCGACGTTGCTGCGCACCTGGTCGAGGTCGCCCTCGAGGTAGGCGCGCTGCTCGTCGCTGCCGGCATAGCGCAGCTCGAAGGAGAACTCGCCCTCGGTCAGCGCACGGCCGGAGAGCGTCTTCTTGATGCTGACGGCGCCGGTCACGCTGGAGTCGGTGCTGGAGTCGTGCGTGTTGGTGAAGGCCTTGGTGACGTCGTCGGCGCTGAAGGGCGTCGTGCCCTGCGCGTCGCCGGAGAGAACCAGGCCGCCCTTGCCGTCGTCGAGCACATAGAAGGTGAGGCTGCGGGTGCCGGTGCTGCTGGTCCAGTACGACTCGTCCCAAGAGGTCTCGGCGACGGTGAAGGTGTAGCCGCCCTCGGGGCTGGGCGCGGTGAACGTCAGCTGCGGGAAGGCGACGGCCTCAGAGGTCTGCCCGTCTGCGAGCTGCTGGTCCACCACGGCCTCAAGGCTGCCGGTGCCGAGGTTGACCAGGGCGCCCTCGCCGTCGGCGACCTTGACCGCGTCGCCGTAGTCCTTGCTGGGAGTCAGGGCGAACGTGAAGGAGCCGTTGGCGTTGTCCGCGCCCACGACGGTCTTGGTCACATAGGCGCTTGCGCTCACCGTACCCGTGACGCTGTAGGAGTTGGTGAAGACGGGCTGCTCGGCCGCGTCGTCGTAGGCGACGGAGGCAACGAACTTGCCGCCCTCGTCAGTCACGGTGACGACGGCATGGTGGATGGAGGCGTCATAGGTCACGCCGTTGGCGACGCCGCCGCCCGCCCAGGTGAGGCCGTCGGCGCCAAGCTCGGCGATGGTGTACTCGTAGGTGTCGGCCGTGTCGTACGTGATGGCATCGAAGGCAACCGAGCCGTCCGCGGCGTTGCTTGCGGTGGCGAGGGGCTCGACGCCCTCGGCGTTCAGCGCGTCGGCCGAGTCATAGCTGCCTGCGAACAGGGCGAAGGTGAACTCGCCCTCGGCCAGCGCCTCGGGGCGCGAGCCCTCCAGCACCTTGGTCGCACCGAGCACGACCTCGTCGCTTGCGACGGGCGTGTAGGTGTTGTCGAAGGCCACGGCCGCGTCGACGTCGGCGGAGTCGAGCTTGTAGGTGCGGCTTTGAACGACGAGCGTGCCGGCCTGGTCGGTCACGGTCACGGTCACGCCGAAGACGGTCGCGTCATACGTGACGGTGTCGCTGTCGCACTCCTGCTCCGCGACGGTGTAGTTGTAGGTGCCCGGGCGCGTGTAGGTCATCTGGCCGAACGCCACCGCCGCGACGCCGTCCTCGTCGGCAGGCCCGTTGTACGCGAGCTTCGCGGCAGGCGTGCCGTCCTCGGGGAAGGTCGAGCCGTCGGGCATGGGAGTGGCCGTGCCGTCGTCCAGGTCGTTGCCGGCATCGGTCAGCACGAAGCTGAACTCCTGGTCCTCGGGCGTGCGCTGGGCGCCGCCGTTGGTGGAGGTGATGGTCTTGCTGGCCGTGACCTCATAGGTCGCGCTCGCGGGCGTGTAGGCGTTGGTGAACGTGGGCGCCTCGGAAGACCCCTCGCCGCCGTCCTTGCTGTAGGAGACGCTGGCGTGGAGCTGGCCCTCGCCGTCGTCGCTCACCTGGACGGTGACGGTCCAAGCGGTGGCGTCGGTGCCGAAGGCGTCCTTCTGCCCGTCGGTCAGGGGGCTGTCGTCGCCCTGGTTCACGCCCTCCTCCACCAGGGAGAAGGTGTAGGCGCCCGCGACGGTGAAGCTCATCTGGTCGAACTTGACCAGGGAGGCGTCGCCGTCGGCGCCGTTGGTCTTGGCCTGGTCGGCGAAGGAGGCCACGTCGACGCCCTCGGGGGCGGAGACGGCCTTCAGCGAGAAGGAGAACTCCCCGCCCACGAGCTCGTAGGAGTTGCCCTCGCTGGGCTGGACGGCCTTGTGGGCCACGGGCGCGGCGGTGGCGGTGGCGGCGGCGTAGGTGTTGGTGAAGGTGGGAACGTCGATCTGCTCGCCGCCCTTGGTATCGGTTGCCTGCGCTATGACCAGCTCGCCCTTGCTATCGGCCACGGTGATGGTCAAGTAGCACGGGGTGGCGTCATACGTCACGCCGTCCTTGGTGCCGCCGCCAGCCCAGGTGGCGCCGTCGGCCCCGAGCTCGGCGATGGTGTAGGTGTAGGTGCCGGGACGGTCGAAGGTCACCGTATCGAAGTAGATCTTGCCGTTCGCGGCGTTGGTCGCGGTGCTCAGGGGCTGCACCTCGCCACCGTTCAGGGCCTCCACGCTCAGCTCGCCCTCAAAGAAGCCGAAGGTGAACTCGTCGTCCTCAAGCGCCTGGACGTCGCGGCCAGAAAGCACCTTGGTCGCGTCCGGGAGAATCTCGAGGCTCGCAGGCGTGTAGGTGTTGGTGAACGTGGGTGCCTCGGAAGACCCCTCGCCGCCGTCCTTGCTGTAGGAGACGCTGGCGTGGAGCTGGCCCTCGCCGTCGTCGCTCACCTGGACGGTGACGGTCCAAGCGGTGGCGTCGGTGCCGAAGGCGTCCTTCTGCCCGTCGGTCAGGGGGCTGTCGTCGCCCTGGTTCACGCCCTCCTCCACCAGGGAGAAGGTGTAGGCGCCCGCGACGGTGAAGCTCATCTGGTCGAACTTGACCAGGGAGGCGTCGCCGTCGGCGCCGTTGGTCTTGGCCTGGTCGGCGAAGGAGGCCACGTCGACGCCCTCGGGGGCGGAGACGGCCTTCAGCGAGAAGGAGAACTCCCCGCCCACGAGCTCGTAGGAGTTGCCCTCGCTGGGCTGGACGGCCTTGTGGGCCACGGGCGCGGCGGTGGCGGTGGCGGCGGCGTAGGCGTTGGTGAAGGCAGGCAGCTCGGAGGCGCCGTCATAGGCAACGCCGGCCACAAGCTTGCCGTCGACGTCCGCGACGACCACGCTGACAAGATGGATGGTGGCGTCGTAGGTCACGCCGTCCTTCGTGCCGCCGCCGGCCCACGTGGTACCGTCGGCCCCGCGCTCGGCGATGGTGTAGGTGTAGGTGCCTGCGACGTCATACGTGATGGCATCGAAGGCAACCGAGCCGTCCGCGGCGTTGCCGGCGGTGTCGAGAGGCTCGACACCCTCCGCGTTCAGCGCGTCGGCCGACTCGTAGGAGCCCGCAAACAGGCCGAAGGTGAACTCGCCCTCAGCCAGCGCGTTGGGACGCGTGCCGGTCAGCGTCTTCGTGGCCCCAAGCACCACGTCGTCGCTCGGCTCGGGTGTATAGAGGTTGTTGAAGGCGGCCTCGACCTGCTGCGTGTCGTTGCCCCTCTTGGACGTCTGAGCCTGGACCGCAAGCTTGCCGCCCTCATCGGTCACGGTCACAGTCAGCTTGAACACGCTGGCGTCATACGTGATGGTGTCATCCGTGCCGAGCGACTCAACGATCAGGTAGTTGTAGGTGCCAGGTTGCGTGTACGTGATCGTGCCGAACTCCACCGCGGCGATGCCCTTGTCGTTGGCAGCACCGTTGGTGACGTACTTCGCCGGCGTGCCGGAGCCCGTCTCGGAGCCTTCGGGCATCGGCGAGGAGGCGTCATCACTGGGGTCCACCAGAGCAAAGGTGAACTCCCCTGCCTGAGGCACGCGCTTGGCGCCACCGTTTAGAGAGGTGATCGTCTTGGTCGCGCCGGGGTTGTACGTCACAGGTGCGGGCGTATAGGCATTGGTGAACGTGACCTGGTCGCTGCCAGCCACATCCTCTGCAGCCGCAGGGGCGCTGGTCACGCTCTTGATGTACAGCTTGCCCGTCTCGTAGTCAGTGGCGACCTCATAGGTGATGGTGTACACCGTGTCGTCATGGCTGAAGGCCGCCTGCTGGGTTTCGGTCAGGTTGCCCTTGTCAAGCGCGTCCTCGGTCACCTGGAACACATAGGTGCCGGCGACGGAGAACGTCAGCGAGTCAAACTGAGCGACCTCTGCATCGCCCGCGTTGCCGTTAGTCTTGCTCTGGTCGGGGAAGTCATCCGCGACGTCAACGTCCTGCGGGGCAGAGACGGCGTGCAGCGTGAAGGAGAACTCCCCGCCCGCCAGGTCGAAGGAGTTGCCCTCGCTGGGCTGGACGGCCTTGACGGCCGAGGGGGCAGCGCTGACAGTCTCAGGCTCGAAGATGTTGGTGAAGCAGATGTCGGTGTCAAACGTCGAGGCGTCCTTGTCGAAGGTGATATCGACGACCTGCAGGCCGCCCTCGGCGGTGTCGGTCACCTTGACATTGAGCGTGTAGACGCCGTCGTTGTACGTGATGCCGGCAAGCGTGCCCTCGTCCTCCGACACCGTGTACCGGAAGACGGCCTCAGAGGCGCCCCTGAGCAGGGCACGCGTGATGGTGATGTCGCCGAACTGGACGTTGCCGGACGCGTCGTTGGTGGCCGTCGCGCTCTCGGCAGGCAGCGTGGCGGCGATGTCGTCAGCCGACAGGTTGACGTTGTCGCCGTTGGCATAGGAGAGCGTCGCGCCCTGGGCAACCATGCTGAAGGAGAACTTGCCCGCATACTGCGCGCGAAGCTCGGCCTCCAGCTCGTCGGTCATATTGACCCCGGCGACGCTGATGTACTTGTGCACCCTGGGGGCAGCGGTCACAGAGGCGTCGGTGAAGGGGTTGGTGATGCCAAACGACGCCACGACCTGGCTGTAATCGAACTGGCCCTCGGCGTTGTAGCCAAAGAAGGCGGCGCTGAGCGACCCGTCGACGGCCTGCGTGACGCGAAGCATGACGGGCGTGTCCTGCGCCTTGGTGATGCCGGGGATCGCAGTGTCGGCCTCGACGATGGTATAGGGGATGTCCCAGGTAGAGGCATCCTCGTCGTAGACAGCCCTCCCCTGCTCCACCAGGGCCTCAAGCTCGGCCACGGTGAAGGTGAGGGCCGGGTCAAACGTCATCTGGCCCGAGGCCGAAGGATCGGCCTGGTTGTAGGCGGCCGTGGCGGTGGCCACGACCTCGTCGGTGTCGGCGTACACGAGGCTGAACGAGAAGGAGTCGTGGGAGGCCCAATCACGGCCGTCGATGTACTTGTCGGCGTTCAGCCCAGCGCTCGTGGTGGCGAGCACGTCGGAAAGCGTGAGCTTGGCGGCGCTGCCGTCAAACGTCCAACCGGTCTTGCCGCTCACGTTCACGCTCGCCGCACCGGTGGCGTCCAGGGACACCACGACGCTGACCGCAGAGCGAATGTAGCCATGGGGCGCCGTGGTCTCTGCGACCTGGTAGCTCATGCCGGCCACGAGCTCGCCAGTGATGGTTACCGTGCCGTCAGAGCCAACCGCATAGTCCCTGGCATCCGTGCTGCCGCCAGCAAATGTGCTGCCCTCAAGGGGCGTCACGGTAAACGTGGCGCCATCCAGGGCGGCGCCGTCGGAGGCGGACACCTTGGCGAGCACGAGCGAGGTGGGCTGGTCGGCAAGGGTGAGCGTGGCAGCCACGGCATCGGAGGAGGCGCTGAACGACCAGGCCGACCCGGTCGGGACGTTGGCGCTCACGTTGCCGGAAGCGTCCAGGCTCACCGTGATGGACTCACCGCACAGCTTGAAGCCGGCAGGAGTCGCGGTCTCGGTCACGACGTAGCTGTTGCTGGCGACGAGCTCGCCTGCGATAGTGAGGGTTCCGTCCTGCCCGACGACGAACGCCTTGGCCGCGGTCGTGCCGTCGGCGAAGGCGCTGCCGTGGGCGGGCGCCACCGTGAACTCGGCACCCGTGAGCAGCGTGCCGTCCTGGGACGTCTTCGCAAGCGCGAGGACGGTCTTCGTGTTCGTCAGGGTCAGGGTTTCCGGGCTCACCTGGCCCTCGCCGTCGCTGCCCTCGGTCACGGTAAAGGTCACCGTGCGGGCGGTCTCATCGGCCGCAAGGGTGTGGCCAGGCGCAGGGGCGGTCTCGACGAGCTTGTATGCGCCCTTCTTGAGGTTAAAAATGGCGAGCTCGCCGGTACCAAGCTTGGCACCCTGCGCGTTCACAACGCCGGACATATTGGGCTTGACCTCGTACATCTTGCCGCTGACAAGCCCAGAGGCCACGAGCTTGTAGTCGGTGCCCTCTGCGGCGCCCTCGGCAATCCAGTACAGGCTGAACGTCGCGCCGTCCAAGAAGAGGTCCTCGTCGTCGGCGTCGACCTTGTACAGGAACGCCTGGCTGGTGAACTCAGTGTTCTCAGCGCGCACCTTGACCAGGGCAGGCTGAGCGTACCCGCCGTTCACTGCGATCTTGAAGTCGAACGTCTGGCCCTGGGCCTTGACGGTGTAGGCGCTCGTCCCCGTCTCGACCAGGCGGTAGCTGCCCTCGGGCAGGCCGTCGTTTGCCGTGACGTAGTACTTGGCGAGGTCGCCGAACGCGTGAGACATGGCATCGGAGTCATACGTGACTGCCGTGTTGCCCGCAGACGTCCAGGCGCCGTTGGCGTCGGTGGTGAGGCCGGTCGCGATGAGGGTGCCGTTGGACTCGGAGCTGGGGTTGACATACAGGTCGAACGTCATCCCCGCCACCGGGTACTCGGCGTTGCGGTTCTTATAGAACTTCTGGATGGAGAAGCTGCCGCGGACCACCGCGTCGGATGCCGTGAGGCGGAACTTCTTGATGCCGAGCTGCTGCTCCTCATCGGAGGCGGAGGCCTCAAGCGTGACGGAGGAGGCGCCGGAGCCACCGGCCTTGCTCACCACGCCCTGGGCAGTGATGGAGATCTTGAAGTCGGCCACGGCGATGTGGCCGCTCGGGACCGCGGACTCATGCACCGTGTAGGTTCCAGCGGCAAGGCCGGCCACATACACCGACTCGCCGGACACATTGGTGTCGTCGGAATACGTCACCTGCTCGGTGCCGTCGTTCGAGCGGCTCCAGGTCGCCACGACATCGCCCTTCGAGTCGCTGATCTCGAAGGTGACCCCGTTCAGAGAGTTGGGCGTGCCGTCGTCGCCGGTGACGCCGGACTTGCCGTCGGCCAGGTCGAGCTTGTCGAACGTGAACATGGTGGGCACGTTGAGAATGGTGGCGTTGGTCTGCGTGGCAGACGCCGCGTCCACCTGCGTCACGTTGCCGTTGGGATACACGGCGTAATAGCCGGGCTGGGACCCGTCGACCTCGACCACGCGATACGTGTATGCCTTGCCCGACTGGTCGTTAGCGGGCAGGTTCTCGTATGCAAACGTCCAGACGTCGCTGAAGCCCTCGTCGGTGCCATCTTCGCCCTTCGTCCACGCGGGCTGGATGGAAACCTGCGTGCCGTCCACGGTCTTGGTGGCCTTCTGCCAGGCAGAGGACTCGCTGGGGTTGGCGTCGGTCGTGCGCTGCAGCTCGAACGTCAGGCCGCTCGCCAGCGGGTCGGTGTCGTCGAAGAGCAAACCCTTGCCCACCTCGAGCCAGGCCTTGGTTCCCTGGAGGACCACCGTCTGCAGCTTGTTGGTGAAGGTCTGCTCGGCATTCTGCTCGGCGTTCGTGACATCGACCGTCACGAGCTTCGAGTTGCCCTCGACCACCTGCTGGCCGTCGACCACGGAGTAGCTGCCCTTGACCACCTCGACGGCGCGATAGACATAGGCCTGCCCCGTCTTGGGATCGTATGCGGGAAGGTTCTCAAACGTCGCGGTGGAAGAGCTCGTCCCGGCCTTGCCCGACACCGTGACGCTCAGAAGGCTGGCATTGGGGTTGCCAGAGGCATCGAGCGCGGCGGAATCGGCGACAGCCTCGCCGTACTTGGTGAACCACTTCCACGTGGCGCCGTTGTCCGAGGAGCGCTGGATGACGAAGGTCGAGCTCCAAGCGCTGGCAGACGTAGTGGTGCCGGGGCGCGTGACCCAGGCGTTATCGTCGTCGTCCCACACCTTGGTGACCTTGAGCTCGGTAGAGACAAGCGTGTTAGTGATTGAGGACGTCGTGTTGGTGCCGTTGGTCTTCGTAGACTGGGAGGTGCTATACGGCTTATAGGTGTTGCCGTCGGCATCCACGTACGTGACGGTGCCGTTCGTGTCGTCGCCAGGGTTCACAAGGTCGACGACGATCCTGTCGGCATCGGCCGCGTTGATGTCATACACGACCCTGACCTCAACGACGCGCCAGGCAATCTCGTAGGTCGTGCCGTCGTGCTCGGCCACGCAGGGCAGCCGGTACCACGTGAAGCGCCAGTCAGACCTGTTGCCCTGCAGGCGAACGATGGTATTGGTGTTGCCGTCGGGCAGGATGTGGCCCATGGGGCAGTACTGGTTGTTCGGGTCGAGCTTTGCCTCGACAAGGGGGGTGCCCAGGCGGGTGAAGGTGTCGTTCGCCTCAGACCACTGCGTCCACTCCCCGCCCTCGGCGCGCATGCGCGACTGGAGCTGGTAGTACGTGGTGGGGCGCTGGCTCCACTGGTCAGAGTTGTCCTTATATTCCTTGGTAAAGCTCACGGTTCCCAGGATGTTGTTGCGGATGTCGGGGACCGTAGTACTCCTGTCCACGCTCACCGTGCCGCCCTTGGAGGCGCAGGAGTAATGCTCGGGGACCTCGGCCTCGATCACCGTGTACTTCCACGCCTTGCCGTCGGGCGCCCACTTGAGCAGGTTGGAGATGGTGTACGTCCACTTCGACGTGCCGGCGGTGTAGTTCCACGCAAGGTAGTTGCTGGCGTCGGGGTCGGTGCTCTGGAGCACGACCTCGCCTTCGCTGCCCAGGCTCGTGTCCACAGTGCCGTCCTGGTAGGTGCGCGTCACCTTAAGCGTGATGGCGTCGGGACGAAGGCCGAACGCGTTGTTGCGGTCCGCCCAGACCTTCGCGCCCGAAATGGACACGTCGTCGCCGGTGTACCTGTTCAGATAGGTAGCGGCAATCCCATCCTCATACTCGGTGGTCTCGCCGTCCTTGTAGGCATGGAGGCCCTCGACCTCATATCCCGCCACAAGGTCGTCCTCAACGGTGACGTAGCCCGCAGCGCACGACGTCTCATAGCCGTTGGTGGCGGTCTCCACGACCTTGTACTCGTAGCGCGTGCCCGTGGGATCGTAGATGGCCAGGTCGGTGAAGGTGAACGTGAGCTCGGCCTGAGTGCCGCCGGACAGGTTCGCCGTCGGGGTCAGCGTCTGCTGGCCCACCTTGGTCCAGGAGCCGTCGGAGGCCTTGCGGTACAGCGTCATGGTGACGTCGGCCAGCTTGGCGTCCTTGGGCAGGTCGGTGATGAGCTTCCTCACGCTGAGCTGCCCCTGCTGCCTGGTGTCTAGGAAGGTGTTGTGCACGCGGAACGACGTGCCGATGCCGGAGCTGATGACGGTGGGGCCAGCATAGGTGTCGTTGCCGCCCTCGATGCTCGCGATGAGCTCGTCGAGGGTGAAGCCGCCCTCGGGGTTGCCGGACTCATCCTGAATGAGGCCGTCCATGATCTCGTGGGCGTGATACTCGTAGCGATGGCCGTACTCGTCGTACATGGGCAGGCGCACGCCCTCGGTCTGGTCGGCGGAGTTCTCGCCGTAGTAAGACAGTGTGAAGACCTTCGTCTTCGAGTCGGTGGAATTGCCGGAGAGCGTAGTCCAGGCCACAACCTGGTCGCCGGACTCATCCACGAGCGCAGCGCCGGCCTGGGCGTGCTCGACCTCGTAGCCGCTGCCGGTGATGCCGCCGTCGGCCGTGTCGGCCTTGATCACCACAAGCGACGACCAGCCCTCGTCGAGGGCATTCGCGCCCTGGAGGCGCTGCTGCACGAAGATGGAGATGTCGGGCAGGTTGCCGGAGTAGTCGCCGGGCAGGTTGGTCCAGATCTTGGTGCCCTGGACGACCACGGAGTTGTCGATGCGGAAGATGAAGGTGCCGTCCTCGCGCAGGGCCGTGGTCTCGTTGTCGCCGACTCCCTGGTACTTGCTCTGGGCCTTGGCCACCTCTTCGTCGGCCTGGTCCCACTTCACGTTGCCCGAGTCGTCAGAGCTCGTGCCGAACTCGATGGACTGGTAGTCGAGCACGTCGTGGTAGGTGGAGTAGTTCACCGAGGGGGTGATGGTGGCGTAGTAGACGATCTCTTTGCCGTTGGAGTCGTACTTGGGCAGGCCGTGGATCGTGGCGCGCTGGTTGTAGACGGCGTCGGTGTGCTCGTCGTCCCAATCGCTGTCGCTGACCCACTTGACGCGCTCGTAGCCCGACACGACCTGCGGGTTGCCGTCGGCGTCGATGGTGTACAGCGTGAGGTACACGTCGGGCCTCTGGTTGAGGCCTTCCTTGACGTACTCGTCGTACCAGCGCGTGAAGAACGTCACGTCCTTCGTGCCGGTGCGCCCGTTGGAGAAGGTGTACGTCCTCTTGTCGCTGTGCTGCAGGTAGGAGTTGAACTTGGCGCTCGACGAAGAGCCCATCCCGGCGTAGTCCGTGCCCTGGGCGTCCTCGCCCAGCGCCTCAGAGGCGCTGTAGTTGAACGCCTTGCCCTCGTAGTCGAACTTGGGCAGGCCGTAGATGGTGAAGGCGTCGGAGTTCTGCTCGGTGATCTGGATGCGGAGCATGCTGGAGAAGTCCTCGGAGCCGTTGGCCAGCATGTCCACGGTGAGATGCTCGGTGTGGGCCGCGTCGAGGTACAGCGGGTATGCCGTGGGGCTCTCGGGCAGCTGGGCGTACACGTTGCCCTCGTCGTCGGCATAGAAGATGCCGTCCTGCTCGCCCATCACCTGGTAATAGGCCGTGGGGCGCTTGGCGGGGTCGGCGCCCTCGTCGACCCAGACCTTGGAGAGGGTGACGTCCACCAGGCCGACGCGGCGGTTGGTAACGACCACCTTGGAGCCGAAGAAGTCGGTCCTGATGGAGTAGGAGATGTCGTAGACGTAGCCGCCCTCGTCGGCGACGGCGTCCTCGTTGGTGATGAGGCGCCAGGTGCCGTCGGCCCAGGGGGACAGGGACGCGTCGCCATAGACGTCGGACACGTCGTTGCCCGCCCTGTCGTAGACCTTGCCGTCGGCGAGCTGCACGGTCACGTAGTTGTCGTTGGAGACCTCGCGCACGCCGTAGTAGAAGCCGTTGCCGTTGCCGGGCTCGAAGCCCTCGGGGGCCTCCTGGCCCTCAGGCAGGTATATGCCGCCGCCAGCGGAGATGCCGACCTTGTTATACCAGCCGTTGGCGTCCTCAAGCGTGACGGTGGCGATGGAGTCGCCGGCCTTGATGGGGTTGCCCTCGGAGTCCGTCACGGGCGTGCCGTCGCTCTTCACGACGTCGGACTTGGCATAGACCTCCACGAGCACGGCGTTGCGGCCGGTGTTGTTGCCGTCGTCGACCCATTCCTTGGAAACGCGCACCGTGGTGCCCTCGCCCGGATAGGGGCTGTTGGTAACCGTGGAGAGGTTGATGACCCTGTTGTTCTCGGTGCCGTCGGACTTGGTGAAGTCGTAGGTGTCCGTGGTGGCCTGGAAGCCGAAGGAGGCGCTGAAGCCCTCGCCCGGGTTCTCGGCGATGTAGTACAGGTACTTCGAGCCGGCCTCGTCGTACTTGGCGAGGCAGTCCACATCGAGCGTCCAGGGGCTCGACTCGCGGTACTTGAAGTCGACGGTGCCGTCGCCGTCAACATCGACGTCGGTCCAGTCGTCTTCCACAACGCCGTCGGCGACGAGACCGTTGAAGTAGAGCTCCTCATTGCGGTAGAGGCTGAAGGTGAGCGAGTCGGGGAACGTCACGATGCTCGTGGTGCCGTCCTCGTTTTGCACCTCGATGGTCTTGGAGCCGTACGGGTTGGCGATTCCCGTGACGAGCTCACCGTCTACGTTCCAATACTTGGTGAGGCGCGCGATGGTCTGGGACACATAGGCGTTCACGATGGTCTTGTCGGTGACTGTGCCGTCCTCGGCCACGTTGGCCGTGTAGTAGCCCTCGAACACGACGGTCTCGTCCTGGCCCTGCTCATCCTTGAGCGTGAGCACCGCGGTGCCGGTGATGCCTGCATAGGCGCCCTCGGTGTAGAGGGTGAAGCTCTGGACGCTCGGGCCGGAGACGTTCACCTCGCACCACTGGTACACGAACTCGTGGCCCATGAGGTCGTAGCGCGCCACGGAGGAGGACACCGTCTGCGCCATGTTGCCCGCAAGCCAGCCGGTGAGCTCGACAGGGTTGCCCACGGCCTCCCACGTGGCATCGATGGCATAGAGCCCCGTGGTGGGGTCGGGCTCCATCCCGTCGGACTTGGCATGGCGCATGAGCTGCATGGAGACCGTGACGTCGCTCAGCTGGTCCTGATAGGCGCCTGCGACCCAGGACTTGGCGAGCTGGGGGACGGTGCTGCCGACGCGCACGTTGCTGATGACGCCGTCGTTGTAGATGACGACCGAGTTCTCGGAGGCGGAGTCGCCCGTCTCGACGCTCGTCCACTTGCCGTCGACGAGCGTGGCGGAGTCGTAGTTGGCCTTGTCGTAGGCGACGGTGACGTTGTGGTTCTCGTCCTCGGTGAGGCTCGCCGCAATGCGCTTGTAGCCGTCGACCGACTCCTCCCTCAGGAAGTACACGTAGGGGTAGCCGTCGGGGTCGTACTTGGCGAGGTTGCACTGCACGTCTTCGGGGAGCAGCGCGCCCAGCTCGATGCCATCCTCGCCGGCGGCGACGTTCTGCTCGGAGGTCAGCGTGAACTCGACGTACTCGCCCGTGGCGCCGGCGACCTGGGCGGCCGTGGCCACAGAGCCGCCGTTGGTGCTGTAGCGGTAGAGGGAGTAGCTGGTGGCGGGCCTGTCGGTGGCGCCGTCGTCGTACCACTTCTTCGTGGCCTGGAAGTCGACGGTGCCGGCATGGGTCAGGGAGAGGCTGCCGCCGCTGTAGGCCGCGGAGATGTCGGAGCTGTGGTTGGGCACGTTCGCGTTGCTGTAACCGACCTGATAGTAGTCGATCGTGCCGTCGTCGGCCGTCTGCAACGTGGCGGCGGCGTCGTGCTGCATGGAGTAGTCGAGCGGGGAGTTGTCGGGGTAGTACTTGGGACGCGGGGTGGTGATCGTCACCACGTTGCCGCTGACGGAGATAGTCGAGGTCTCGTCTGCGACGGGGTTGGTGGAGATGACCTCATTGTCGAGATGGACCGACTCGGTCTGGTCCTTACCGAAAGCCGCGTTCCACTCATCGACGGTGTAGGTGTCTTGGAGGGCGCCGGAGCCGTCGTTCACTACGACGCGGTAAGTCACGTCCTCCAGACGCTGGAGGCACTCGATGGACGCGTCGTCGCCGTAGTAGGTGCTGTCGAAGGCACCGTCGTACGCGCCTTCAGCAAGCTTGGAGTAACCCTGTACCTCACCCTCACGGATGACCCTGTACTCAAGGTTGACAGTCGTCTGCTTGCCAGACTCGTCGGTATCGACGTACCTGGTAGGAAGCTTGCCGATGGAGTACACGTAGTTCTGGCCCGAAACCGTCATGCCGATGGATGCACGGATGGCGTCGAGCTGCTCATCGGTGAGATTGAGCTCGGCCGGGGCGGTGTCGGTGTCGAACGTGGCCCAATCGGCACTGCCTGCGGCACGCCACTGGATGACGTAGCCGCCCTCGGCGAGCATCGACTCGGTCGACGGACGCGCGCCGTCGGTGTCGTTGTTGTCTGCCCACACCGTGGTGAAGGAGGCGCTGCCTGTGAAGTCCTGCGCCTCACGACCCGCCTGCGCGGCCTGGGCGCCGGCCACGGGGCCGCCGACGAGGCCAAAGGCCATGAGCACGCAGAAGGCCATCGCCAAAAACGTGGCCCTCACCTGCCGGGCGTGCGAGACGCCCGCAGGTCTTCCTGTTGTGGTTCTGTTCATATTGGAGGCATCCATAGAACAGTCCTTTCTCCCCCTGCACCCGACTAAGTGCAGACTCCTGCCAATGTAAACTGTAATTGTAGCACTCACACCAGGCCTGGCTGCGGAATTGTCGAACGACATCGGGCGTCCCGACACTTCAACACTTTCCGCAAGGCTGTGGAGCAAGAGCTCCAGGGTAGGAGACGCAATTCGGGGCCTGCGCGTCACAAAAAAGCCCGCCGTGCGCAACATGCTTTGCAGCGAGTTGCGCACGGCGGGTCAAAAACGCCTCTGAGAAGGCCGATCTTCGAACGATGACGGGCCGAGGGCCTTACAGGTAATACAGGAACGTCCGCAGCTTCTCGACGGGGCCGGCGTCGAGCGTGCCGTCGAAGTTGAGGTGCAGGATAGCCGGGCTCAACGAGAGCTCCTGCTCGTGCAGGCGCAGGACCGTGTCGACGTTCTCGTACATCGAGGCCGCCTCGATCACGCCGTCGCAGCGGCCATGGAGCGCCACAGCCTTCGCGTAACGGTAGCGCGCGTTGGCCCCGCGGAACTGGCCGATGAGCCCCGTGGCGCTGTCGCGCAGAGCCGTCTGGTCGGGCTCGAAGGCGCTCGCGGCCCCAAGTGCCTGCGCCACCTGGGCCATCATCTCCTCCAGCCGGCCGAAAAGCTCCTCGTAGGCGGCTTTGTCGAGCACGTGAGGATAGGCGAGCAGGCGCGGGCGCTTGGGCTCATGGGCGCTTTGGGGCATGCCGTCGGGGCCGATGATGTGCGCAAGCGAGGCACCCGAGACGGCATCCACCCCGCAGCCTGCGCCGTGCTGGCCGCACTCCCCCGCGCCCTCGCAGCCCTCGGCATGGCCACCGCAGTGGCCCTCCAGGGCCCGCAGGGCCGCCGCAGCCTCGCTCGCGCTCACGGCGCCCCCGTCGGCCTGCGTCGTGAAGCCGGCCGAGAAGTCCACCGCCACCGCCGGCTTGTCGGCCGCCGCGGACGCGCCACCGCGACGCCTCGTGCCCGCGAAGTCGATCTGGGCGTCCTCAAGGGGCTTGCCGTCGGCGCTCACCTGCACGCCGGCCGTGTACAGGCCGAAGTCGCGGCGCGTGAAGTCGGGCATGCCGGGCGTCACCTCGACGCCCGTCTCGCCCAGGATGGGCATGATGTCGTTGGTCACGCGCTCGTGCTCGTCGGCCTGGGCGGCGTCGCGCCACAGGAACAGCAGGTACTCGGCCAGGGGCATGCGCACGAGGGTATGGCCCGCCTGCTCCAGATCGGCCCAGCAGCCGCCCACCAGGTGCTCGCCGCACACGACGGGCCACTCGCCCACAAGTCCCAGGCGCTTGCCCGCGCCCCGCGGCTTGCCGGCCACCTCGCGGGCCGCGCGCGTCACGCACTCCAGCGCGTCCTGCGTGCCCGCGCACGCGCCCAGCTCGCGGGCGAGCCTGCCTTGCAGCGCCTCGCGGGCGTCGCGCGGGGCGGCGAGCACCACGTCGCCGGCGAGCAGGCGCACGAACAGGCCCTCGATGTCGTCCACGGCGCAGGGCAGCTTGTCCAGGTCGGGCGCCACCACCGCCACGTCGCGCTGGCCCCGCTCGTCGAGGATGGAGCGGATCACGCGGTCGTACTGGCCGTCGGCCTCGGCACCCTCCGAGGAGGGAAGCAGCAGCTGCATGCGCGCGCCCGCGGTGTCGTTGCCCTGCTGGAAGGCGCCGGGCGTGGAGGGCGCCGCGACAGGCGCCTCAAGCTCGGTGAGGTAGGCCGAGCCGCCCTCAGCGCGAGCCGCATCGGGCCCGCCGTCCGCGCCCATGCGCCCCTCGGCGGCGGCCAGCGCCAGGCCCAGGGTGTCGGCGAACGTGAGGTACTCCTTGGCCGTGGTCTCGCGACGTCCCAGCTCAAGGGTCTCCTCGGTGGTGCGCGCAAGCTCCACGTCGATGCCCTGGCCCGCAAGCCACCCCGCCACGAGCTCGCCGTACGGCCCCACCTCGGGCATCACGGCGGGAACGCCGGGCTGGGCGGACACGTGCTCGGTGTCCACGAACTCCACCGAGGTGGGGATGAGCCGCTCCTCGGGGGCCGTGTAGCTCTCGATGGCGTTCAGGAACGCCTCGATGCGCGTGACGATGCCCACGGCGGAGTAGTGCTCGTCCATCTCGATCTGCAGGTAGGGCTTGTCGCCCATCTCCTTGCGGAACAGGTGGCTCACCATGGCGTCGGGGCCGCAGCCGTGGTTGGTGAGGTACACGGCGAAGAGGCGCGGGTCGCGGCGCACGAGCTTGGCGCCCGAGATGACGTGCTGGGCGAAGGGCCAGTACAGGCTCGGGTAGTCCATGGAGATGTCCAGCGAGTGAGCGTGCAGGTGGCTCACCGTGAGCACCTTGCAGCCGCGCTCGATGAGGGCCCGGGCGATGCCGGAGTTGAGAACGGGGTCCTCGAAGTTGTAGTTGCGCGTCACGAGCACGATGGCCCGCTCGCCGGGCGCAAGGGAGCGCAGCAGCTCGTCGCCGTAGTCCTCGAGCACCTTCGTGAACTTCATGACCGCAAAGCCGCCCTTGAGCATGGCGCGGGCCGCCTGCTGGCGGGTGAAGCCCAGGCGCTCGCCTATCTCGAGCAGCGAGTCGGCGATGGCGTTCTGGCCGTAGTCCATCTCGAACTGCGGGCTGATGAGCTCGATGCCGCGGCCCTTGAAGTCGAGCTCCAGGGCGGCCAGCTCGGCGCCCACCTGCATGTAGGGGCAGGCGTAGTTGTGCGCCACCGTGGACTTCACATGGCGCACAGTGTGGATGCGCGGCATGAAGATGTAGTCCACCCCGGCCTCCACGAGCTCCACCATGTGGCCGTGGAGCAACTTGAAGGGGAAGCACGTCTCGCCCTGGGCCGCGCCCTGGCAGGCGCGCACGGTCTGCTCGTCTGACTCGCTGGAGAGCAGCACGTTGAAGCCCAGCGCTTTGAAGAAGGCGTTGGCCATGGGGAAGAGCTTGTGCATCATGAGGGCGCGCGGGATGCCCACCGTCTTCTTGCCCGGCTCGATCTGGCCGGTGTAGCCCTGCTCATAGGCGGCCTTGGTGCGCGCGAAGTAGGCGAGGTTGCGCTCGACCTCCTCGGAGCTCACCTGGGCGCGCGCCTTGCCCGCGCCCGACAGGTCGAAGCCCTTGAAGGCGCTCTGCATGCCGTCGGCCCCCTGGGCGCGGAGGTGCTCCAGGGCCAGCAGCGCCGCGCCGAAGGCGCCCGACACGGCGAAGTGCGGGTTGGGCGTGACGCGTGACCCGTAGAACTGCTTGAAGGCCGCCACGAGGGCCGGGTTGTAGCACACGCCGCCCTGCAGCACGATCCGCTGCCCCACCGGCTTGGTGCCCACCACCTTGTGCAGGTAGTTGCGCACCACCGATTGGCATAGGCCGGCCGCCACCTGGGCCTTTGTGGCGCCCGCGGCCAGGGCGGCGTTGATGGCCGTCTCCACGAACACCGTGCAGCGCTCCCCCAGGTCCACCGGGGCCTGGGCCGAGAAGGCAAGCGCGCCGTACTCGGGCAGCGGGATGGAGAGGCGCGCGGCCTGCTCCTCGATGAAGGAGCCGGTGCCCGCGGCGCAGACCTTGTTCATCTGGAAGTCCACCACGCGGCCGTCGCGCACGCTCACGTACTTGGAGTCCTGGCCGCCGATCTCGAAGACGGTCTCGACCTGCGGGTCGGCCGCCACGGCGCCGCGCGCCTGGCAGGTGATCTCGTCGCGGACGATGTCGGCCCCCACGAACTCGCCGATCATCGCGCGGCCCGACCCCGTGGTCGCTACGGTCACGACGCGCACGGCCCCGCCCAGGCGCGCCTCCAGGCTCGCCAGGCCCTCCTGGACGGCCGCCTTGGGGTTGCCGCGCGTGCGCAGGTACTGCGCGTCGAGCAGGCGGCCCTCAAGGTCGACCAACACGAGGTTCGTGCTGGTAGAGCCCACGTCGATGCCGAGGGTGCAGGGCGTGGCGCCCTGCGCGTCGCGCGGCCACTCTCCCCTGGGCAGGCACTCGAAGCCCAGGCCGCGGTCGAGCGGCTCGGCCGGGAGCGGCTCCAGGTACGTCAGGCGCTCGGCGGCCGCGGCGGGCGCGGCGCACTGCGCGCCCGAGCAGCCGGGCTGCGCGGCGTCGGCGGCGTCGGCCCCGCCGGCCGCCTCACGGCCGGCCTCGCCATCCGCGGTCGCGCCCTGCTGCACGGCCGCGCCTGCGCCCGCCGCGCCGCCCGGCAGGACCGCACGCAGCTCCAGCAGCGTCTGGGCGCGGCCGGCCGCAAGCTCGGAGGCGCCCTGCGCGCCGTCGGCCGCCTCCAGGGCGCAGCCCACCGCCCCGAAGAACTCGAAGCTCTCGCTCACGAGCAGCTCGCCCTCCGCCAGGCCGAACACCTCGCGCGCCGCGCGCACCACGCCCGCGTTCTCCAGCACGCCGCCGCCCAGGGCTACAGGGGGCCTCACGGGAAGCGACCGCACGATGGTGGCCTTGTAGGCCTTCATCATCGCGTGGCACAGGCCCTGGAGGATGTCCTCCACGGGCACGCCCTCCTGCTGGCGGTGGATGATGTCGGTCTTGGCGAAGACGGCGCAGCGCCCCGAGAGGCGCGGCACGCTGGTGGAGCGCGCCGCGAGGTCGGAGTACTCCTCGAGCGGCAGCCCCAGGCGCATCATCTGGTCCTCAAAGAAGGAGCCCGTGCCGGCCGCGCAGCTCTCGTTCACCGCGAACTGCGGCACGCGCTCGTCGAGCCCTGTGACGTAGCGGGCCGACTGTGCGCCGATCTCGATGAGCGAGCGGGCCTGCGGGGCGAGCAGGGCCGCCCCGCGCGTCACGGCGGGCACGTCGCCCAGGATGGGGATGCGCCCTGCGCCCTGGGCGCCTTCGCAGGTATCCTGCCCCAGGTAGTCGCCCATGAGCGCGGCGCCCGACCCGCACGCGACCCACGCCGCGCACGCCTGAAGGCCCAGCTTGGCGTCGAGCCTGCCCAGCAGCGTCCCCAAGCCTCGCGCAGGGGCGCCGGCATGGGGCAGCCGCTCGGTGTATACGACCTGCCGGCCCTCGTCCAAGGCGGCGACCTTCACCGACGAGGCCCCGACGTCTATTCCCAGGTAGTACATGCGCACCTCTCCGTCCGTCACACAACAACACCGCTCGCCCAAGCGCCCCTCAGGGGCGCGGCCGTCCCTACATGCCGCCCGAGGCCGCCATGGCCTGGGCCCCGGCGGTGAGCCTCACCGTGCCCGCGTCGCCTGCGAGCACGCCGCCCGCGGCCTTGTACGCCTCGAACTCGGCGACGAACCTCTCGCGGTCGAGCTCCTGCACCTCCACCACGTCGTCGAACGTCACGAGGTCGACGATGGGGTTGTCCAGCGAGAAGGGGAAGCCCTTCGCCACCAGAAAGCCGCTCAGCAGCGGCTCGTCGTCGCACACCTCGCGCATGGTCTTGCTCGCGTCAATCATGGGAGTCCCCCTCTATGCCCCGCAGCCCTGCAGGGCGGCCAGGTCTATCGTGTCCGCGCCCAGAAGGCGCGCGTCGTCCTGCCCGTGCGTGGCCACGAGCAGGGTCCTGCCGGCCCGGTGGCGCAGGACGAAGTCGATCACCGTGCGGCGCGTGCCCGCGTCCAGGCCGGTGAACGGCTCGTCGAGCACCACGGCGTCGCTCGGGAAGGCCATGGCCCGCACGAGCGAGACGCGCCGGCGCATGCCGCCCGAGAGCTGCATGACGGGCTTCTCCATGCAATCGGGGGGCAAGATCTCCTCCAGAAGGGCGCGCACGTCGGCGCGGCGCACGTCGCGGGGCAGCACGAGCGCCACGTTCTCCACGGCCGTGAGCACCTCGCAGAGGCGGTCCTCCTGGAACATCATGGCCACGCGGCCGCGTCCTACGCCCTCGATGGAGCCGCCGTCGATGCCCTCCAGGCCCAAAAGCACGCGTAGAAGCGTGGTCTTGCCCGAGCCCGAGGGGGCCATCAGGCAGTACGTGCGCCCCGCCTCCAGCGTGAGGGTCACCCCGTCGAGCACCGTCTTGTCGCCGTACGCCTTGCGCACGCCCTTGAGCGCGATGTCGCGCACGTCCTGGGCCATACCGGCAATCTCCCAGCTCATGGCCTACTCACCCCGCTTTCCCAGCACGCCGCCCAAAGGCCTGCCCGCCCGGCGCAAAAGCGCCAGGAACGCCTTCTCGAACACCACCGACAAGATCATCACCACGACCGTCCAGGCAAAGAGGTCGGGCGTGTCGAGGAAGGTGCGGGCCGTGCTCATCTCCTTGCCGATGGAGGGCTTGGGGGTGGCCAGCACCTCGGCCATGATGCCGCTCTTCCAGCTCATGCCCAGGCTTATCTTGCAGCTGCTCGTGAGGAAGGGCATGAGCGCGGGCCGGTAGATGTACATGAAGGTGCGCCACTTGGACATGCCGAAGGTGCGCGCCATCTCCAGCATGTGCTTGTCCACGCTCTCAAGGCCCGTGAGCGTGTTGGTGTAGATGAGCGGCAGCACGATGAGAAACGCCAGGTAGACGGTGAGCATCTGGTTGCCCACCCAGATGAGCAGCATGATCATGAACGACACCACGGGTATGGTGCGCAGAAGCGAGATTATGGGCTCTATGAAGGCGCGCACCACACGCACACGGTACGACAGCACCGCCAGCCCCAGCCCGCACACGAACGACAGCAGGAAGCCCGCCGCGATGCGCACGAAGCTCGCCGCGCAGATCGCCCAGAAGCCGCTCTTCATCACCTGCTCGCCCAAGGCCTGCAGCGTGCGGATGGGGCCGGCGAGCACGAGGCGGTTGTCGATGACGTGGTCGGCCACCTCCCACACGATGAGCCAGAAGAGGATGACGCCGGCCTTCTTGAGCCAGTCGCGCACCTTCTCGGCGCGGGCCTGGCGCTCGAGCTGCGCCTGGGCCTCACGCTCGGCTTCCTCCTCGGCGGCCACCTCCTCGGCGCTCATGAGGCCCTGCTGGAGCATGACGCGGCGCACCTGGGTGCGGCCCACGCCCATGGAGGCCAGCATCTCGCCGATCTGCTCGCGCGAGATGCCCTTGTTGCTGGCCATGGCCATCATCGAGCCCATCTGGGCGTCGGCCATGCCCTGGGTGCGCACCATCTGCGTTATCTGCGCCACGCGCTCCTCGGGCAGGCCCACGAGCGCGGCTATCGCGGCGATCTGCATCTCTGGCCTAGCCCTGCTGGCCGGCGTCGGACGCGGTGTCGGCGGCCTTCGCCTTGGCGCTGCCCACGCTCTCCACGGTGCCCGCGGGCGGCAGGTAGTAGAAGTCCTCGCCGGGGATGGCGCCGCCGATGGAGTCGGGGTTGGCGGCGTAGAGCTCGTCGACGAAGCCCGACAGGGCCTCGCGCATCTCCTCGCCCACCAGGTTCACCATGTCGATGTAGGGCATGGCGTCGGCGGCGACGTCGTTGTTGAGGAACGTCTCCAGCTCCACCTGGCGGCTGGCGGCCTCGTCCATGTTCTGCTGGCTCCACGCCACCGAGCTGCCCGCGCGCTGCAGGTACTCCACCACGGCCTGCTCGTGCTCCTCCAGGAACTGCTTGTTCACGATGGTGGTGGTGGTCACGGCCTGCGAGCTCGTGTCGGCGAAGGCCTTGTCCCACTCGGTGGTGATGTCCACCGGCACGTAGAGCGGGGAGTCGCCCAGCATCATCTGCGCCAGGGCCACGAAGGGCTGCGGCAGGATGGCGACGGTGTTGGGCGCGTCGATGAGCAGGTTCAGGATCTCGAACGGCGTGGACTTGAACTCCAGGTTGAACGAGCCCTCATAGCCCGTCTTCTTGAGCAGGGCCTCGATGGTGTACTCCGGCGTGCCGCCCTCGCCGTAGGCGTACACCGTGCGCCCGGCCAGGCTGTCGAAGCCCGACACCGACACGTCGGTGGTGATGACGTAGAGAACGCCCAAGTTGTTGACGGAGATGACGCGGTACTCGTTCTTGAGCTCGCGGTTGTTGTAGAGCACGGGGCCGATGTTGGAGGGCAGCGTGCAGATGTCGTAGTCGCCCTGGTTGAAGGCGGCCGAAAGGCCCACGTAGTCAACGCCGTTGAGCGTGAATTGGAAGTCGTTGGTGGTGTTGCCGGCCTGCGCGTCGAGCAGGAACTCGGACAGGCCCATGGAGGGCGGCCCCATGATGAGGCCCACGCGCACGGTCACGGGGTCGGCCGAGCCGGAAAGCTCGCGCTCCTCACGCACGCTCGTCCAGCGGCTCGAGCCCGACGACGCGGCCTGGTCGGCGGAGGCGTCCCCGGAGGCCTCCTGGGCCTGGGCGAGCGCCTGGCCGGGGTGCTGCGAGGCGTGCCCCATCGCGCCCAGGGCGGCGCAGGCCGCCCCCAGCGTGGCGAGGAAACCGCGCCGCGAAAGGCCGTGCGAGAAGGTGCCTTCGGTAGTGTGCTTGCTCATGGTGCCAACTCCAATCGGTCTGAGACCAACAGTCAAAGCGGTGAGGCGGCCGGGCGCGGGGCTGCCGCGGGGGGCCGGCGAGATGTGGGCGAACGTGGCGCGGCGTGCCTGTTCGCGCGCGGGGCATGGTCGTCGGGTGCGGCGACGGGTTGCTCGCGGCGGCGTCACGCCCTTGCGCATGCGCGCGGGGCGCAGCCGAAGGCCCGCATGCTCTCCGCCCTCGCCGCGTCCTTGCGCATGCGCGAAAAGGCATTGCGTTTCGCTATTGTTAGCAATAGTTGATTGTTAATGCAACGAGTTGTCAGCCGATTTTCCCCGTATCCGTGGGTAAACCATAGTTTATTTTGGTGACATTTGTCACCGTGCCATCTACCAGGGGTTTTGATGCGGTGACAATTGTCACCGCGCGTTTTCAGCGTCGTGACGGACAGCAAGAAAAGTTGCCCGAAAAGTATTCCGCGCATGACAGGTCGCTTGATTTTGTGGACCTGCACGGGTAGGGTTAGGAATGTCGTACATATCCAGCCACGCATTGCGCCAAGGGAAGGCAACCGCCACATGAAGATGCTTGAAAGCAGCCTTGGGGACGTCCTCACCGACGAGTTTCTCGCGGAGGCTGCCGTCTTCTCCCATATGACGGCCGGCGATGTGCGCCCGTGCTTGCAGGCCCTTGGCTGCACGGCCTATCTCTACGAGGCCGGCGAGGATGTCCTTGCCCTGGGCGACACGCCCGACTACTACCCCGTCGTGATGCAGGGGTCCGTGAGCGCCACCATCGACCAGGGCGGCAAGTCGCGCCACATCGTGACGGTGGGCGGCGGCGACTCCTTCGCCGAGGCCATCCCCATGATGGGCCTGCCCTCGCCCGTCACCGTGCGGGCCTGTGAGGCCTGCGTGGTGCTGCGCGTGCCCGTGGCCGCGCTCGACGCAAGCAACGACCCCGCCGCGCGCCTGCTGCGGGCAAACATCTCGCAGCGCATGAGCGCCAAGGTGGGCACGCTCGTGCAGAACATCTCCGTGATAGGCCAGCCCCGCGCCGAGGCGAGGATCCTCGCCTACCTGCGGGGACTCCCAAAAGACGAGCGTGGCTTTGCCAAGGTGCCGTTCGCGAGCCACCGGGAATGGGCCGACTACCTGCGCATGGACGAGAAGACCCTCTCGCGCAAGCTCGCCGACCTGCGCACGGGCGGGATGGTGAAGGTGTCGGAGGGCCTCATCGCCCTCACGCCCGAAGGCCTCGCCGCCTGCGACGACGCGCCCAACGCCGGCCTGGCCGGGTAGCGCGACTGAGCCATCGCCTACCGAGCGATATGACGAAGCCCAGGCTCAACGAGCCGCAGAGGCCTCGGGCAATCTCACGCCACACAAAGGCGGGGCCGACGAAACTCTCTCGCCGACCCCGCCTGATGTGACTCCCTTGGAGGGGTGCGCCCCTCCTCATGACGTGCGATGGTGCAACTTAACAGAACTTTGGACTCACCTTCAATGCATAAAAGCGGTAACAATATGCAGTGACGAGCACTTACTCAGTACTTTGGACTCATCTCCTGAGACGTATCGAGCCAGCCAGGAACTATCGCTTGTGGGAAAAGAAACCCCGCTTTTAGCTGTCCTTTGGACTCATCTCCAAACTGGAAGATGCACTTGAAGCGAGAAAACTGTGAACCGGAGAGAAATTCCGCCGCCTATCAGGCGTCTTAGTACCACCAGCAGGCGGCGGCCGTAGAGCCGGGCTCAATGCCCTCGTCGTTAACACAAGAATTGCCGGCCATAGGGGCCACCTCCTTCGTCGCGCCTTCGCAACTGGGCACTTAGGGCGAAAGCTGCTCCCTCGGAGCTCTCTTGCTTTCGTTGCCACGCAGTATAGAACCATGCGCATGGATATGCAAGGTATTTCGATACATTTTTTAATTTGCATGCCCGGCACCTGTCGAGCCGTACGCACGCCGCCATGGGGGCGCCGAACGGCTAGAATGAGCAGCCTACATCAGACGCGCCCGCCCCATCCGGGCCCGCCACGCCCTTCCCTGCCGAAGTCCCGATTGGTCGTGAACATGCCCCTGCTCACCTGCCCCGTGTGCCACAAGCCGCTAGAGTTCGGCGAGAAGAAGGCCCGCTGCGAAGCCGGCCACATGTTCGACCTGGCCCGCGAGGGCTACGTCAACCTGCTGCGCTCATCCAAGGCAGGCGACACCATGGGCGACCCCAAGCAGCAGGCGCGCTCCCGGCGCGACTTCCTCGACAAGGGCTACTACCAGCCCCTTCGCGACAAGCTCGTGGGGCTTGTGGGTGAGCTTGCGGGTGCGCCGGCCGGCCCGCTTGGCTGCACAAGCCGTGCGCCTCAGGACGCGCCCGGTGGCCAGGCACCCCGAGGCGACCTGCCCCTTCTGGACATCTGCTGCGGCGAGGGGTACTACACGAGCGCCCTGGGAAGCGTGCCGGGCGTGAGCGCCTACGGCTTCGACCTGGCCAAGGAGATGGTGCGCCTGGCAGCCAAGCGCGGACGCGCCACCTACTTCGTGGCCAACCTCAAGGCCATCCCCGTGCCCGACGCAAGCGTCGCCGTGGCGACCCACCTCTTCGCCCCGTTCAACGAGACGGAGTTCGCGCGCATCCTGCGTCCGGGCGGCGCTCTCCTCACGGTCATCCCCGGCGAGCGGCACCTCTTCGGCCTGAAGCAGGCGCTCTACGACACGCCCTACCTCAACGACGAGAAGCTGCCCGCATGCTCGAGCCTCGAGCTGGTAGGCACCACGAAGGTGAGCGCCGACATCACGCTTGCATGCCCGGACGACATCGAGGCCGTCTTCCAGATGACACCCTACTACTACCGCACGAGCGCCCGCGACAAGGGCAAGCTCGCCGGCCTTCAGACGCTCGACACCCCCATCGAGTTCGTCATCGCGCAGTACCGCAAGCGTTAAACGGGCACGCCGAAAACAGTTCGGCGAACTGGGACGATACGCCGCCAAGCAATCCGCATGGCGCCCCTCGGGCGTGCAGCGAAACTATGCGCGACCTCGCGTCCGCCTGCGTCGCGCCGCAAACACACGGCGCAAACGCCAGCGCCGCAAGTCAGCCTATTTCCTGGAGCTGGCCTTAAGGCAGGCCTCGAACCACGCAAGCACGTCGGCGTACACCTCGTCGCGGTTCGTCTCGTTGAGCAGCTCATGGCGGGCATCGGGATAGATCTTCTCGGTCACGTGGCGCACGCCGCACCTGCGCATGAGCGCGGCGACCTTGGGGATGGCCTGGCCGTTGGAGCCCACCGGGTCGCTGCCGCCCGCAATGAGCAGGACGGGCACCTCCGAGCGCATGTATGACACGCGGTCGCGCTTCTGGCAGCGCGCCACCAGGCTGAACAGCTCGTGATAGGCCGCGACCGAGAAGGTGAAGCCGCAGGCCGGATCCTTGGCGTACAGGTCGCGCTGGGCCGGGTCGCGCGTGAGCCAGCCGAGCTTGCCGCCCTCCTCGGGCCCAAAGGCCCGCTCGTAGGCACCGTCGGCCAGGTTGTGCACGAAGTTCGAGCGATGCTGCCAGCCGCGGGTCTTGCCGATGACGTCGCACACAATCTTGCCCGCCATGGTGGCCGTGACAGGTTGCCAGCCGGTGGCGGACACGACGGCGCCCGCCAGGCCCTTGCCGTAGGCGCACAGGTAGTTGCGCACCACGAACGACCCCATGGAGTGGCCGAAGACGAAATGCGGCACGCCCGGGTACTGCACCGCCACGAAGTTGCGCACGCGATGCACGTCGCCCACCAGGTGGTCGGCCCCGCGCCCAGGCTCCATCACGCCCCAGCCCGACGGCGTCTGGGCGGTCTTGCCGTGCCCGATGTGGTCGTGCCCCACCACGAGGTAACCGTGACAGGCAAGATAGGCGGCAAAAGGACCGTAGCGCAGGATGTGCTCCGCCATGCCGTGCACGAGCTGCACCACCGCGCGGGGCCGCTGCAACCCCGGGGCCCGCCAGATGTAGCCCGCAACCGACGAGACGCCGTCGGAGGAGGCCAGATCGAACTCCTCGCGCGTCACCTGCGCCAGGTCGCAAACCCGCTCGGGCATCTCATCGTCGAAGAAAGCTCCAGTCGCGTCGCCTGCCATGCCGATCCCCTCCCGCTCCAAGCCACCATGGGCCACCGTCAGCCAAGACTTCCATGCGATGGTACCCCCAAACGACCGGGACGAGCTTAGAAACCGCCATCTTGCAGGGATTTTGCCATGCAATACCACCTTTGGCCGACCCTTCCGCCAGCGAAGACGGAGGAGCGGCGGGGCACAAGCCCACCTTTGGCCGATGGCGGCCGGAATGCCGCGAGGCCTATCGTTCAAAACGCAATGGCACGGCAGGAGGCGCCGCGACGCTTGTCGCACAAACCGCCGCCGCGCCCAGGACACGTCACAGACAAGGAGCATTACCATGGCATCTATCGCACGTCGTGACTTCATCAAGGCCGCAGGCGTCACCGCCGCCGTCGCGGGTCTGGCCGCCAACGCCGCCCTGGCCGACGAGGCCGCCGCACCCGAGCAGTACACGGGCGCCCGTCCCCTGGGCTACATGAACGATCCCACCGACTGGCTTGGCGAAAAGCCCGAGGTCGCCGAGTCCGACATCGTCGACACCGTGGAAGTCGACGTCGTGGTGTGCGGCGGCGGCCATGCCGGCACCGCCTGCGCCATGGCGGCCAACGACGCCGGCGCCACCGTCGCCGTCATCGAGAAGGCGGCCTCTGAGGAGGAGCACAAGTACATCGGCGGCGAGTTCGCGAACTTCAATTCCGAGTTCCTCAAGAGCCGCGGCTTCGGCGACTACGACCTGGGCGCCATCACCCGCGAGTTCTGCATCCGCGCCGGCGGCCGCTGCAACCAGTCGCTCATCGCCAAGTACGTGGAGAACTCCGGCCCCTGCCTGGACGCCATGCTCGCCTCCGTGCCCGCCGACGACGAGATCCTCACCGAGGAGCAGCTCTGCGTGCATGTGGCGTACGGCCACACCACCGGCGCCGACTACCCCATCTACTCGGGCGGCTACTACACCTGGGCCGGCGACACGCAGTTCTGGGGCCCCTACAACGACCAGCCCGTGGACGGCGTGGCCTCCTTCTCCACCATCACCAAGATGTGGAACTACACCATCGACCGCATCACGCAGGAGAACGCCACGTGGTACTGGGGCCAGGAGGCCGTCGTCTGCACGCAGGACGAGGACGGCGCGGTGACCGGCGTCATCGCCAAGGACGCCGACGGCGCATATCACAAGTACGTCGCCAAGAAGGGCGTGGTGCTGGCGACCGGCGGCTTTGAGGCTAACGGCGAGATGTGCTGGGACCTCATCACCGAGCTGGCCGAGTGGAACGAGCGCTGCGGCCTCAAGAAGGAGGATTACGTCAACGGCTCGGTGTGCATGACCACCAACGACGGCGCGGGCCACAAGATGGGCTGCTGGGCGGGCGGCTTCATCGAGGCCAACCCGCGCGCCACGATGGACATGGGCGGCGGCGCGGGCGGCCCCTGGGGCCACTCGCCCTTCATGATGGTGAACGCCGAGGGCAAGCGCTTCATGAACGAGGCCTCCGTGTGCCAGTACTCCCCGGCCACGCGTCGCCAGCCTGTGGGCCTGACCTGCGCCATCACCGACTCCAAGTGGCTCCAGACCGTGCAGAAGGCCTCCGTGGACCACGGCTGCCCCAACTACACGCGCCCGCAGTACTACGACGACCTCGTGACCGACATGGCCGCCGTGGTTGACGCCGGCGCCGAGGGCGCGGGCGTGCGCAGCGCCTGCATCACCGAGCGCAACCTGGCGACCGTCTACGGCGCCGACGACCTTGAGACGGCCCTGCGCTACGCGGGCTACTCCGACGAGGTCATCCCCACCATCCTCGACGAGGTGGCCAAGTACAACGAGATGTGCTACGCCGGCCAGGACACGCAGTTCGGCAAGGACGCCGACTGCATGATCGCGATCGACGAGCCTCCCTACTACACCGCGCCCGGCTCGAACTCCGCCACCCAGACCATGGTCATGGTGACGCTGTGCGGCCTGGACACCGACGAGAACATGAACGTCCTGGGTCAGAACCGCACGCCCATCAAGGGCCTGTACGCCGCCGGCAACACGCTGGGCGGCCGCTGGGGCGCCAACTACTCCACGCCCGCCGGCGGCGCCTCCATCGGCATGGCCGGCACGCACGGCTACGTCCTGGGCCAGTACCTGGCAGGCCTCGAGGCGTAAAGCCCGCTTCGCACACAAAACCGCACGTCATCTGGAAAGGGTCGGGTGCCCCGAAAGGGACACCCGACCCTTTTGCGTCAGAGGCAGTCAGGGGATTAGACCCCAAGGAAACGAAACTGAGCCGCCGCGGCCCAATTACGCAAGGCTTCAATCCACGCCACAGTCGCAGCAACGCATCGGGAAAGCGACGCGTCGATCGCATCTTTATCGAGCCCCTTCCCTGCGCGTGCGCTCCACGAGCGTGAGCAGCTCCTCACGCGAATGCACGCCGAGCTTGTCGTAGATATGCTTGGCGTGCGTCTTGACCGTCTGTGCCGAGATGCAGAGCTCGGCGCCAATGAATGTGGAGCCGCGCCCGCGCACGAGGTAGCCGAGCACCTGGGACTCGCGCGGCGTGAGCGCGCCCCTCTGGCAGAGGACCCGGCAGCAGGCGTCATCGTCCAAGAGACAGGCAGGTTGGGTGGATGCGGACACCTCGAAAGCCGTCTGCCGGCCGGCCTGCCTTGACGAGCCGGGCCCTGCGGGTCGGGCACATCCGCTTGCAACAGCGGCGCCAGGCATCGCGCCCATCCTCGAAACGGCGCCCGTCCCTCCGTCCGGCGCCATGCCCTGCGACACAGTCGCCGCAGGATACGTCGCGCTTGCCCGCACGAGCGAGACCACGACCGCCCCGAGAAACACCGCGATCGCAAGGGCGCACAGCGTCCTCATGCCCCCCTCGGAAAAGGCAGGCTGCACCTGCGCGCCGGCAAACATGACCAACGCGCCCAGGAACCTCTCCACCCCGAACACGGCGTCGGCCGGCACGCGCAGCACGTGCGCGCAGGTGGCCAGGGCCGAGACGGTTGCGATGTCGATGAGCGCAAAGCCGCACCCATTGAGGACATAGGCCAGCAACGCCCCGCCAGGAAGAACCTCGGCGTCGAGAAACGGGATGCATAAGACAAGGATGGCCGCAAGCGGAATGAACACCTGGTAGAACTGCCGCAGGTTGAAAGGCCTGCCCGACAGGCAGATGGCAGCCACGAGACAGCCGCCGATGACGACCGTGCCCAAAAGGACGAACACGGCCGAGCGAAGGCCTATCCCCGCGCCGGCGGTATTGGCCGCCCCGGTGATGAACGCGCAGAGCAGCGCCGCCGCGACGGGCTTCCAAAGGAAGGAGACCACGTCTGCCAGAGTGCCCGCCTCGGGGGACGCGTGTGGGGCGGCGACCTCGTCGGGACGTGCCGATGCGGCCGCGGGTGCCTCCGCCACGCAGATCGATCCCGCCGAGGCGCGCCCCTCAGACAGCCCGAACGCGCAAGAGGCCAGCGCACAGAGTGCGCCGCCCGTCAAAGCGAGGACCTGCGGCGCAAACCCGACGAGCAGCGTCCCCGCGACCGACCCCGCCGAATACGCAAGTGCCACGCAGAACAGAGACTCCTTGGGCGTAAGGCGTGCAAGCACCCTGCCCCAGCCGAGCAGCAAAAGTACGTCGCCCAAGCCGGCGAGGATGGCCGCTAGAACAGCGAGGCTCGCCGGCGCCGGCCCAGTGCTCGCCCGGCCATACAAAGCGAGGCCCGCAGTGAGCAGCACCCCACCCGCAAGGGCGACCGCACGCAGACCCCGGGGCCGGCGCTCCAGCGCGAGCAGCCCCATCGCAAGCCCCGCCGCCGCACCCGAAAGCAGGAACGCCGTCGACACGGCATCGGAGGCGATGCCACCCGACGCCAAAGGCGAAACTGCGAGCTTCATGAACACCGTGTTGGCGACGAACAGCAGCGTGAACCCCACCGCGCTGCCCGCGCACCCCCGCGCTGAGAATCCCTTCCCCGTCGCCTCAAGCCCCTCTTCGACCCTGTTCATCCGTCCCCCCGACCGCCTCTCAAGTTCATCCCATAAGGATAGCCACCCAAAGAAGCGCAAGAGGCGCGAATGGCCGCCGACTCTCATGCGCCAGAGGATTCTCGGGGCCGGGAAACGTGTTCAAGAGCAGCAGCGGCTGGACTAAATGGCTGCGTGGGGAGTTTCGGAGTAGCGCGGGCGGGCGAGTTGGCAGCAAAACGAGTTTCGGAGTAGCGCAAAACGCTTGCAAGCCCTTTTAACCCGGCCGGCACAGCATTTTGGGCGCTTCGAAACCCTCAGAGAACAAAATTCCGTTGTAAATCCAACGGATTCTGCCAGCCAGCAGGGCGAAAGGGAAGCCATCGGCCAATCGGACTACTCCGAAACTCGTTTCGCTGCCCAACGGTGGGCCGACGCTACTCCGAAACTCGTTTCGCTACCACGCAGCGCGCAAACGCTACTCCGAAACTGATTTTGCTGCCAGGGAGCACGCCACCACCACTCCTAAAAACGCCTTTGCTGCCATCGTCGTATGCATGTCCGAGCATGGCGAGGCGCACTCGCAAAGATTGCCGCCGCGTCTGCTTCGAATGACCGGCGGTCCTTGCGGGTCAGCAGATAGGGCGCGCATCGGAACGTACGCCTCCCCTGCCTCGAATGACCGGCGGCCCTTGCAGGTCGGCAGGCGAGGCGCATCGAAACGTACGTCTCCCCCACCTCGAAAGATCGGCGGTCCTTGCAAGCCTGCGGCGGGGGCGCATCAAGGCGGGCGCGCATCAAGGCGGGGGCGCCATCTACCTGCGGCAGCGCGGGCCGGGCGTCGACCTCGCATCCCCCGGCCCGCACTGTCGCATGCCAACCCCGAGGCTACGCCAGCCCTTCCGCCCAGGCAGCCAGCTCGGCTGCAGAGGCATTGGCGTCGAAGCGCTTCTCGCCGGTCCAAGTGGCCGCGGGTGCGAGAGGCTTGAGCTCCTCGAGCGTCTTGCCCATGTCGCTGGTGCCGGAGGTGGCGAACAGGGCGATCTTCTTGCCGGAGAAATCGGCCGACTCTAGGAACG